>DALYIW010000018.1:0-9226 GCA_031970155.1 Coleofasciculaceae cyanobacterium CTOTU46601 | reverse complement strand
AAAGGGAAAGCTACTCCGAACTCTCCAAGGGCATAGTGATGAGGTCAGTGCAGTAAGTTTTAGCCCAGACGGTCAAATACTCGCCTCCGCCAGCGTGGACAAAACCGTGAAGCTTTGGACTCAAAAGGGAAAGCTACTCCGAACTCTCCAAGGGCATAGTGATAAGGTCTATGCAGTAAGTTTTAGCCCAGACAGTCAAATACTCGCCTCCGCTGGCAAGGACAAAACTATAAAGCTTTGGAGACGAGATGGAAAACTGCTCCGAACTCTCTCAAGGCATCAAGACCAAATTTTAGCAGTGAGTTTTAGCCCTCTCGATGGGAAAACTATTGCTTCTGCTAGTGAGGACAAAACCGTAAAGCTCTGGAGTTTGGATGGAAAGCTAATCAGAAGTTTTCTAGTTGGGTCAGTCACGAACATAAGTTTCAGCCCTGACGGCAAAACCATCGCCTCAGCCAGCGAGGAGGAAAATGACTATACGGTCAAACTCTGGAGTTTAAATGGCAAGCTACTCCAAACTTTCTGGGGACACAAACGACCAGGTACAAAAGTAACTTTCAGCCCCGATAGCCAAATCGTTGCCTCAGCTAGTGAGGATAATACTGTCAGACTTTGGAGAGTAACGAGGGAATCATCCATCATCCTCCAGGGTCACAAAGGTTGGGTTCATTTTGTCAGTTTTAGCCCTGATGGCAAAACTCTAGCTTCGGCTGGTAATGACAAAACAGTCAAACTCTGGAGTTTAGATGGCAAGCTACTTCACACTCTTTTGGGACATCAGGATGCAGTCAGGAGTGTTCGTTTCAGCCCGAATGGTCAAATCATTGCTTCAGCTAGTAATGACAAAACAGTTAAACTCTGGAGCTTAGATGGCCAGCTACTTCACACGCTTAGAAGCCATCAGAAGGTGGTTAGGAGTGTCAGTTTCAGCCCTGACAGTCAAACTATCGCTTCTGCTAGCGGGGACGGAAGTGTCAAACTCTGGAAAACCACTGACGGCAAATTAATTCAAACTCTCTCAGGAGATAAGGAAAGTATTGCGGGCGTGAGTTTTAGCCCCGATGGCGAGATGATTACTGCTGTTAGTGGGGATGGAACAATCAAACTCTGGGAGACAAAGAACGGCAAATTAAGCCGGACTTTCAAAGGTCGCGAACGGGGAATTAGGAATGTGAACTTTAGCCCAGATGGTCAAATTATTGCCTTGGCTCGTGAGAACGGAACAATCAAACTTTTAAGGTCTAATGGTACCCAGAGAAGTGTTCTGTCTCGGCACAGTGATATGGTTGAGGATGTTAGTTTTAGCCCCGATGGTAAGATTATTGCCTCCGCTAGTCGCGACCAGACAATTAAACTTTGGAACCTCGAAGGTACGCTACTGCATACCCTCCACGGAGCCGATGTCATCAAGGCGGATAATTTCGTCTTGGGTGTCAGTTTTAGTCCCGACAGCAAAATTATGGCTTCTGCTAATGACGGTACAGTAACACTATGGAATTTAGATCTAAATAATTTACTCAAGCGCAGTTGCGCTCAACTCAATAATTACCTACAATATAGCTCTAATTTGCTCAATGATAAACATCATCTTTGTAGACCTTAAATATTTTTTCAAAAATGGAAAGTTTAGCGTATTTGCACTTGGCTTGTGCCTATGAAACCTCAACATTATCCGAACTTAACGGAAGAAATCAGCAACCCCAAAAAAGTAGATTATCTCTAAAAAATAGCTATGCAAGCTTAGAGTTGTCAGTCTTAAATCTAAGTCAGAGGGCACCAAAGCTGGTGTTCATGCTTAATCCTAAATTTTTGATTAAAGTTTCGACGGCTGGTTTAGCGCTGGCTTTGATGTTTTCCACTCCAGCATTTGCATTGCTCAGTCGGGGGAGTTATGGCGAAGATATAGTTTTTTTACAGGAAAGGCTGAAGAGTTTAGGCTATTTTCCTGAAAATGTTCCCTCAACGGGTCGCTTTGGCAGTATCACAGAAGCTAGCGTTCGCCGCTTCCAGAGAGACAGAGGATTGGTAGTTGATGGAAAGGTTGGCTCAAGAACTTGGAGAGCTTTGAGAAGCAGATATTATCGTCGTAACACAAGAAGCGGTTCAGAAGCAAGAAAACAGAGCTCCCGTTTAAGTATCACCAGGAGATATTATAGGCCTGTAAGTGTCTCGTCACGAAGATTTTACCGTTGCAAAGGGTAAGCGGTAAAGTATAGAGCGAGGATGACAAAAAAGATTAAGATGTAAGAAGTTTTGCTCTTCACTTCAACCCAGGCAAGCCCCAACCTTGCACTACCTTCGTAATTGCATCCCTGGTGGCCTCAGCCCCAAAGCCCCAAGCTAGTAGTGCAAAATAGTCCTTCCAAGGGTTGGCTCCAAAGGTAGGTTGGTCAACATACAGTTGACTAAAGCCTGCTCCAGCCAGGAACACCACTGCAATTCCATAGCTAGCCAAAGTGAATCCTTCAACCGCTGACTAGCACCCCTCGTTCGCTCTTCCCAAGTCAACGAACTGACCGATGGTGCAGGCGCAAGTAGAGGTATTGTTAAACTCTGTTTGATCAGTCCCTTTGCAGTAGCCCCTGTTCCCTCTTGTTGTAAAACCAGTTGGGTGATTTGAGCGATCGCTCCTTCCACTTCTGTCTGAAGATTTGTATCCTTCGTCAAGTCAGATGGCTGCAAAGAATCCATCTGTTGCTCCAAATTCTGCACCTTCGGCTGCCACAGCGCGGCTTGGTCAGCAGGTAGCTGAGTTAATAGGTTACTCAGTTGTTTCATTTTCGTTTGGAGTTGGATGTATCGATTGAGCTGCTGTGCCAACTCTTCCAAGCGATCGCGTAATTGACGAGGACTATCCAGATCGGCAGCTTCCCGAACAGCATCTTCCAGGTGGCGACGCACGGTTTGCACGTAAGGAATACTGGGATTCATATCTTGCAACCGCTCATGCAGTTCGTCACGATAGGCTAATTGTGCCAACCAGTCAGTGCGCCCCTTAGTCCATTTGCTCCAAATCATTTCCGCTTGCTTGACAGCATTTTGAGCCTCTTCCCAACGTTCTCCCTGAAGTGCCATTTTCACATCTACTAACTGCGCCTCAACTCTCGATTGAAACGCCTCTGCCTTTGTTAAATCCCTATCGTCCTGTATCTGAGAACGGAGCTGACTTACACGCACTAAGATCTCATCACGCGGTCTGCCCTGAGCACGGTAAATTGAAACACTCACACCCAACCCGGTACCAATGAGTAGCACAATTAGCGGTAGAAGCCAGTGGTCTTTAACCCTCACAGTCACTGGAATAGTCAGTTCACCATCCTGGTAGCTCAGTCGCAGTTTCCCGTTAAATTCTCCGCTGCTAGGTACCTTCTGCAAGTCAAACTTCACCCGAACAGTGAGTTCATTAGGCTTATTCTGGTTGACTAGTGTTTTTTGAGGGAGGATTGCTGCTGCCGGAAAAACAGCAATTCCATCAGTTCGATTTAAATCCAGCGGGTTCGCCTGAAAGTTTTTGATGGGGTTGGTAGTACGAACAAATATCTGGCGGGTTTCAACTGCACCACGCGACCCAGCTACAGTTAGCTGGGCGGGTTCAACTGTTCCCTCGGTTTGCGCGTTGACAATAGCTGTTGACACCAGCCAAAACCCTGGAACGGCTATTGCGATAAGAATCAGTTTAAGACTCTTCATTAATGCTTTTTTCTTGAAGGCTACCTAGCTACGCCTCGATCTCACTACATATCTTCTCGAAGCCCAGCGAGTTTTAGAACTGCTCAGAATTTAGGAGATTCGCGACTACACTCAAGATATCAGAGCTGTCGTCACTCTGAGGCAAAAGCTGGATTTAATCCACTCCAGGATGTACCCCAAGAATTGGATGCGATTGTCCGCAGTAGTCCAACTGACCCATCAAGTGCTCCCCCCCCAGAAAAGATAAAAATCCTCGAAGAGCGTCAAAACACTCTTCGAGGTGGTTCAATAAAACTGCCGCAGCGATTGAGAGCGAGGGGTGGCGCGTGAAATTTAATTTTTAAGCGATTTTTGCTGGCTCCTCCTGCGATTGAGAAGCGAGAGGGACTGATTTGTCCTTTCTCATTCTGGCTTTGGCGTTTGCTAGGAGCGCTATCACAGGTCTCACTTCGTTGGGATAGCGCCTGAAACGGTTCCTTATTTCCCTCCGGAGCTGCTCGACTGGTTTATCTTTTTAGTTAACTTTCTGAGTTATGCCCAGTCGGTTTTTATCGGTTTTTGTCAGCTTTCCTGCGATCGCTCTGCAAGCTGTTAAGCTGAGCTGGCTCAAATCTATTTCTTCCTCTATGAGACTGGTATCAAAAGCGATTGTTTCCTCAACACTTGCAGGTTCTATCTCTTGAGGTTCTCTCGTTTCTTCTAAGGGAGTTTCTGGCAGGTTTTCCCTTGCTTGATTCTCGCTTTCTTCCTCATGACAAGCTGAGCTGT
Organism: Coleofasciculaceae cyanobacterium CTOTU46601; assembly: GCA_031970155.1. Lineage (GTDB taxonomy): Bacteria > Cyanobacteriota > Cyanobacteriia > Cyanobacteriales > Coleofasciculaceae > DALYIW01. The sequence goes on along the minus strand of DALYIW010000018.1, from coordinate 4,768 downwards.
TTTGACTCCTGTCAACAGGTTCTTCTTCGCCCTTCAATTTGTTCTTATTATCAGGGGTATGTATTAGCCAGCAACCGCCGACAAAGTACATGCTAAAGAGAAACAATGTGAATAAAATTTTCATCTGACTATCCTAAGAGTTGGGTTATTTGTTGAACAAAGAGGTTCGGTATTTGACTTTTTCGAGTAGTCGTTTAAAATTCCTAACAACATCACCAGTAATGTTGCTATTCCTATACGGGCTAAGGTCAATCTAGCTTCTTTTTGTTGTTGGATTTTTTCCTCCATCTGTTCAGTTTTTTGCTCGAGCAGTTTTTCTTCTAGCGAGACTTGTGAAGGGAACAGAGCGAGAAATACGTCAATCTCGCTTCTCGATTCATCTCTCCACAACATCTCAATCGGCTGTAACTGCCTGAACCTGGGAAATAAATTTGGCAAGGTCTCGGCTAGTTTTCGCCCTCTTTTTGTTACAGGTTCCATGTGGAAGCTGTATTCAAAACCTTCTCCTACTTGTTGGAGTACAAAAGACGGAGCGAAGTCCGGAAATCTTCTTAATAGCTCATCTCGGCGCGTGAGGATTTCTTCGTTCCATTTTTGCCGATAATTTATCGGTGTTAGTGAAAATGACTCTTTCATCTGTTCTCAGAAATTTGTTTTTGATAAACTAAGCTGTTAAAGTCAAGTTCTTTCTGAGGCTTGACTTCATAGATTTCTCCACACCGATGGCACATATAGGAGCGGTTCCATTTTTCTTTTTGAGGGCTATATACTTGGCGCTCGTACTCGTGCTGCACTTTCCTTTTTTGACGCGCAAAGTAGATAACCATCCCGATTGTTATCCCCAATAAAATGAGGTTTTCTAGCCTTGATAATTTCAGGATTTTTGATAACAAAGCTACACCAAGCAGGGAGCCGATACTTAAGAATTTGTAAGCCCTCCCTACGTCTTTAGGTTTTGGTGGAGCTAGCTGGCTTGCTAATTTAGATTTCTGCTCTGTACTGCTGTTAAATTCACCAGAGACCCAACCCAGATTAGAACTTTCTCGACCGAAAAAACTTCCTTTAGTCGTAACCTTGACAGTTCCTTTATCGTAGAGAACTGACACTTTTGAGCAGTTTTCACTGCCGCACTGAGGACATCTAAACATTATTTACTCCAGCTCGATTGATTCCTTCTTATTCGTGTAATGCTTGTCATAGCTGTTCTTTTCCCTTTTAAGCAGCTCCTTATCAATCTCCTCGAAATCCCTGATGTGCTGTTCTCTAAGCTGGGAAACTATGCCAATCCAATAGTGTTGGGTGCGCTCGTACTCAACCCTTAATATCTCTGTTGGATTTTGTGACTCGACTTTCTCGTGTAGGGTGAGTTGCTCGTTTTCCCATTTACCGATGTACTTTTTTCCCTCTAGGTAGTTTGTCGAGAGTGAGTTCAGGTATTTTGCCAAGGTGTTAGCAACAAAGTGCGTTTGGTAATGTTTGAGTTGACTTTTGTGTTCCTCTGGCGTGGCAGTTCCAGATTCCACACCCGTTGGGACAGTTGTGTCTGTCGGCTTCTTTTCGGTGGAGCTGCTGCTATAAAGACTACGATGTGTGTTGAACGTCCTTATAGTTTCGTCGTCTCGCTCTGGGGAGTAACTTATCCCTCTATACTTTTGCAGTCCGGGGAACGTATAGGCTTTTCCTAGCTGAGTGCCACTCAAGCTAACCCCATCCTTGGAGTAGCTGATTCCCTTGATTTTCCCGGTACGAGTTAATCCAATACGAGCTGTTACCCCCCACTCTTCCTGAAGCCGAACCATCAGTTGTGGCATTGTTAGGTTATTCAGAGCAGCTTGGTCTACAGCTTGCTGGATTTGTACCTTAACTGGTTCGTCGGGTGGAGAGTGTCGCAATCCTTGTTCGTACTGTTGCTTTTCTCGTCTCTTGCGCCGCTCTTGTCCGGTGCTGGGAGCACTTCTTTCTACTTCCCAGCTACAAGGGACTTGCATCAGTCCAAATTCTTGTTCAAGCTCCCTGAGTATTTTCTCTGTTCGCTTCCAATCCATCCATGACGATACCACCTTGTTGTCGCTTATCTTCACTCGATTAGCGATTATATGGTAGTGCACTCTTGGTAATCCTTCCGGTGTCTGGGTGTCGCTGTGTTTGGCAACTACCCACTGACATTCTCCGAATCCGAGTCTATCCATGTATTCCGATACCAATTCCAACATGGTTGCGTCTGATATGCGCTCTTTTGGACTGGGACTTAGACTGATGTGAGCAACTGGATTTTGGACTCGCTCGTTGCGGTTTGCTATCCTTCTAAATTCCATCCTCAGTTCTTCGGTGGTTTTCCCTATCATGTTTCCTCCGATGTACTCCGCTGTAGCTTTGGAGAATACATACTGAAGTAGGCCAGCAAATTCCTTACCCTTTGTAATTTTCCCGATCAATGTCTCTCAATCCCATCAACTCTGCCTGGATTTGCCTCAACAGGCTCATAGTCTCTTCCACAGCTTGTAGGTTTTCATTCCAGTTGTCTGGGGTTTCTCCAGATTTAAGTGCTGTGTGGATGGCTTTTGTTTGTTGATTTAAGTTGTTTCCAATTCTTGAGAGCTGAATAATCAACTTTAAGTTAACTGTTTGCTGAACGGTTATTTTCCTTTTTTCAACACAACTCCTAATGTATTTGTTGAGAGTCATTCCCGCTAAAGATGCTCTTCTTTTCCATTCCTTTTTCTGTTCGGGTTCCAGCAGGAGTAGGTGTTGTGCTGTCTTTGTCTTCACGCTCTGTTTTTCGCACTATTACCTGGGACTTTCTATAACCTAGCTTCGTAGACAGCTAGGTGAGGATTTCCTCTATTTCCTACGGCGCTGAGTTCTACTGTTGTTTCTAGTTTTCCTTTGACCGTTTGATGGTATTTTATCTTTTCAAGTTTGGGAATAATTATTTCCATTGCCCAATTCAAAAATCTGGCGTTTGTCTGAGATTCTCCACTGTGGAAAACTATCTTTAAGTTGACTCTTTGTTTTCTCGCTCTTGGGATTTTGTCTCTTGATACTGGCAAGGTAATTCCCAAGCGATTAAGACTTAGAGAAGCTCTTTCTAGGCTTCCTTTCTCTCCCTCGATTCGGACCAAGAAAAAATGACCAGCAAACTCGAATTCTTCTTGATTTACTTCTTGTCTAACCAGGGGTTCTGTATAACCTATCATTTGTTCAATTCCAAATCCCTATCCCGGAAGCAGGGGTCTGCAAGTATTCTATTAGGCAGCCATGAGGAGCGCCGTTTCTTCGGTCGGCTGATTCGCTTCTGAAGATTCCTGTTTTTGACCTTTTACTAGGATTAACGTTTCTTCTGGTTGGTTCTCCCATATAGCTGGGAAGGCTATTTCAACAATCCATTCACAAAAATCGTTGACAAGCGTAACTTCTGGAGCGTAATCGACTAGCCTTTCTAGTCCGGAGAAGTTGAGCATTATTTCTGCTGCCTTATCCCCGGCTGTTGTTATTTCTTTGATGTGCCTATTGTTCAGTTTAAATGTCTTCGCTGCTGAAATTAATTCTTCCTGATTTTCTTTGGGTTGCCAGAGTTCTAATTCCAGTGAGGAGCAGAGGTCTCTTAAGTTCCACCAGCAGTCTCCTAGCTTGGTAATTGCAATGTTGATTGGCTGGTTTTTGAAATAAAGGCTAATTTCCTGGAAGTTTTTTGTGTTTTGGCTCACGATTATCTTTCCTGTTTAGGCTTGAATTGAATTCTCTTGTTCTGGCTGGGGTTTGGGAGGTTTGTTGGAAGCTGTGCGCTTGATTCCAAACGCGTCATCCAACAAAGTCATCAGGTGTTCTGTTGTCAGGGCTTCGACTATGGCACTGGCTTCAGGGTTGCCCCGTTTATCCCAGTAGCGGAGTTTGGGTTTAAGGTTTCCTGTTTGCTGTACAGGGCGGTTCCATTGTTCATCTTTGCTGTTTCTTTTTTGTACAAAAACGGTTGAAGAACGTACACCAAAGGTACGCTTCACTTTCTTACACGCTCAAAATTCCTTCAATAATCCACAAGGGGTTTCCAAAGGGGTTTCCCCTGTGGCAAGCAGAGTCGAGATAACTGCTAAAGATACAAAAAATATATATCTCGACTTTGCTTGCTCCCATAGCTGAGGTGGCGTTCCTCTTGCAATATCCTCAATCTACCGGGCTTTTTTCGAGATGGGGAGGGGCTTCGACTGAAATCTATCTAGAGAATGAAGTCAAAAAAAATTGTTTTCTTCTCTTCATATTCGTTGTCTAACCTGGGGTAGAGAAAGACCCTGTTTTTTTGGTATTCTCACGCTACCATTCTTCAAAAATTTGACTACTCCTTTGGTTAGAGGACAACTTAAAAATCCTATAATTATGCGGGTTTCAGCCGTTGAAAAAATTCTTCCTCTAACTTTTGAGCAATAGATCTTTAGGGTGATGAAATGTTAGGAATTTGTTAGTTGAACGAACAGACTTTTTTGTGCCATTTTCGGTCTTGATTGTGTCACTTTTGGGCTGCTTTTTAATCTCTTCAACCTTGGTCAAAACACCATTAACTAACTTATTAAGTTTTAATAAATTCTGTTTTGCCGTGTTTTTGACTCAATTTTGACCCATTTTAGTCCGAGCATGACCCAATCGAGTCACAATGACATTTGAGTTTGTTCTACATCGTTATAATTTTATTTGACTTATTCCCGTGAAACGAAGAAAAAGAAAATTGTTTCCAGGTTTGCTAATCGTTCTCGACTTTGGTGGGTCACTAACAAAA
>DALYIW010000017.1:38411-56680 GCA_031970155.1 Coleofasciculaceae cyanobacterium CTOTU46601 | reverse complement strand
GAGTAGGGAGTAGGGAGTAGGGAGTAGGGAGTAGGGAGTAGGGAGTAGGGAGTGGCAAGAAACTATTACTTCCAAGAGTGAAGAAAAGATTCTTTTCCGATTCCCGATTCTCGATTCCCTACTCCCTTCTCTCAACGGTTGAGCTTTGCTAATGAACAACGGCTTAGTTTTCAATACCAAAAGACAAAAAGCTTCCTAGCTATTTTTCAAAGCTGTAGATTTTTTGAGTGGTTAAATGGTTGCATACAGAGGAAGGTCGCTCAGTGAGAGAAAAAGTCTGCCGATCTAACTGGACTTGTAAGCTAGTTAGGGGGTCGATACCGGGAGACACCAGAAATTCCATGCGTCCTAGTTGAGGCCATTGACTCAAGGCATCTAGCAGTTGGGCGATCGCTTGTACGTAAGGATGACTAGTATGCTGATACCAATCCGATGCTGCCAGTTGAGGTTGGTCAAAGCCGATATGAACAATTAAAGAAGGTTTGCTAAACAGAGCGATCGCTACTGGGCGTGCCTCCTCCTGCAATAATAAGTTGTAATCATGCACCAAGCGCCGTAGTTTTTCCAATCGCTCATAGCGTTCCTTTACGGGTTGAGGGGCGTCTTGCCACTGAATTGCGATCGTGACCAAATAAGTCTGCAACAACATATGACCCAATTTCTGAGCCTTGGTTGCCAAATAGGTGGAATTGTGGTCATTGGCTTCAATCAGCAGCGCCACTCGATCAACCACCTCAATCCCGTAGCCTCTCAAGCCAGCAATTTTGCGAGGATTGTTGGTAATTAAGCGGATTTTTTTGACGCCTAAGTCATTGAGCATTTGCGCTCCCATCCCATAATCCCGCAAATCGGCTGGGAATCCTAGGCGCTCATTTGCCTCGACTGTATCTAGTCCCATGTCTTGCAAGGAATACGCCTTCAACTTATTGACCAAACCAATGCCTCGCCCTTCTTGGCGCAAATAAACCACTACACCTTGGCCTGCGTTCTCAATCATTTTTAACGCGGCTTCTAGCTGCATCCGGCAGTCACAACGCAGAGAACCCAAGGCATCTCCTGTTAGGCATTCTGAGTGCATCCGCACCATTACCGGGTTGTCTTGGAACTCATCTGGATTTCCCTTGACAATTGCGACATGTTCTGAGCTATCTAAAGTATTGCGGTAAGCGTAAATTTTGAAATCCCCGAAAGTACTGGGTAATTTTGCAATCGTCTCCCGATAGACAAAGCGATCGTACTTCAGGCGATAACTGATTAAGTCAGCAATACTGATAATTTTCAGTTGATGGTCTTTTGCATACTGAATCAGTTGCGGCAGACGCGCCATTGAGCCATCAGAATTTTGTATTTCACATATCACACCCGCCGGGTATAGTCCTGCGAGTCGGGGCAGGTCAACCGCCGCTTCAGTATGACCCGCCCGTTTCAAAACTCCTCCCTCTCTAGCCCGGATCGGAAAAATATGACCAGGGCGACGCAAGTCACTCGGTTGAGTCTCTGGGTTAATTGCGACTTGGATTGTACGTGCCCTGTCGTCCGCAGAGATGCCTGTACTGACGCCAAGGTGTGGGGCGGCATCAATGCTAACAGTGAAGGCTGTCTGGTTGCTGTCGGTGTTTTTGGTAACCATCAAAGGCAGATCGAGGGCATCGAGGCGATCGCCCATCATCGCCAGACAAATCAGTCCCCGTGCCTCTACCGCCATGAAATTAATCATGTCAGGCGTTGCAAATTGGGCGGCGCAAATCAAGTCGCCTTCGTTTTCTCGGCTTTCATCATCAACCACTACCAAGGCACGACCTGCTTTCAGGTCAGCCAGGGCAGAATCAATCGAGTCAAATTCAAATAGATCAGTTTCGGGCGATTCCACTTTAAGAGTGCGAGTAATCAACTCGTAAAGATTTCTAAACTTTTTTCCTTCCTCGATTGTATCCCGTTTGTTTAGGCATAGGAGTTGCGGACGTTGCTCTTGACAATTGTTATTTAAATTCCCTCAGATTTATACCACCAAAGTTCACTTTTGATACTAGAATGCAGCAAATGTTAAACATTGGCGATTTGAGCCTCTTAAGGAAGAAATATTATGGGTGATTTAAGACGCCTGCCCGTAGGAATAATCGGCGCTTCAGGCTATGGCGGCGTTCAACTAGTACGGCTCTTGATGGATCACCCAGGAGTCGAAGTAGTTTATTTAGGGGGAGATAGCAGCGCTGGCAAGCCATATTCTGATCTATACCCTCATTTAGGTCATTGTGTTGATCTAATGATTGAGCCGATTGATTTAGAAGAAATCGCTACTCGCTGTAAGGCAGTGTTCCTCTCTTTGCCGAATGGATTAGCTTATCAGATGGCACCGACCTTATTGTCTAAGGGATGTAAGGTTCTTGATCTGTCTGCCGACTATCGGTTTCGGAACATGGAGACGTACAAAAGCTGGTATGGGGGAGAGCGCAACGACCAAGAGACGGCAGACTTAGCGGTTTTTGGTTTACCGGAATTGTATCGCGATCGCATTGCCGAAGCCCAGCTTGTAGGTTGTCCCGGTTGCTACGTTACAACCAGTCTTCTAGCACTAGCCCCACTGTTGAAGCAAGGCCTAGTTATCCCAGAAACAGCGATTATCGACGCGAAATCTGGGACATCTGGTGCCGGACGCGCCGCAAAAACTAATCTATTACTAGCAGAAGCCGACAACTCAGTAGCCCCCTACGGTGTCGCCCGTCATCGACATATCCCAGAAATCGAGCAAATTTGCAGCGATTTAGCCGGTCATGATGTCATGGTGCAGTTTACTCCCCACCTAATGCCGATGGTGCGGGGCTTACTGGCAACTGTTTATGCCACCCTGCGCGATCCTGGATTAGTGCGAGAAGATTTGATCACGATTTATACAGCCTTCTACCGCTCATCTCCTTTTATTAGGATATTGCCTGCTGGTACTTATCCTCAAACCAAGTGGGCTTGTGGCACAAACCTTTGCTATATCGGCGTCGAAGTCGATCCTCGCACGGGTAGAGCGATCGTCATGTCAGCCACCGACAACTTGATTAAAGGTCAAGCTGGTCAAGCGATACAGTGTTTAAATCTGATGATGGGTTGGGAAGAAACACTGGGATTGCCTCAGTTGGGTTTTTATCCGTAGTCATTAGCGTTCAACTTCAAGCCCCACAGGCACAAAGGTAATTGCTGAGTGTATGGAGAAAGACAAAAAATGACTAGTCTTTTTGCGTTTCTTGGCGATTACCTTTGTTGTTGACAAACATTTTAAAGTTTAAAGAGGCTGTCCTAGAAGACTGCCATAAGTCATGATTAGCCTCATTTTCAGCTAACCAACGTTGCGATCTGCACTAACGATAATCTAAGAGTAGTAAGTCATGTGAGAAGTTTGCAGAAATTAGGGAAAATCCTACCTCCTAGAGTCAATGACCGCAAACACTATTTCTTGGGATTCCATCCGCGCTGATGTGTTAGCAGACCCAACGGTAAAAGCCGAGTATGACTTACTGGAAGCTGAATTTAACATGGTAAGTCTGCTTATTGCCCTTAGATCTGCCAGTGGCTTGACTCAACGAGAATTTGCCAAAAGGGTAGGAATGAAGCGATCGCAACTAGCACGCATGGAATCAGGCAAACAAGTTCCTAAGCTGGAAACATTGGCAAAATTGGCTGCTGGTGCAGGTTACACTCTAGAAGTTCATTTTGTTCCGGCAAACGGTAGCGAAACACCAAAAATCAAGCCCCTGCGTATGGCTTTACCAGATTCGGATATTGATGATGAAATGCCTTCGTCGCCGCCTGTCTTGCTTAGAGAATAAGTCAGCCTCTGCTTTCCTAAGTGCCGCAGGCGAGTAGAAATACTTAATCAATCTGAAGTTTGTCAAGGTTGGCTGTTCAGCTAGTCTTCTCAACAAGGGTAAAGACTGGCTAACTCAGCTAATGTCTTTTAGAATAAAATTCAAATTGACATTCCTTTAAAGGAATATTATCGTGTGAGGTAGGATGTGGTTTGGACTTGGGAGCTGTATCTAGACGCAAGAGGGGAGGTACCAAAGGATTTGCTGGCTTTCTTCGTTAGATTCATACCAGAGGGTGAGCTACCATCAAATGCGCCAACGCCCGTGCTAACTCCATCAGAAACTAAGCGGCTCCAAGTTAATCTTAGATATTTATGCGACAAAGGTCTGGCATCTTTGAACAGCGATATTTTCGAGAAGCTGGAGGATGACTTGTACGAGTTCCGCATGACTAAAAGCGAGCATAACCCACGGTTCATTCTTACCACTGCCACTCCTCAATGTTTCGTGGTGTTGCACGCTTTCATGAAGAAGTACGACGGCGCGATCCGGGATAGGGATAAAGAACCAGCAAGACTTCGATTGCGTGAGTTGAACAGTAGGAAAGGACAATGAAGAAGTACAACTTTCAGGACTGGCTCAAAGCGAAGGTAAGCGATGACTCTGAGGTAATTCTCGCTGGAAAGCTGGAGTACCTGCGGCTCTATTTGACTGATGCTATGCGGGAGTTGCGAACCCAGGCAGGACTAACGCAGGCACAGTTAGCTCAAGAATTGGGAGTGCAACAAGCTGCGGTGTCTAAGCTAGAGTCGGCACTCAAGGATCATGAGCTGGAGTCGGTACTTAAGTATCTACATACTCTGGGTGCCCAGTTGCTCATTGGCGTGAAGCAGGGAGAGAAACTCTATCAGGTAAGCGATACGGAAAGTGGGTTGCTCATTGATGTGCCGATAGAAGTGCAACAGCTGGCATCAATAGCAGGGATGAGTCCGCGTGAGTATGTCCTTTCAGCAATTGAGCACTTCTCACACAAGGCTACCTCACTTCGACTAGGCTCAGTGACCTCCGTCAGACAGAAACTGACTATGTTTCTGGAAAGTGATGACTCGGTGGCGGTGCAGGTACGGGAGCGACTGAGAGACAAAACCATTTCAGAAACTGCTGCTGAGCTGGAAAATTGCCTGAGCATTTCTGAAGAAGATGACCGGATTTCTGCTGTCAAAAAGGTTTTAGCTGGTGGTGTTACTACTGGAGGAAATAACCGAGATTCCGGTGATGATAATGATGAAATTGAATTACTAGATTTAGCAGAGGAGCTGTTGGATAAATTGGCAAAAATGTTGGGAAATCGTGACTGAGTAGGAGAGATAAAAAGTATGGTTCAGACAATCTTTGCTAAAGACATCAGCCTCTACGAATTAGAAGAACAATTTGGGTTAAAGGCTACCGATGACTCCTGCTTTACTGAATGGTTAAGCGATTCACCACCCGTAAGTGAATCGGACAAGCAGGCACTAAACCGAGTGAGAAGCAACTATGTGAACTTAACTAAACGCCGTTTCATGTCGGAAGAAGCGGTCAAAATGGTTGTCCTATCTCCTCTCCTCGATTTAGCTGGATTCTATCAGCCACCTTTTGCTATTGAAACAGAAACGTCTATTAAAATTTCTGCCGAAGATGAAGGCGTAATTGTTAAGGGCAATATCGATGTTTTAGTCGTGCAGCGGCAGCTTTGGATACTGGTAATTGAATCTAAAGCCACCAAATTCGATGTCATGACTGCACTACCCCAAGCCCTTGCCTATATGCTGGATGACCCCAAACGCGATCGCCTAACGTTGGGGTTACTGGTCAATGGCAGAGAGTTTGTTTTCGTCAAACTTACCCAACAAGACACGCCACAGTACAGCCTATCGAAAGCCTTCTCTATCCTGACACCAGAGCAAGACTTGTACGATGTGCTGCATTTACTCAAACACATGGGTGGATTAATTAGTCAATGAATCCATTCTTGCGAACCAAGTCCTTTTTGTCTTTGTCCAAAGTCCGATCGTTCAGGAAATCAACATGAGTAGAGAAAAGCTACTATCCCGAATATCTATTGATCTAAATATTGGCTTGGGTAAGCCCTATATTCAAGGGCATCGCATCTGGGTTTCCCTGATTCTGGACTTACTAGCCAGCGGGAAAACTATGGAGGAGATTCTTGAGCAGTATCCCAGTATAGAGCGAGATGACATTCTTGCTTGTATTGCCTACGGCGCTGAGATGGTTGAGAAAGCTGTTGAACTTCAGCAACTAGAAGTTTGTAGACACAATGGTGTGGTTTATGCTGACTTTTCAGAAATGGCGAATGACACAGAATATCAAGAAGAAGCTTTAGCAATTAGTAAGGAGTTTGAGAAAGCCGATTGGGAAGCGTTACAGCTAGGCGAGTCTGAATATGAGACGCGGTGAAGTTTATGATGCTGTTTTCGATCCGGCTGAAGGTTCAGAACAAGCAGGGACTCGCCCAGCGATTATTGTTAGCAACGATTTAATCAATGCATCGAGTCAGGTTGTGATTGTTGTTCCTTGCACCACCTATCGTTCAGGACGCCGCATTTATCGGAGTCAGGTACTCATCCAAGCACCTGATGGGGGATTGGACAGGGACTCAGTGGCACTTGGGGAACAGGTTCGAGCATTAGCGAAAACTCGCCTTTTACGTCAGCGTGGGGTGCTTCCTGAGTCAGCTTTGGCTGAATTGGAGCGTGCGCTGTTAATTGCCTTGGATTTGCCTAATCAAAGCTAGTAGTGACTCAATAGTGATCGACTTGATCAGGGAGGCTAACTGAGCGATATGGGAAAAGGATTTGGTACTGGAAAACTTAAAAAGGGCAAACAACACAACCAAGCCTATCGTGATTTCTTACTAGAAGTATTGCAAGCAACCCTAGATAGTACAGGAAATCAACAAATAGTGTGTCCGCTCTTGCAAGCCAACCTAGATAAACTAGACAGTACCTTTGCTCAACTATTGCAAGACTGGGCAATAACTATCTTACCTACATTAACCTCGGAAGAAGCTGTAAGCATCGCCGGAACAATTGCTGATTTTAGTAGGTTGATTCAAGGGTTTCCTTTAGGTAATAGAGCCAACAATCTAGAGATTGCAATTGCTGGTTGTGAGATAGCACAAACCGTTCTTACTTTTGAGGCTTTCCCAGAAGTATGGGCATTGATACAAAATAATCTAGGGATTGTTTACAGAGAGCGTATCCAGGGTAATCGAGCAGAAAATCTAGAACAAGCAATCAGTTGTTATGCAAATGCTTTACTGATTTGTATTCGCGAAACATCACCAGAAGAGTGGGCTAAACTCCAAAACAATTTGGGATCGGCCTATTGGGAGCGTATCCAGGGGGAGCGCTCAACCAATCTAGAACACGCAATTGATTGCTATCAAAATGCTTTAAAAGTTCGCACCCGCAAAGCTTTTCCTAAAGAGTGGATAAATACGCAAAGTAATCTAGCACTTGTTTTCTTGGAACGCATCCAGGGTGATCGAGCCGAGAATCTGGAGCAAGCTATTGCCTATTGTCAAAACGCTTTACAAGTTTGTACCTGTGAAACTTTCCCAGAACAATGGGCAAATATTCAAAATAACCTTGCACTTGCCTATCGTGATCGCCTTCGTGAGGAGCGGGGGGCGAATCTTGAAAAAGCCATTGATTGTCTCCAAAATGCTTCGCAGGTTTTCACCCTTGAAACTTTCCCGGAAAAATGGGCTTGGGCGCAACATAACCTGGCAACTGTTTACTGTGAACTTATTGATGGAAATCGCGAACAGAATTTGGAACGAGCGATTAGCTGTTCGCAAAAAGCTTTGCAGGTTTTTACTAGTAGAGCCTTCCCAGAATATTGGGCTAGGACTCAAATGAATCTAGGAAATGCTTACCGTGAGCGTATTTGTGGTAATAGGGTTAAGAATCTGAAACAAGCTACTATCTGCTATCAAAATGCTCTACAGGTATGCACTCGTGAAGCTTTTCCAGAACGTTGGGCGCTGATACAGGCAAATTTAAGCACTGTCTGTTATGACAAAGAACAGATTTCAGAAACGATTAAGTGTTGCCAGTTGGCTCTAGAAATCTATACACCTACTTCATTCCCTCTGTACTGTTTCAGAGGTGGGCGGAATCTAGGTAATGCTGCTTTCACGATTAGACTCTGGAAAGAAGCCATTGAGGGATATGGAAAAGCCATTGAAGCTGTCGAAACCAGTCGTAGTTGGGCAACCTCCGAATCTCGCCGTCAAGAGATTCTGGCAGAAGCCATCGATGTTTACGAAAACATGGTGCAAGCTTGCATCAATGCTGGACAACTAGAAAAAGCCATTGAAACCGTCGAACGATCGCGTTCCAAACGCCTGGTAGACTTGATGGCAAGCAATGACCTTTACCAACCTGGCGAAATTCCCCCAGAAGTCAAAGACTTATTGCAGCAATACGAAGATTTGCAACAGCAAATTGACCAAGAACGTTCTCAAAATAATTCCAGTAACAATCGAGAACTGATGGGAGTGGGAAGCAGTACAAAAGATCGCGCTGCCTTCCAAGCTTACAATGAAGCGATCGCATCTTTAGAAGCCGAAAAACAGCAAATCTGGGAACAACTCAGACGCCTAGATCCCGTGCTAGCTGGTGAGATTCAAGTTAGTGCCCCCGACTTTTGTGCAATGCAGAAGCTCATCGACCAACCTACTACGGCTATCCTCAGTTTCTACACCACCAGCAAGGACACCTATATCTTTGTCCTGCGGCAAAACCAAATTACTCTACATACTTGCACGGGACAAGGCACTGAGACGTTGCAATCCTGGATTTTCCAGAACTGGTTAATACCCTACATTGAAGACGGAAGCGCTTGGCAGTCTCAAATCAGTGTATTTTTAAGCGAACTAGCTCAACGCTTGCAAATTAATGACCTCATCTCTCAACATCTTGGGAACATCACGGAGCTGATTGTAGTACCTCACTTGGCACTACATCAAATCCCTCTTGCTGCATTGCCCATCGGAAACGGTCAATATCTAGGAGACAAGTTTCTCATCCGCTATACTGCCAGTTGCCAAGTTCTGGAGTTTTGCAATGAACGCGGCGAAGTGAGAGAGCAACTCACCTACGGCACTGTTGAAGATGCTACCGAAGACCTGCCCTTTGCGAGTTTTGAGGGCGAACAAATTGCTCGGTTGTACAACATTCCGGAAAGCGATCGCTTAAAAGGTCGCAGCCAATGCACAAAAAGTAACTATAGTCAACTAGCGTCACGAGTCCAAGTGCTTCACTCCAGCCACCATGCACAATCTCGCCTTGATGAGCCACTAGAATCAATACTGCAATTGGCAGGTGAAACAATTACCCTAGGAGAACTTCTCACTCCTGGTTGGCGACTACAAAATCTCTGCGATGTCTTTCTCTCGTGTTGCGAGACGGGTTTAGGAGTACCTGAATCTCTAACTGATGACATCTTGACCCTCTCAACAGGCTTTTTATGTGCTGGTGCTAGAAACGTTGTGAGTAGCCTTTGGTCAGTCGATGACATGGCAACAGCAATATTTTCTATCTTTTACTATCAGCATCGATACCAAGGCAAAAGCCGCCCTGAATCTTTGCGGCAAGCTCAAATTGAATTGCGTGAATTGAAGAAAGAGGAATTACTCAATAGAGAAGATATCAAAGAACTATCCAGACAGACAGAAGCTGGACGAAAGGAAGCAAGAAACAAGCGCAGTCAATATGAGTCAGGTTCAGCAGACTATTTGAAATGGGATTGTGAATATCGGAAGTACGCCTCAATTACAAATCAAATTTACAATGTAAAAAATTCTCAAGACAAAGAACCCTTCTCCCATCCTCGCTACTGGGCTGCTTTTACTTGCTCTGGCTTACGCTAATTTCACTAGCCATTGCTACTATTGACTCATCCGTGGGGTCAAGGCTTCGACTTCGCTCAGCCTTGACTGCAAACCCGTTTACACTCAGCCGTCAATAGCGAATTTGCAGAGTGACGGATTGTTGAACTTTCTGTTCTCCACCCACCACGGGCGTGTCAGCCCTTTCTGCTGTCGCCTGAGCGACTTTAGGCATGGAGACATTCACGGGACTAGGTGGATTAGCTGCATTGATTTGAATGCCGATTACTTCCTGAGAGCTAAGATTGAGAGCTTTGAGAGCAGCATCGGCTTGCTTTTTGGCATCTTCAGAGGCTTTTTGGATGGCTTGCTGTTGCGCTTGTGCGATCGCATCATCCGAAGCCACAAAACTGATACCATCAATTCGTGTTGCTCCAGTTTTGATAGCCTCATCCAACAGTGCCCCAGATTTTTCAGTATCGATCTCAAAGCTAACAGTGTTGGTGCCGGAGTATCCAGTAATGTTTTGCTTACCATCCTTGTAGCTATAGTTGGGGTTGAGGCTGATGCCAGTGGTTTTGAGTTTTTCTACCTTGCGGGCTTTTAGGAGTTGTACAACTGATTGCGATCGCTTTGCTACTTCCTGTTGCACCTCCTGAGCCGTTTTACCCTGAATCTCAACCCCCAAACGCACCTGACTCATAGTTGTAGGGATAGTAACATCTCCTTTGCCAGAAACAGTGATAGTTCTGGGTAAAGCAGCTAAATTTCGCATTTCTCCTTGAGCCGGAGCAGATTGACATCCCGTTAGGCTGATTAAACCTAGGACTAAACATAGAGTTTTCCATTGCTTCCAGGTATTCAACGAGCAACAGTATAGAAAAGGACTATTCATTTTTCACGTCACAAGATTGATAAGGTGTTTCTAATCTGGCATCCAAGCTTTCGAGGAGTGGGGTAGGTTACATTTTTAGAAACTTAAATTTAAATTTACGGATAGTGAGGATACATGAGGTACTTGATTACTAGCGCACTGCCTTACATTAACGGGATAAAACACCTCGGTAACCTTGTTGGTTCTATGCTTCCCGCAGATGTCTATGCGCGTTTCTTGAGGCAGGAAGAGGAAACAGTTCTCTTTGTATGCGCTACTGATGAACACGGCACACCCGCTGAACTTGCCGCTTTGGAAGCTGGACTTGATGTAGAAAGTTACTGCCAAAGGCAACACAAACTGCAAGCAGATATTTATCAAAAACTCGGTCTGTCATTTGACTATTTTGGTCGAACCTCGTCAAGTCATAATCACGAGTTAACCCAGCATTTCTATGAGTGCCTAGACAAAAATGGTTTTATCGAAGAGCGAGAAATCAGTCTAATGTACTCTCTTGATGATCAGCGTTTTCTACCTGATCGATACATTATTGGTACCTGTCCCCATTGCGGATATCAGTCAGCTAGGGGTGACCAATGCGAGAATTGCACGTCAGTATTAGATCCAACTGACTTGATAGAACCACGTTCAGCTGTTTCAGGCAGTAAGAACTTAGAAGTTCAAAAAACTAAGCACCTTTTTTTAAAGCTTTCTACTCTGAACGACGAAGTTAGAGCCTGGGTTGAGCAAAATCAAGATTGGCCTAATCTCACTAAATCTATTGCGATGAAATGGCTCAATGAGGGACTCAAAGACCGTTGTATCACTCGCGATCTTAGCTGGGGTGTACCAGTCCCACGTCCAGGATTGGAAAACAAAGTGTTTTATGTCTGGTTTGATGCTCCCATTGGATACATTGCTGCAACTAAAGAATGGGCAGTAGAGAACTCAAAAGAGAGCGAGTGGGAAACTTGGTGGCGCAGTACAGAAGATACCAAGTACGTGCAATTTATGGCTAAAGATAACCTTCCTTTCCATACAATTATGTGGCCTGCCATGATTCTTGGAACGAGAGAAGAGTGGAAGATGGCTGATCAAATCAAGGGCTTTAATTGGCTAAATTATTATGGTGGAAAATTCTCAACCAGTGCAAAACGGGGAGTGTTTTTAGACCAAGCGATTGAGATTCTTCCTCCGGATTATTGGCGCTACAGTCTGATGTCTATGGCACCAGAGTCTTCTGATTCTGCATTTACCTGGGAGTTGTTGCAAGTTAGGGTAAACAAAGACCTTGCTGATACATTGGGCAATTTTGTCAATCGAACTCTTAAGTTTGCTTCAACACACTTTGGCTCAACTATTCCAGAAGCGGGTGTTCCTGGTGAGCGAGAGCAACAGTTAGAGAGTACCTGCGAGAAACTCGTCGAAACAATCTGTGGTTTGTTGAGGAGTATGGAGTTTCGTAAGGCAGCAGACGCTTTATGTTCTCTATGGTCAGTTGGAAACCAGTATATTGATGAACGAGCACCATGGAAGCTCATTAAGGAAAATCGAGAAGAAGCGGCTTTAGTGATTCGGACTTGTATTAACTTAATTCGCCTTTATGCGATCGCATCTGCTCCATTTATTCCATTTACCTCCCAGAAGCTTTTTGACGCGCTGCATCTGTCGGAAGCTGACACCATGACGAAGCTGAGTGATGCTGTCAAGCTTGATGCTTTAGGTACAGGTCACCCATTTGATGTTCCACCACCGCTGTTTAGGAAATTAGAGGATAAAGAACTCGAAGAACTACGTATGCAATTTGGTGGTATGTAGCAGTCTGTAACCGGGTGGAATTCAGTCTCTTGATTGCGATCGCGCTTGAGCAGGACTTACGCATAAACCCCACATATAGTAGGGGTAATCTCATGTCCGGTTGATTAGTTATGAATTGTAGGTTGACACCTCTTTTGTCAGATGTTGGGTCTCGTCCCTTGACCCAACCTACCCATATCGTCAGCGTTTAAGCGGACATGATATGAACGGTCGTTCACCCGTTATCGTACTTCCCAACGTTACTAATACCTTTCCAGATCGCTCACTTGGTAGACTTGTACTTGATTACGCCCCTGTTTTTTTGCTACATAGCAAGCCGTATCTGCTGCGTTCAATATCTCTTCTGGACTTAGGCTAAAACTATCAATTTCTACCACACCGATACTAATGCCGATCGCAAAAGTTTTATCCTGCCATACAAACCGGAAATCCTGGATACTCTGGTACAGTGTCTGAACAACTCGCTGTGCTTCCTCTATCGAACATTGATAAAGCAATAAACCAAATTCATCACCGCCTAAACGCCCTAAAGTATCCGTTTTTCGACATCGATTTTGTAGCAAGCTACTGATTTGACGTAGTAGTTCATCTCCAGCACAATGACCACAAGTATCATTGACAGTTTTAAACCGATCTAAATCCATAAAACACAGGGTAGATTTCTGACAGGAAGTCTTAGCATTAACTTCTTTCTCTAAGCATTTCTGAAATTCTCGGCGATTGACTAAACCTGTAAGGGCATCGTGACTGGCTTGCCAAGAAAGTTGCTCATTTACTTTCGTGAGTTCAGCTGTTCGCGCTCCTACCAGTTCTTCTAAATGTTCTTTGTAGAGTTGTATTGCTACCTCTGCTTGTTTGCGCTCTGTGATATTTTCAACTGTGGCAATGCAGAATTCAGGCTTGCCTTCAGCGTCGCGCACTAGGGAAAGAGTAAGATGACCCCACATTAACTGCCCTTGTTTGCTGATGTATAGCTTCTCTAGCTGGTAGAAGTCGCGAAAATCTGCCATCATCTCTTGATAAAGCACCTCCTCAACAGCTAGAGATTCTGGGTGGGTAAAATCTTTATAATGCATCCCACACAACTCGTCTTGGCTATAGCCCAGCATTTGTCGGAATGCCGCATTTGTCGCCATCAACTGTCCGGTAATATCGGCAACTACAATTCCAATGGCAGCATGTTCAAAGATTAAACGGAAGCGTGTTTCGCTTTGTTTGAGTGCGGCTTCTACTAAGGCACAATTGTCAATTTCCTGTGCCAGTTTTTGATTAATAATTTCTAGCTGGGCAGGACTAGACAACGCTAAAGCTTTAGGAATCAAAGTAAACAACTCTACTGCCACATACAAAGAAACAACCGCTGTAATTAGCTTAATACCGCCAGAAAACCAATAGTCTGGATGCCAGAGCGTCCAAACAGCTATTAAATGACTTGTTCCACAAGCAATAATGAACGCCCCAAACATTAGAAAAATCCATTGAAATGGTAGATCGCTTCGCTTGTAGACAAAGTAAAACAGCATAATTGGAATTGAGTAATAGGACAACCCAATCAATAAGTCTGATGCAACGTGCAACCCTACTAGCTGTGGGTTCCACAGGTAGCAGTGCCCGTGTGGAATAAAAAAGTCTGATGTAAAAAAGTTTTTGAAGGATTCCAGCATGAATTGTTACTGCTCATTGAGTCGATCGCAAACAATAGTTACAGGATGCCTAATCTGAAAATAGGGAGTCGGGAGTCGGGAGTCGGGGAGAAGAGAAATTTTCATCCTTTCTTTGTGCGTCCCCACTCATGATGTCTAGCTTGTCTTCACTATCAGAAGAAACACATCTGTTGATTAGAGGTTTCTAGAGATGACAAAACTTAGAGCAATTCCAATCACTGATAGGCAACAGGTCATACTGCACTGGAGAGCGTAGATGCTAAAAAATGGGCTTTTTGTGGGAATGGTCACTTTAGACCTGGTTTACCTATCCGCCAATCTTCCGGGTAATAACCAAAAAGTTGTTGCTTCTGACTACACTGTCGCCGCTGGCGGACCTGCGACGAATGCAGCAGTAACGTTTAGTTATCTGGGTAATCAAGCAACAATCCTGGGTGTCGTTGGTACTCACCCCATCACTCATCTAATTCGAGGCGATTTGGAAAGTCAGGGGGTGGCGATCGCAGATCTTGACCCCACAACCAGCCAGCCCCCTCCGGTTTCTTCCATCATCGTCACCCAAGCCACAGGCGATCGCGCCGTGATTTCCCTGAATGCCACTAAAATCCAAGCTAGTAGTGACCAACTGCCTGTTGAAATTAACTCACTAGTAGATGTAGTCCTGATTGACGGTCATCAGATGGCAACCGGATGTGCGATCGCGAAAATTGCAAAAAACAATAATATCCCAGTTATCGTTGATGGTGGCAGTTGGAAGCCCGGATTTGAAAAAACTTTGCCTTTCGTTGATTACGCCATTTGCTCAGCCAACTTCTATCCCCCAGGTTGCAGTACTTCTGAGGAAGTCATAGCTTATCTTTCCTCCATCGGGATTCCTCACATTGCCATTACCCAAGGTGAAAAACCCATTGAGTACCTTAGCCGTGGCGTGTCAGGTCAAATCTGTGTGCCACAGATTAACGCCATTGATACGATGGGGGCTGGTGACGTATTTCACGGTGCCTTCTGTCACTACATCCTGCAAGAAAATTTTACTGACGCCCTAGTTGCTGCGGCAAAAATTGCCGCTTATTCCTGTCAATTTTTTGGCACTCGTCAGTGGATGCAAGCCGACTTGAATCAGAGAAGTGAGCCAGAAAATTTCTGAAATGTACTAGTCCAAGCGATTTATGAAATCAGTGCTTGACATTCTTTGATAGTACATTTAACCTATTAGTTAATTAACTGTGCAGTTAAATACCAAGATGTCTAGCGATCAACTGAGTGTCACCTTTGCCGCTCTTGCCGATCCTACGCGGCGTGCGATTCTAGCTCACCTCGCTAGGGGTGAGGCATCGGTCACTGAGTTAGCCAAACCCTTTGAAATGAGCCTTCCTGCTATCTCCAAGCATCTTAAGGTACTCGAGCGTGCCGGACTGATCACACGAGGACGAGAGGCTCAATGGCGACCCTGCCAGCTCAACGCAGAGCCTCTTAAGGACGTAGAGGACTGGCTTGAACAATATCGCCAATTCTGGGAGGAGAGCCTTGATCGGCTAGATGATTACCTGCACGAGTTACAAACCCAGGAGAAACAAGATGGGCAACAAGAATAATTCCGCTGATGCTCAATGCGATCGCGAAATCGTCATCACTCGCGTGTTCAATGCATCACGCGAACTAGTGTTCAAGGCATGGACAGAGCCAAAACATATTGAGCAGTGGTGGGGACCGAAAGGTTTCACAACCCGTGTCGAACAGATGGATTTCAGACCGGGCGGGACTTGGCGCTATGTAATGTGTAGTCCCGATGGCACCGAGTATCCAGCGAACGGTGTTTTCAAGGAAGTCGTACCGCCGGAGCGGATCGTCACCACTGATGAATTTGATGAAGGCTTTGAACAGGTGGTGAAGGTAGACCTACCCAGGGGCATTATCGTAACGACAGCCATCTTTGAGGACTTAGACAATAAAACCCGCCTCACCCTGCGAATTATGCACTCCACTGCCGAAGATCGCCGCAAGCATGAGGAGATGGGCGTTATCGGAGGATGGAATTCTAGCTTTGACTGCCTTGATGAGTTTTTAGCAATCATGAACTAACTGATCGCGAAACATAAGGAAAACACGACAATGAGAAAGTTAAAACTTCAAGTACAAATGACCGTTGATGGATACATTGCGGGACTCAATGGCGAAATGGACTTTATAGTGTCAAATTGGGACGATGAATTAAAACAATATGTCGAAGATATAACTGAACCTGTTGACTGCATCATCCTTGGACGAAAACTTGCCGAAGGGTTCATTCCTCACTGGGCTAGCGTGGCTGCAAATCCAGACAACCCGGAATTTACAGACGGTAAAAAATTTACGGACACCCACAAAGTTGTTTTTACCAAAACGCTTGACAAGTCAGAATGGGACAATACCGTTTTAGTAAAAGGTAACTTTGTTGACGAAATCACTAAACTAAAAGAACAAGACGGTAAAGACATCATCGCTTATGGCGGCGCGACCTTTGTATCGTCTCTAATCAAACAAAGACTGATTGACGAGTTTCATTTATTCATCCAGCCAACTGCAATTGGTAACGGAATGACAATTTTCAAAGAATTTGACAGCAAACAAAATATGACATTAGTAAAAGCTACATCATTTGACTGCGGGATTGTTGTTCTTAATTACAAGCCGAAATGCGACTAATTAGGCGAGAATTAAACAACCTAGGTCTTGGGTTATATGAATATCTGGATCTGACTTTTACGGCTTCACTATTCCGAACAAGCGCAAGAGTGAAACCCATATTCGCCCCATAGAGAGTCAGTTAGATCGCCTGATACCTCATTCGCAGAACTACAGACACTCTACGAAGGCGACGATCGCCTGCACGTACCCGCAACTATCTTCAATTCGGCGCTGAACTGTCCATAAACAATATAAGACAAATCACTGAGGCATCTTTCTGAAGATAGATTTTGCTAGTCAGCCGCTCTGTTATAGTACAAATGAACTACATTAAGTGTAGACAGATAATTTCACGAGATCGCATTCCTCAATCATTGATTCAAGGAGTAGGCCATGAAATTTAAATTGAACCCTTACCTGATGTTCAACGGTCAATGTAAGGCAGCGTTGAAGTTCTACGAGCAGTGCCTGGGTGCCAAAATCGAAACGATAATGACCTACGGGGAGTCGCCCATGGCAGAAGAAACGCCCCCCGAATCGCACAACAACATCATGCACGCCCACTTTACAGTAAACAATCAGGACTTGATGGGTTCTGACTGTCCGCCTGACCAGTATGAACAACCAAAAGGCTTCTCCGTGTTACTTGGTATCGAAAATCCGGTAGAAGCAGAACACATCTTTCACGCATTGGCAGAAAACGGAACGGTGCAGATGCCGTTCCAGGAAACCTTCTGGGCTGCGCGTTTTGGCATGGTTGTCGATCAATTTGGCATACCGTGGATGATTAATTGCGAACCAGTGACCTGATGAAATAGACGCTACGCCACACACGCACTTGACAGCGGCCAACACTAACGCAACGTTAATTCGGTCGAGCATCCTGTTACTACCAGGACTTACGCAAATTGCTGATTTAAACGCTACTGCTAGTACTAGTAGTAGTAGGGTGGGCAGTGCCCACCCTACATGTAGTAGTAGTAGTAGTAGGGTGGGCACTGCCCACCTGCTAGTAGTAGTTCTGCGTGAGTCCTGATTACATCGAACGTTGCAAGTTTAGCAGCAGGTCGCCGCACCACAAGGAGATAAAGCAATGGAGACGAACACAACGCAACAGGAGTCAACGATGCAGGCTGAACCGCACAACGAACACCATTGGCTACAGAAGCTCGTCGGCGAGTGGACATACGAAACAGAGGCGAAGATGGGGCCGGATCAGCCTCCTGAAAAGGCTATGGGAACCGAGAGTGTGCGATCGCTCGGCGGACTCTGGATTCTAGCTGAAGGACAGGGTGAGATGCCCGGATGCGGTGCTATGACGACAATGTTGACACTCGGCTACGACTCGCAGAAGCACCGATATGTGGGTACGTGGATTGGGTCGATGATGACCCATCTCTGGGTGTATGATGGCGAACTGGACACGGACGAAAAGGTATTGACGCTCAACGCCGAGGGACCGGCTATGACTGGCGAAGGGAAGATGGCAAAGTACAAGGACGTAACCGAGTTCAAGAGTGACGATCACCGCGTACTGACATCCCATGTGCTGGGCG
>DALYIW010000017.1:18240-38363 GCA_031970155.1 Coleofasciculaceae cyanobacterium CTOTU46601 | reverse complement strand
CAATGCCATACCTGAACGGTGTGTAATGTAGGGGAACCAATGCGTATTGAAAAAACGATGAGGAGTGGTTCTCTTTGAAGGTTCAGTTTGCTATACCAGCCACGCCGTCAGTATAAAACTTCAGTGCAGGACTTACGCAAATTTCTCATTACAAACCGCCATTTGTAGGGGTGAACAGCCGTTCACCCCCTACTATATGTGGGGTCTATGCGTAAGTCCTGAGTGTTTAGCATGGAAGGCGATCGCCTCCTTGGCTAGTTCTACAATGCGATCGCGAAGTTCGGGCGGTTCTACCACTTCCATGTGCGTGCCAAACCCTAACACATAGGCACACGCCTCTTCTTCCAGGTCAAACCGAATCGAGACAGGAATCAGTCCATCGGCATCGGGTGGGTTTATCTGCTCTATGCGGGCGAAATGTCCAGCGTACCGCAACCGAGACATGACCTCTGGGTGAACCCTTACTGTAATTACATAACGGGGCAAATTGGCTTGAAACTCAGCCATGGACTGCTGCCAATACTCAGCTAAGTTGAACCCAGCCGGACGAATACAGGGAGTATCTGCGATCGCGGCATGGCACACCCGCGAAATGCGATAGGAACGGACGTCCTCTTCCACTGCTGCCACCAAATACCAGACACTACCTTTAGCAACCAGCCCCAAGGGATTGACTAACCGATTAATCTGTTTGCGATCGCCGCGCTCATAGTTTAGCTGTACTTGCCGCTCCTGCAAGACAGCAGTTTGCAGAATCGGAAATGCCGACATCTCTTCTTCCCAGTGATGCCAGCCCGTTGGATCGAGATGAAGGCGTTGGCTCACCACTTCTGCATACTGACGGTTGGCAGCAGGTATAGCCACAAGAAGCTTGAGCAGGGCTGTCTCAAATGCCTGACTCCAGCCTAAATCAGCTAACAGGTGAGTGGGTTTGGGAAAAAAGAGCGTCTGAATCTCTGCCAGATTGAGTCCAGTCAGCTTAGTCTGGTAACTGTCGAGCAAGCTCCAACCGCCGCCTTTACCCCGCCAGGCCACCACTGGCACCCCAGCATTACTGAGTGCTTCCATATCTCGGTGAATGGTGCGTTCAGATACTTCTAATCGTTGTGCCAAGTCCCGCGCCGTCAGACGGTGATGAACCTGCAACAGCATCAGGATAGAGAGGAGGCGATCGGCACGCATAGAAAGAAATGGACACTCTTGATTAAGAGTACTCCTCAAATATGACAATGGATGTCAAGAAATGGCACTTATGCTGCATGAAGACAAAGATTACTGGAGGTTGGTCATGCAGCCATTGAAGGATAAGATCGCACTCGTGGCCGGAGCGACTCGCGGCGCAGGACGTGGCATTGCCGTTGAATTGGGTGCGGCAGGAGCAACGGTTTATGTCACCGGACGCACTACACGTACTCAACGCTCCGAGTACAACCGTCCCGAAACAATCGAAGAAACAGCAGACTTAGTGAATCAAGCGGGTGGGCAGGGAATCGCCGTTCAAGTCGATCATTTAGATCCAGAACAAGTGCAGGCGCTAGTTGCTCGTGTTGAGATCGAACAAGGGCGTTTGGATATTCTCGTTAATGATATTTGGGGGGCAGAATATCTGGCACAGTGGAATACACCTGTGTGGGAGCACTCGCTCAACGGAGGGTTGCGGATGTTGCGATTGGCGATCGACACTCACATCATCACCAGTCATTTTGCACTGCCGCTTTTAATTAAGAATCCAGGCGGATTGGTGGTTGAAATTACCGATGGTACGGCTGAATATAACGATAAAAACTATCGATTGTCACTGTTCTACGACCTGGCGAAAACGTCTGTCATTCGCATGGCATGGGCACTATCGCAAGAGCTTAAGTCTCACCAGTGCACTGCTGTTGCGCTCACTCCTGGCTGGATGCGATCGCAAATTATGCTAGAGCATTTTGGGGTTACTGAAGCCAACTGGCGTGATGCAACAGCGAAGGAACCGCACTTTGTCATCTCCGAAACACCTCACTACGTCGGGCGTGCCGTCGCTCACTTAGCTGGAGATCCTCAGGTGGCTCGTTGGAATGGTCAGTCACTTTCGAGTGGTCAACTGGCTCATGTTTATGGCTTTACAGATCTGGATGGTTCTCAACCTGAAGCTTTCCGCTACATTCGTGAAGTGCAGGAAGTTGGCAAACCTGCCGATGCAACCGGATACAGATGACATCCTTCCACACTCGATTCGAGGGTTACTTCACTACCAGGACGTACACTTTCTTGACCCTTCGGCAACGCTGGGGGGTCAAGGCTTCGACTTCGCTCAGCGTTGACTTTTGAACTACCATCTGTAGGGGCCTATGGCTATACGCCCCTACCCTGTGTCCTGTATCGAGCGAAAGTCTGGACTAAGTATATATACTGAAAAAAGATTACCAACTTTTTCCCTCACCTGAGATCAAGAACTCTGATGCTACCTTACAAACCACCCTGGTATTTCAATGATGGTTTATTCCAAACTATTGCCACAAGCTACTGGTATGGAACAACCTGGGGTTGGTGGGGTGACAAAGTACCGTGGCTTTCTGGCTTACCTCCTGTTCCTTGGCAGGAGCAGGTGTTTATCGGTGCTGATGAAGTACCGATATGGGGGATGTGGAGTTGCCCTAGTAACGCCAAAGCCACCCTGATCATTACATACGGCATCACAGGGACTGCAAAAACTGCCTGGTATGCTCAAGCCCTTGCCCGCATCGCTTACAATCGTGGCTGGGCAGTGTTAATCTACGATTGGCGAGGTCACGGGCGCACAGCTGAACTCTCACCGGTTCCCTCTTCTGACGGTTGGCGGGAAGGAGAAGACCAACTAAAAATGGCAGCGCAACTAGTAGAAATGGGTTGTCCAGAAGCCGTGGCGTTAGTGGGTTTTTCTTTAGGAGGACAGTTAGCGCTGTGGGGACTCAAGGCAGCAGTTGAACAAATTTGCTCACTTGTACGGTGTGGAGCAGTCTTGTGTCCAAATTTAGAATCAAATCGCTCTTTAGATTATCTGCTTTCGACACCCATTGGACGAGCGATCGAACGGAGTCTAGCCAGTCAGCTACGGATAGAAGCCGAAAAACGCCTGCAACGGTTTCCTGAGGCAGTAAAACCGGATGCCGTGAAGCGGGTTAACTCGATTCGTACTTTTGACCAATATATGGTTATTGATTACTATGGGTTTGCTAGTGTCTTTGACTATTATCAGAAAACCAGTGGGCTTTACCTATTAGATACGCTTGCTCTACCCTATCTAGTCATTTACTCGGCGGATGACCCCCTATTTGCTCCAGAAATAATTCCAGAACTAGAGCAACGAACAACAGATAATCCTAATGCTCATTTAATTTTGACGACTCAAGGCGGTCATGTCGCCCACATCAGTCAAGCCAGTCCTAAGGTATATGAATTTTGGGCGCTGAATCGCCTGCTAGAGTTTTGTGAAGGTCAGCTTAATGAATTTAACTCTTAGCAGGACTTAAACGAAAATCAAGCGTCAATAAGGAGATGCACGAGTTTTGACCTATTTTCCCAGTTCTTCTGGCATTTTACTACCCTTGTCTCCCTGACCATCCCAATTATCCTCAAGTTTTACTCGTTATTCAGCAAGCCCTATGTAGTCCATACGCTCGATGTGATCACGCTCAAGACCTTCCAGCTGTATTGAAACTTTTTGACCGACTTTTAAGATGCATCCCCAGCGACAAGCAGGAACATAAGCATCTTGCTCTCGCAAAAACTCGTTGATGAATCTGTACCCATTGTCAATTTCATCAGCTTTTTTTGGGCGCAGTTGCGAACGGAACTCGGAAACTCCGATAAATTCTATTTCATCTGCATCTGTGTCCGTCACTTCAAT
Source organism: Coleofasciculaceae cyanobacterium CTOTU46601 (assembly GCA_031970155.1). Classification (GTDB taxonomy): domain Bacteria; phylum Cyanobacteriota; class Cyanobacteriia; order Cyanobacteriales; family Coleofasciculaceae; genus DALYIW01. Next base: position 34,492 of record DALYIW010000017.1, on the reverse strand, counting down.
TAGTTCATTCTCGTCATAGTAAAATTTCTCAAGGGATTCGCCACAGTTGAAATAATGGTACCCAATGTAGCCACCCGTGTCACTGACTAAGTAGCTGAGCGCTTTTGTGTGCAGCCAACGGGAAAGCGACTGAGCATCCTCATCGTGAAGAGACATCGGAAATGGGAAAAAAATGCTTGACTGAATTATAGTCCAGAGGTGCCTCCGAAACTGAAAAATGATAGCGCTGTCCTGGTTCACAAGCTCAATCTCACGTCCGTATACATCACGCTCCCAACGAGCTACTTGTCGCGTCTGGCATAAAGCTTGTCCCACCTGCTCAATAGGTGCTTGCACGAGAACTAAGTAATCGTTCAAGTCAAGGTGTTCAATACCGCGACGCTGTTCTATAGGAACACCTGTGTTGTGTGTTTGTGTCACAAAAGAGCCAATCATATCAGCATAATTAAAAACATTTTTGAAGCGGACAAAATATAGATTAATAGCTAAAACAGACACAACTATTGGAACTTAGACATTTTCTAGCCCCTAAAGGGACTGAAACCACCTTAGAGCAATGGAAAGAGGTAGATGGTCTAAAAATGCCTGAAACCCTTGTAAATACTAAATTTATGCCCCTTCGAGCTAAAAGTATTTCTCTATCTAGATTTGAAACCCTTTTGACCTCATTTTTTGTTTAAGTTCCGCTATCAGAAAGTCAAATCTTTGTTATTCATAATGAGTCTAATTTTTGGCTAACTTTATTATAGATTTTTAGCTTCTGAATATCAGAAAAAGTTTTTTCCTATCAATAACTACCGACAAAAGGAATGGGAAGTAGGGTTAGCTATTTAATAATCATTACATCAACTGGACAGTTACTATCACTTCCACACATTTGAGCCTTCAATCTAGTTAGCTCAAGTAAGATAGGTTGCTTAGGTGTTTTTCCACATATACCACTCAAATCATAAGTTAAACCATCTTGTGTTTGCATGTAACAAACTGGTGTGTTTGTAGTTGAATGGGAAATTACTGAAAATTGATAATTACTGGGTGGTTGTTGAGTTAAAGCCAGTTTTGCTGTTATCATAATCAAAGCAGGTGGGACGAATTTAGCTAGATTTAAAAATTTCATCATAGTAGTAGAAACTAGGAAAAAGAGGGTAAACAGAAGACTCCTTATTATAGATTATATATTGCAACGATAGCGCCTATAATGCTTCATTTATTTTCAAACTAAATGTACTGTAAGTTATTCTATTCGGCTTTTATAGAGTCGATGCAGGCAAGGACAAAACTGTTGCTATCCAACAGGTAAATGATATCACTTGTAGAATCAGGTTGTGACCCAATACAGTTCGGTTAATGCCTCAAAGGGTAAATTGAGAATCATGCCCTTGGATCAACCAGCCCTTGATGAATCTGAAAGAATTTGCCCATACATCTCCAGTAATTGAATCTGCGGAGTTACTAGAGGGCGGCATCGTTATCTTCTGCGTCCAGTTGTTACTACAGCGCTGATTTTATCTTTTTTATCTTGAGTTTGGGCTTCTTTTCACTAACGAGTGGGGAGAGGTTCACTTCTACCTATATTCTAACAGCGTTTTCAGAGTAGTCAGCACAAAACTGAGGCTGACTCAAAAGCGTTTTGCTAGTTGTCGATAGAAACTCTCTTGATAACTTTGACCGAATTGTATTGAATCGTAACTTATCTATAAATCGTAAGTTAGGTTAGTAGCTAATTATAGACTGCCTGGTTTCGGCTTGATTACGTCATTTGGGTTTGGTGTTGGTCTACCTATGTAAACCGTAGGGTTTAAAGGAACAGCTCGACCCATTATCAAATCATTTACTTTCGGCTGCCCACCAGGGTTGTCACAGACTACACTTTGATAGACAGCAACTCCAGACAATTTAGCCTGTTGAGTTAAAGCCGAAGTAACTTTAGTATCTGATACGGTTAGATAAATAAGCCTTGGAACAGGACGTAAAAGTAGTGGCGCTTCATCCTTACCTGCTGGTGAGTCATTCTTTAGAACATCAATATATCCCAAAGCTTGGGGATTATTTCTATCGATGCCTATTTTTTGAACTCTAGCTTTCGCGTCAAAGAAAACACTTTCTTGAAATCTCCCTCGTCTGACCACTCTACCATTCTCGTCAAGAACTAATAAATTTACGGGACCTACAGCATCTGGCTCCACTTCTCTGTTTATTCCTAGTGAGAAGTAACGCTTTCTATTTGGTTCAGCAAATCCTACACTTTTAATGGCAAAAAGTTCAAAAAGAAATTCTAGGGCGTTAGGTGTGTTTATTCGCCTGGGATCTACACGATTTCTAAGATCCGCTTTAGATAATGGGTTTCCTATGCCAACACATGACTTTTGGGCAACATCTGTCACGGCAAGGGTCTCAACATCATTAGTTTGCCCATTGGCGATTAAGGGTGTTAGCAATGTCAGCAGCAAACTTGAAACTATGTATGCGGGAACTAATGACTTTAAATACATTGAAATTTCCTCTGAAAAGACTGTTGTAATTTCCTCTGTAATTAAAATAAACAATTTTACAGCTTTGAAATTATAGTAAAATTTTGCTCAATTTTTGAAGTTTTACCAACCGTAAATTTACTGAAATATTTATAAAACGAATCTAAAGATAAATAAAAGCAACAAATGACACCAATACTTTAAAAATTAAAACAGTAAATTTACTTAAAAATGTTTGTAGCTAGCCGAAAAGTTCAGCTAATTAAAGCACTCTTATATCGTTACCTCAGTAATTTCCCTTAAGTATGGGTATTGAAACTATTCGTGAAAAATTCCGCGAGGCAATTCGACGGACTGCCGTAGCCAAAGTTAAGATTTGCTTCTCGGGTTGTCCCAGAAAGACGGTTAGATTTTGACTCTGAAGCCTTAGAAGCGTTTCGGACAGCGATGTCTTTTCGTTTTATGGAGTGGTTGAACCACAAGCAGAGCGTATTCTTTGCTTACAAAGCGAGTTTGGGCTATATTTGGGATTAAAATTTGTTGAAATTCCATTAGTAAGAGTTGTTTAAGCTCTAAAAAATGTGAAATATAATTTATTTTTGCAGAATATAAATTATATTTCATCTCAACAAGACACCACTGAAAGTTCATTGACTATCTGCATCCGTCCCCGGTACAAGGCATGGAGCAACCTGTCGATTGAGTCTCTCTCTTCTTCTGGGAGTGAATCTTCTAATAATGCTGCCATCAAGCCATATCTATCAGCAAGGGTAATCTTGCCAGAAATAGTGACTTGAACGAATAAATCAGAGACAGCACCAGGTAGAAGGCGAATGGGGGGAAACATGGGAAACGGCATAACTCGATATTTTTACTATGATTCTTTCGCCATCTAAAGTTAGTGATTAAATGTTGGCAGATTGGTGATGCTACTCAGCTTTTTATGTGAGTGAGACAGCCTTTTAATGTGATAACAATCTTGCTCAAGAGTGATTGAAGTGATGATCGAGAGTGACACATATCTTAACTGGTTAGTGATATTTGTCACAAGCTATGGTTGAAGCACCATAGTGTTCTAAGTTTTGATTTGTCATCAGTCTTAAGTTAGTCTTATGTGTATTTGACTAGTTAAAGTTTTTTATTTTTACAGTAGTAAATAGCTTTTACCATCAATGGACTCAACCGATTCTAGATTTTGGATTTTGGATTGAAAGAAAAACAAGCAATCCGTTCATCCAGGGAGATAATCTAAAATCTTGGCATCTAAAATTGAGTGAGCGCTTCAGTACTGACCCAAGGCAGTACTATCAAAAATAGAGTTTATACCTAGTGGCATTACCGTTACTTCTTTACTTAATCTTTATTTGGGTACTTTTTATTTAAGTAGAATTTATGTTTTTTATAAAGGTTGGCAATTTCTGGAAAAACAATCCAGTTAGATAGACACAAGTATGGAAGTAAGCTATAGCTTCAAAATTTAGAACTACTCTGGTTAAGTTGGCTGCAATTCTAGAGTGGAAACCTATTTTTTAGGGATTGAAGTTTTAAGTAAGCCTCCCTGATCAAAAACTATTAGCTTATAGATTTTGCGAGGGAATTTATAGGGCGAAAAGCCTAATTCAAATCCTGAAAAAGAATCAGGAAAGAAACCACTATGTCTCAAATCCAATCAACTATTCTAGTGACGGGAGGAGCAGGATATATTGGCTCCCATACTGTTCAAGCACTACAAGGTGCAGGCTATGGGGTAATCATCCTTGATAACCTGGTGTCTGGGCATAAAGACTTGGTTGAAAAGGTTTTGCGTGCCAAGCTGATTGTGGGAGATATTAGCGATCGCGCTTTATTAAACGATCTGTTCTCGACTTACGAAATTGCTGCTGTTATGCACTTTGCCGCCTATGCCTACGTAGGTGAATCAGTCACAGATCCAGCCAAATATTACCGCAATAACGTCGTAGGAACTCTGACACTTTTAGAGGCTATGCTGGCAGCATCTATCAAAAAGATTGTATTTTCCTCTACCTGCGCCACCTATGGTATACCCCAGTCAGTTCCTGTTACTGAAGAACAGCCTCAAAATCCCATCAATCCTTATGGCATCAGTAAGTTGATGGTGGAAAAGATTCTGAGTGATTTCGATCAAGCTTATGGGTTAAAGTCAATCTGTTTTCGCTACTTCAATGCCGCAGGGGCAGACGCTACAGGACTTCTAGGAGAAGACCATACACCTGAAACTCACTTAATTCCCTTGGTGTTGCAAACGGCCTTGGGCAAGCGAGAATCTGTTTCAATATTGGGAACAGATTATCCAACTTCTGATGGAACTTGTATTCGAGATTTCATCCATGTTGTCGATTTAGCCCAAGCTCATGTATTGGGATTAGAGGAACTGCTCAAAGTTGGTGAAAGTAACGTTTTCAACTTGGGCAATGCTAATGGTTTCTCTGTCAAAGAAGTGATTGAAACAGCAAAACTTGTGACGGGAAAACCCATCAAGGTAACAGAGTGCGATCGCCGTCCTGGTGACCCACCTATTTTAGTTGGGAGTAGTGAAAAAGCCAGAAGAATTCTGGGCTGGTACCCTCAATACCCAGACCTCGAAGACATTTTGCTTCATGCCTGGAATTGGCATCAACGACGCCATGATTAGTAGCAAAAACTAATGACCAAAGAGGTGAGGGGGTGAGGGTGTGAATTCCTCAACTGTTTTCCTCTGGGGCAAGAAACTTTATCCCCTCATCTTCGATGACCAAAATGACCGAGAAATTTTGGATTTTGGCTTGGGAATTTTTGCTGCAATTCTCGCCTATCGACGTGCCGAATTAATCTAAAATCGCTGTCTCTGAAATCTTCAATTCCTTTCCTTTTAGGAGAGGAAGAATCCAAAGTTGTAAATTATTGCATCCAAAACCAATTGATGTTTTTTTAAGTTCTTCTTGGAATTGTGGAACAGTAATTTACTGGATAAAGTCATCAATTTACAAGGGGCAACGAGTCAGAAAAACCAGTCTAGCTCTACGTAGCAAAAACCGTTAAGTAATCATTAAATAAGGTTATTTGCTGCATAGATATTGTTAGTTTATTTACCTTTACCTACTGATGAATCAGTAAAGTCAACAGAACATATGGATGACATTTTGAAAAGCCCAATCTTCTCAACTGCTGAATTCTGCCCCACACCTCTTGCAGATAGCACGCCAGTAACAGCAAAAGGAAAGTTTTTCTTTGTTGGAGAGGAAAAGTTTTTCATCAAAGGGGTTAGCTATGGTCCCTTTTCTTCCGGAAGCCACGGCGCTTCTTTTCCAGAAAGACCGATTGTGGAGAAAGATTTTGCCCTGATGGCGCAGATGGGGGCAAACTGTATACGCATCTATACGGTTCCACCGGATTGGCTTTTGGAACTAGCAGCAGCCTATGGTTTGAGAGTAATGATTGGTATCCCCTGGGCACAGCATGTCGCCTTCCTTGAGTCCTCTTCTTTGAGGGCGCAAATCCGTAACAGCATTGCGAATGGGGTTAAGGCTTGCCGGGGCTATCCTGCGGCTTTTGCTTATTTGGTGGGCAATGAAATTCCTTCGGATATTGTCCGATGGCATGGTTCAAAAAAAGTCCGTGCTTTTCTCAAAGAGTTGATGGCGGTGGCAAAAGATAGCGACCCAGATGCTCTTGTCAGCTATGCTAATTACCCCAGTACTGAATATTTAGAGACTGACTTCACTGATTTCTTGTCCTTTAACGTCTACCTACACCGGGAAGAAGATTTCCGCCGTTACCTTGCCCGACTCCATAACCTAGCTGTAGATAAACCCTTGGTGTTGAGTGAGTTTGGTGCAGACTCCATCCGTGAGGGAACCCAAGCCCAAGCTAAGATTTTATCCCAGAAGTTATCGTCAAGCTTTGAGATGGGAGCGGCAGGAACGATAGTTTTTTCCTGGACGGATGAATGGTTTACTGGCGGGTTTGCAGTAGAGGACTGGGCTTTTGGGCTGGTCGATCGCGATCGCGTCCTAAAACCGGCATTCCATACAGTGCAGAAGTACTTTACAGCATCTGTGCCGCCAGAATTACCCGAATATCCCAAAGTTTCAGTGATTGTCTGCGCTTACAATGCTGACCGAACCATGGATAGTTGCTTAGCCTCTCTCAAGGATCTTAGCTACCCTAACTATGAAGTTATCGTAGTCAATGATGGCTCGACTGACCAAACTCTAGAGATTGCTCAACGTTATGACTACATCCATCTCATCAGCCAAGAGAACAAGGGGCTGAGTGTAGCCCGTAATGTTGGTCTGGCAGCGGCGACAGGTGAAATTATTGCCTATACTGACTCTGACTGTGTAGCAGAACCAGACTGGCTCAACTATATGGTAGGCAAGTTTCTCTCCTCAGATCTGAAGGCTGTAGGCGGTCCAAACTTCCCTCCCCCTGAAGATTCTCTGATTCCCTCTTGTGTTGCTGTATCTCCAGGCGGTCCAACTCATGTACTGTTGAACGATGAAGTAGCTGAACACATCCCTGGCTGTAATATGGCTTTTCGCCGGGAGGTTCTGGAAGAAATTGGGGGCTTTGACCCGCTTTTTCGTGCAGCAGGCGATGATGTGGATGTTTGCTGGCGGCTGCAAGACAAAGGTTACACAATTGGCTTTAGTCCAGCAGCAGTGGTATGGCACTTCCGGCGCAACACCATTAAGGACTACCTCAAACAGCAACGAGGTTATGGTAAAGCAGAGGCTCTCGTCTATTTCAAGCACCCAGACCGCTTTAACCTGCTGGCGCAATCCCGGTGGTTAGGCAGGATTTACGGCGACCTCTCCTCTGCAATACTCTTGGGCAAGCCAATCATTTATTCTGGAGTTTTTGGTCGGGGTCTGTTTCAAACTCTCTATGAACCCCCTGCTTCCATGCTGTCTTACCTGCCATTCACCTTGGAGTGGAATTTGGTAGGCGTTATTTTTCTGGTGTGCGTACTTTTGGCTGGTGGCAACGTGTTGCTGGCTTTGACACCTTTTCTTTTATCTTGGAGTTTGTGTGCGATCGGTGCTCTGCGGGCAAAAATCGATCCGCGTTTTCGGGGACCCAAGGCTCGCCTACTGGTTGCCCTGCTGATTTATTTAGGCCCTTTAGTGCGTAGCTGGGAGCGTTACTGCTGGCGGATACGAGAACTCACTAAGGTGGAACCCGTAGGGTTTGAAGAGGTCATCCAGAAGCGTCGCATTTGTTGGCAAGAGGGGGCTTTTTCCTTGTCCTATTGGACAGAAGCCGCTCTGGAGAAGGAGAATCTGATTCAGGAGTTGATGGACTTCCTCATACCCCGTAAGTATTTCGTTGCAGTTGACCAGGGGTGGAGTGACTGGGATTTACAGATTCGCCAAGGGTTGTGGCCAAAGTTGATGCTTCAAGTATGCACCGAGAATCATGGTGGTAATAAGAGACTCCTGAAAGTCAAGTGTAGGCTGAGGTTTTCTCGGTTAGCTGTCCTGGTCTTGGGCGCGTTGTCTCTCAGTGCGTTGGCGTTTGCTAGCGTGGGTGACTTCAAGATGGCTGTGGTGATGGGGGTGCTAGATGTCGCCAGTGCTGCTGCCATTGTGTATCAAAGTGTTTGCTTGGGGCGCACCATCTATCACGCACTAGAGATATTGACGAAGAAATTAGATTTGCTGTCGGTTAAAGCCACTGACACCCAGTTGATTACAGCAACAAGTGCGTCGGGAGAAGCTTAATGGTTTGGGCCAGGTACACTAGCGATTTTCGTCTCTACCAAAAGCTGCTGCGTCAGGCACGACCCTACTGGCTTCACATTGGAGGCATCTTTGTACTCGGTCTGCTGTCAATGCCCCTGGCGCTGCTGATGCCGCTACCGCTGAAGATTGCTGTGGACAGCGTTATCGGTTCTAAACCCATTCCTGGCTTCCTGGACATCCTACTGCCAATAGCGATCGCCGATTCCAAGACGGCTGTACTCGCGATCGCATCGGTGCTGGTGGTGGCGATCGCCTTGCTCAACCAACTGCAAGGGTTTGGGAGTTTGTTACTAGGCACATACACGGGCGAAAAGATGGTTCTAGAATTCCGCGCCCAGCTATTCCGTCATGTCCAGCGCCTCTCACTTACTTACCACGATTCCAAGGGTACAACCGACTCCACCTACCGCATCCAATACGATGCCCCTGCCATCCAATGGATCATGATTAACGGGTTCATTCCCTTAATCACCTCGGTTTTTACCTTCATCGGCATGACTTATGTTACCGTGCGTCTTGACTGGCAGCTGGCTGTGATTGCCCTTGGTGTATCACCCATTCTGTTCCTACTCACACAGTTTTATAGCCAGCGTCTGCGCCGCCAGTGGACTGAGGCAAAAGACCTGGAAAGCTCTGCTCTATCAGTAGTACAGGAGGTATTGGGGGCTATCCGTGTTGTCAAAGCCTTTGGTCGAGAGACTCACGAACAAGACCGCTTCATCGATCATTACAGCAAAAGCATTTGGGCATTAATTCGCGTCTCCTTAGCTCAAAGTTTTTTCAGCTGCCTTGTGGCATTGACTATGGCAATAGGAACAGCTGCTGTTTTGTTCATGGGTGTGAAACATGTTCAAACAGGGGTTTTAAGCCTCGGCGATTTGCTCCTAGTCAATTCTTATCTGACGCAACTGTACATACCCTTAATGAACATTGGCGATCAAGTCACAGGGATGCAGCGTTCACTGGCTAGTGTCGAGCGAGCCTTCTGCCTTCTCGGCGAGAGGCCGGATGTTATCGAACGCAGATATAGCAGGTCAGTCTCTCGTGCGACGGGTGCCGTGACCTTTTACCATGCTTCCTTCGCCTACGACAAGAATCACCCAATTTTAGAGGATATCTCTTTTGAGGTAACTCCTGGCACCCGCGTGGGCATAACGGGGAAGACGGGCGCAGGTAAGACTACTCTGCTCAATTTACTGACTCGCTTCTATGACCCTACTGCTGGTCAAATCTTCTTAGACGGCATTGATCTGCGCGACTACAAGTTAGCTGTTCTACGTAACCAGTTTGCGATCGCTCTCCAAGAACCTGTGCTTTTCTCAACCAGCATCGCCGAGAACATTGCTTACGCTCGCCCCGATGCCAGTGAGCAAGATATCATAACGGCGGCGCAGGCAGCCAACGCCCACGAGTTCATCCTCAACCTACCTCAGGGTTATGACACCCTAGTCGGTGAGCGTGGGATGCGCCTCTCAGGTGGGCAGCGCCAACGGATATCCCTGGCTCGCGCCTTTTTAAAGGATGCTCCCATTCTCATCCTTGACGAACCGACCAGTTCAATCGATACCAAAACCGAAGCGGCGATTATGGAAGCGATGGAACGCCTAATGAGCAACCGCACCACCTTTATGATTGCCCACCGCCTGAGTACGTTGGAAAGTTGCGACAAGCTACTGGTACTCGAAAATGGACGACTGGTTACTGTGACATCAGATGTGTCGGCAGCGCTCAGGGACGGATTACTGCTAGGGGAAAGCACTACGACTAGCCACGGCAATCAAGCCGATGCCTGATTGACATCCTCTCTCGCCTTTTGAGGAGTAATTAGACGAGCTTATATCTGAGCTGCCATTAAGAATCGGCAGACCAATCTAGATGAACTGAGAAAACCATGAGCGATATTGCATACTTCGAGCCGGGACTTTGGATGAATGGAGTCCTTCCGGCAAACGTTCAAGTCAATTCCAATACAGTCATCACGGGTGAATTTGCCTTTAAGCGATTCCAAAGTTGCAGAGAATCAGCGCTGACAATTGGCAGCAATTGTACCATGGACGGCGTTCATTTTGCGATCGGTGAGCAGGGGCGGGTGGAAATTGGCGACTACTGCTACTTCACCAACGCTGTGCTGCTGTGTGAGCTAGAACTTTGCATCGGTAGCTACGTGGTCATTGGATGGAATACCACCATCACAGACACGGACTTTCATCCGATCGCACCGAGCGATCGCATTGCCGATGCGATCGCCTGCTCACCCCTGGGAAAGGGCTTACGGCGACCAGAAAGTGTACGGCGACCTGTCATCATTGAGGACAACGCCTGGATCGGGCCGAACGCCACAATTCTCAAGGGAGTTCGGATCGGTGCTGGGGCTTTCGTCGAAGCTGGGGCGCTGGTAACTAAAGACGTGCCGCCCCGTACCAGAGTCATCGGCAATCCGGCACAAGTTATCGGGAGCGTGTAATGCCATGAATTCTACGCGCACCTTCCCCTGGGATTGGTATCCAGGGACGCTTCCAGAAAACGTAGTTCTGGACGATACCGCCTACGTTGAGACAACCTTCAGTTTCTGCTTATACCGCAGCGAGGCACCAGTGGGGGTACAGCTCGGTCGTGGTACTTCTACGTATGGGGGAACGATGTTTGATGTTGGTTCGCGTGGGCGGGTGACGCTAGGCAACTATGTGCTTGTCAACGGAGCCAGGATTATCTGTGACGCCGAGATAGAAATCGGCGACTACAGCCTCATCTCCTGGAACGTTGTCCTGATGGATACCTACCGACTACCGCTTGACCCTATAGAGCGCCAGCGCCAACTGGAGTGCGTGTCCAGACGTTTTCCTAGATGCATTGACGGTCAGCTGCTGGCGCGACCAATCCGTATTGAGCGCAACGTTTGGATTGGTTTTGATGCCTGCGTACTGCCAGGAGTGACTATTGGCGAGGGCGCAATTGTCGGGGCGCGGTCTGTCGTTACCCAAGATGTGCCGCCTTATAGTGTCGTCGCTGGCAACCCTGCACGGTTAATCAAAAAATTGGACATATAGGACAACCACGATGGATCACAACAAGCCTTCCAAGGGAAAAATCATTGTCTTCGGTATCCTCTTCTGGTATCCGTTAGCTGGGGTCACCTATCAATTTCTCCACTACCTGATCGGGCTACGCCGTCTTGGCTATGACCCCTACTATATAGAAGACTCCGGTCGCTGGATATACGACCCCCGAATCAACGACATTTCAGGTGACGCAACGGGGAATATTCAGGCGGTGGCTCCAATTCTTGAGGCCTACGGCTTTGGAGACCGATGGGCGTTCCGTGGTAACTATCCCGATGGGCAGTGCTACGGAATGACAGAAGACCAAATCCTACGGCTTTACCGGGAGGCGGATGCATTCCTAAATGTCACTGGGGCGCAAGAAATCCGTGAAGAACACTTAATCTGCCCTCGTCGCATTTACATAGAGTCAGATCCCTTTGCCTCCCAGGTTCGGGTATTGCAGGGCGATGAAGCAATGATCGCTAAGCTGTCACCGCACGATACACATTTTAGCTTTGGCGAGAACCTAGGTACACCAGATTGTAGTTTACCCATAGAGCGCTTCCACTGGCTGCCAACGCGCCAACCGATAGTTTTAGACTTGTGGAACAACCCCTACAACGCTGATGGGGCTGCCTACAACACCATCACCACATGGAAGAACAAAGGCAATAATATTACCTATCAAGGCGATACGTATTATTGGACAAAAGACCGTGAGTTTGAGAAGATTCTCGACCTCCCATCTCGCTGCAAGGTGCCGTTCGAGTTAGCGACTTTGGTAAGCGAGGAGGTAAAGCAACTACTCGACAAGCAAGGGTGGCGTCATGTGGATTCAATCGGTATATCACAAGACATCGATCGCTACCGAACTTACATCCAACGTGCTCGCGGTGAGTTGACTGTAGCCCGTGACCAGTATGTTCGTCCTCGTACTGGTTGGTTTAGCGATCGCAGCGTCTGTTACCTCGCTGCCGGACGACCCGTAATCACTCAAGATACAGGTTTCACTAAGTTTCTGCCTACAGGGCGGGGCTTGTTTGGATTCACTACTATGGAGGACATCCTCGCGGCAATTGATGTCATTGAGAGCGACTACGAGGGGAATTGTCGCGCTGCCAGAGAGATAGCAGCAGAGTATTTTGCAGCAGAGAAAGTGATTTCCAGTCTGATGCAAAGGGCTGGTTTATAGAGATATGAAGATTCAGTGTTAAGGATTGACAAAACCAGAGTATACGAGTGTCATTGATTTACTAAAATCTATCAATGTAGACCGATGAGAGTTCCAAACCAAATTAAATACTGAGAATCTTGGCTCTCCTTTACTTGTGTAGGACTGACGCAAATTTCCTGTTGACAGGCTATAGGTAAGGGTGAACGGCCGTTCACCCCTACTAGATGTGGTGTCTATTCGTAAGTCCTGTTGTGGTGAAAAACCCCATTTTTGGTAATAGATAATAGGTAATTCTTACCTAGTATGCGTTTGGATCAATTAATCAGTTTGTCTGATCACCGTATCTATGGGAGAGCCAGAATCTTTAACCTTGCAACCACAAATTAACTCAACCAAGGACGAGTTACCTGCTCCAACTGGGCGATATCCTCTTGGCTGAGACTCCAACCTAATGCACCAGCATTTTGTTTGGCCTGCTGTGCTGTTTTTGCACCAGGAATTGGGATGACGCCTTGTGCAATGAGCCAGTTGAGAGCAACTTGAGAAGGTGTGCGATCGCATTTTTCACCAATCTGACGCAGTAGCTTCACAACAGGAGCAATTTTTTCCAATCCATTCTTGCTAAAGCGGGGGTCAAGGCGACGTGCCCCACTGGGTTCTGTGTATTTCTCAACTGTATACTTACCTGTGAGTAAACCTTGAGCCAAGGGACTATAAGCTAAGATGGTCACGCCTAACTGACGTGCCGTATCCAAGACACCATTACGTTCAATCTTCCTTGCCAAGAGGGAGTACTGCATCTGATTTACCGCCAAGGGGACGCCACGCGCTGCTAGATAACCGTGAGCTTCCCGCATCTGATCAGCTGAGTAGTTACTCACACCAACCGTAGCAATTCTGCCTCGCTTTACCTCATCTGCTAGAGCATTCATTAGCGTCTCTTGGCTCATGAAGAAGCTGAAAGGTATGTGTACCTGGTAGAGTTCCACTTGCTCAACTTGCAGACGTTTTAAACTTTCCGTTAGGGCATCAGAAACAGATTGAGCTGTAAATCGCCAAGGCATGGGAAAGTATTTAGTCGCAATCTGCGCCGGACGCCCTAGCTCTTTCATAAACCGTCCCAAATAGGACTCAGATTCACCTAGTCCATAAACCTCAGCGGTGTCAAAAAAGCTGATACCAGCATCTAAAGTTGCCTCGAAGGCTTCTTGCAGTTGTGAAACTCCATAGTCACTGCCGTAGTTCCAAAACAGCTTGTCACCCCACGCCCAAGTGCCAATACCCAGAGCTGTAACAGTTGGGCCATCCTGACCTAAAGTTATAGTCTGCATCGTCAAATCTCCTGTTCTTTCACTTTTACTTCTAACTTAACGAAACTTAACCTACACGGACAGAATTTCAAAAGGCACAAGAGGTTTTTCCTACGAAGTTGCGTTCATAGAGGCCAGAGTATGTTGCCAGCGTTGGCAGCGTTAGTGCTATCTCAGCTCTATATATCGCTTCAGAATGCTGATCACTTCGCCTGGATTGGAGGTTGACTGTAAGGGACTCCACGCTGTCGCCTCAGCAAAACCTAAGACGTGCAATAAGTGAATGGTGCTTCTGACTCCTCTGGGTGAACCAATCAGCAGATACTTGATTTTTTCTCTACCTGGAGGTGCCGCGTCAGGTGTTTTTTCAAGAACGGGAGCATTAGCCTCTTGAGCAGGATTGGGTAAAAAGTTTTGAGTCATTTGAGATAAAAGCTTTTCCTAGTAAGGGTTATGACGGATTGACTGAAATTTCCAAGCAATCGGTGGCAATTTCAGTTTTGTACATTGCAGTAATATAAAAGCCTCCCAATATGGAAGGCAAGAATTTCACCCTAAAAAATAGGTAACTTTTTTTGAGTAGTTAGTCCAGTGCGTCTAGGAACTCCTGACTTAACCCATGTCGCTTAAGAATTTGCTCTGCTGTCTTGAGCGCGTCAATCTCAGCTAGACGCTTTTGGTACTTTTCAGGACAGTTCTCATAATCAGGTCCCCAGGCTTCAACAGTCTTTTCACTGACATCCAACACGTAGGCTAGGAGCCTTTTCCAGCTGGCTCTATATCCCCACTCACCTTTTTGCTTCTTAGCGTACTTCTCGCAAAACTTCTCAGGATTCAAGGCTCTTGCATAGCGAAAAAATGGTCTTAGCAATGCAATCTTACTCAAGCCTGAATCTCCTGTTGATTTCATGCACCTACTCTTCCACTCAATTATCCTATTTTTTAGGATATGGCAGGTAGAGATAGGAGAAAGCGATCGCCCCCATCTTGTATATTCAAGGCGATCGCATATTCAAGCCAACGAACTATCCCTACGATGTTGTCAACACCACAACTTAGAGCAAGGCATTATCGAACTAAATCCGGAAACACTTGCTGCACGGCTGGGTGAACTATCTGGTGATTCTGTACATTAAGACCTCTCCCCAAGGCTGCATCAATTTTTAGAGCATCTATGCCATGATTCGCCAGCTTGAGAACATAGGGAAGAGTACTATTGTTGAGCGCTTGTGTTGCTGTCCAGGGAACAGCACCTGGCATATTAGGGACACCAAAATGGACAACGCCTTCATCTACATAAGTAGGATTAGTGTGAGATGTAGGTTGCAATGTCTCAATGCAACCACCTTGGTCTACCGCAACATCAATAATGACAGAACCAGGATGCATCTTTTGCACTAAACTGCGAGACACAAGTATGGGTGCTCTACGCCCTAAGACTAAAACCGCACCAATGAGCAAGTCAGCCTCTGGAACAACTTCTTCAATGGATGCTGAACTACTGTAGAGAAGTTCCACTCTAGATCCAAAGATGGTTTCTAGATAAGCTAAACGCTCTACACTAACATCAAGAATCTGCACTTGGGCACCCATGCCTACAGCAATTCGAGCTGCTTCTGTGCCAACAACACCACCGCCAAGAATTACCACTTTACCGGGTCTAACCCCAGGAATACCGCCTAGGAGAACGCCTCGGCCTCCTTGCTGGCGCTCTAGATACCTGGCCCCAAATTGTACGGCAAGACGACCAGCGATAATGCTCATCGGGGTGAGTAGGGGCAGTCTACCATCTGAGAGTTCCACTGTTTCATAGGCGATCGCACTAACGCCACAATCAATCAAATGCTCTGTCAAAGCCCGATCCGCCGCCAAGTGTAAATAAGTAAACAGCAGCTGCCCTTTTTGTAAATACTGATACTCTGGCTTCAACGGTTCTTTCACCTTGACAACAAGTTCCCGGTTCCAGATGTCTGCTGGTTTGGAAACAATCTGTGCCCCAGCATGTCGATAATCGTCATCGGTAAAGCCAGCACCGACACCAGCACCTATCTCAACAAAGACAACATGACCTACTTCAGACAAAACCCTTACGCTACTGGGACTCAACCCCACTCGAAATTCCTGGTCTTTCGTTTCTTTTGGGACACCTATTTCCATTATTGACCTCTTAGATAAACGGTGCTTTTCCGAGACTGTATGAGGTAACAAGCTCGCTACTCGTTGCACCGACAGGAGTAGTTAATAAAAGCCAACAACCTTGCTTCCAGGAATGCTTAAGCCAGTCAGGCTGCGATCCCAGCCAAGGGTCTTTAAATACAGTATGACCATTAAAATTAGCGAACGAAAATAGTACCGAGGAAAACTTACAGTGATTTAACCGAAGCGCAAAATGTAGGGGCATGATAGATCGTGCCCCTACCAGAGGCAGGGATAATTTATTGTTGTTAGAGAAATTGGGGAAGCTCCCGGGAGCTGGGGAAGCAGGGGAAGTAATTTATACTCAGCACAGCAG
>DALYIW010000017.1:0-18128 GCA_031970155.1 Coleofasciculaceae cyanobacterium CTOTU46601 | reverse complement strand
TAAATGTAACTGAACAGGCTCACAAAGCTTCAAAATGATGACACAACCCCAACCAACCACAACCCCACAGCTAGAAGAACCAAAGTTTGGCTTTAATGAATACGCAGAGCGCTTGAATGGTCGAGCTGCAATGATTGGTTTTATCTTGACTCTGATCATTGAGTACTCTACTGGTCAAGGACTGCTAACCTGGCTGGGTTTGCAGTAATACCAAGATGGGATTCTGGCTTACCAAAAACCTTTCGTGCCTTTTAGCCGTCTTTTGTAAAAAAGAGACTGTCAGCAACAGTAAAAAATCTAAATCTGGGTTAGCCAGGAAAGTTAACTAAGTTGGCTTATCTCGTGACTATGTTGTCACCGATAAGGCAACTATATGAAAATACAGAAAGTCTGACCTGTAGTTGTTCATAGTTGTTCGGACGCCGATGAGATAACCTGGAAATAGATTAAATACTAAGTGAAATAGAGTAAGTAGCAAGCCGTGATGAATGCTTTATGGCCTAAAATTTTAAAGTCCGCTTACCGTAGAGAGCCGATTTCTAGCTTTCTAGTGATTATTGGAGCTGTAGATGCTTTGATTGGCGGGGTTGGTGAGCGCTGGTCGTTGCTAACTTTCGGACTGATGATGGTAGTATTGGCAGTTGCACTCCGTTGGTGGCAAACTCAGCGTAAGGAATCTGAGTTAGCTGAGCAGCCCGTTACCCATTTTCTCCCTCCCGCTTCGTCACGGCCTGCTTTACCGATACTTAGTACCGCTAAACGTCAGCGACCTAGATAAACACTTCGACGTGCAAGGGAAGCTGACGCTTGTTTTAGCATCAGACTTACCTCATCGAGAACTTGCTAAAGGTTGATCATAAGTGTGTGCTAAGAGTATCACTACTCTCTAAAGCTTGAAGTTAACTGCAACAAAACAACAATGGCCATTTCTGCTGTCGTTGAGTGGCTCAAAATTGGCGAAGCATAGAATAATTAGCTATCCACTTCTTCTGCGCCTAGGCTTTGGAACTGGGGTAGTTGGTTGATAAGCCTTCAGTCCGTCATCACCCGTTAAAATCTCTACCTGAAAACCGATTTTTGCATAGTATTCAGCCACAGTCTTGATGGTAGCATCGCCAATAGAAATCTTTTGCACCGCTAGGTTAGGCCATTGAGCCGCTAAATTTTTCAGTCCTTGTGCCTCCCAAAGAACCGATTGATCAGTAAAAGCTGCCCAAGGTGTTTTTTCATCTGCTGCTTTCGCCATAATTTCAGCTAAAGCTTGAGCCATTTCATACCGTTTTGAGCTGGCTTGGGCAATGTGATTACCTGTTTCGACAATGGCAGCTAAGGGCAGTACAAACGTTGTGGATTCCTGTGCTTCTTTTTGCAAAAGGTCATCAACCCGCTTCTTATCCCACTTATTTTTATCCGATCCACAAGTATCTTTTCCAGGAACTCCCAGGTAAACGCACAGGATTGAGGTATCGATAATCAAAACTTTCCTCATATCAGGAGCTATCTGTGATCAGAAAGACTCCTTTCAATAGCCCCCTTCGTTGTGATTCTACCCAAGGAACCGGATGCTATTAACTTGGGAAGATTCTCAACATCTTCCAGAAGCGTAAGCTTACTTTCCCCAGTTTCTGTATCCCGATGTGCCACAACTACAAAAGGAATCATTTCCGGGTCTAATGCATCTAGCAAAGCTGGGTTATGGGTAGTCACTAATATATCGATTTTTCTCTTTTGTCCTATTTCTTTTAGCATTCTTAAAAGTAGATCGACACGAGATGGATGAAGTCCATTGTCCACTTCTTCGATTACCAGTTGGCTACCTTCTGGTCGCGTAAGAAGTGCTGTAAGAATTGCTAAAAAACGAAGGGTTCCATCTGACATTCCTCGTGCATCAATCTCTATCTTTTCACTCCTGTTCCATTGCTCCTCACAGTAAAGCATGGCATCATTTCCAAACCTGCCAACGGGTTCCGCCCATACTCTCTGAATGTCTCGTTCTGGTAAATGCTTGACGTAGGCAGATACAGTTGATTCAAACTCAGCTTTCTGTTCATTAGGTAATCCTGCTAAAACACCAGCAATATTAGATGCATCCCTTTCAATATTTTCAGAAATTGGTGAATAATTCCGCATTTTATAAGGAATAGAATCGAGGACAAAAATATTCTGTAGTATTTGAGAAACTAATCTGATGCCCTCGATTGCTTCCTGGGGTAAAGAAAGTAGATTTTCCTGGTTGGAAACAATATTCTGTGGTAAAGAAAATGTATTGAGCTGGCTTAAAATTGAAGTAAAGCGTCTAAACTCTTGGTATACTCTTGTGTTCTCTTTTATATCAAAATATACAATTATGCCAGGATTATCCACCGATTTTGGTGAAACTTCTGCTGTATTAAATAAGAAAAATATTTCAGGTTTTGTATTACTATGATTTTGCTTGATACATTCAAGAGATTCAGATAGTACTTCAAAGCGACGAACAGTTCTCACCGTTATGCTGTAGTGATAATCAATGCTATCGTCCTCTCCCTGAACCAAAACCTTCAACGTAAAGAAAGGTTCTGGTTTACGTGAAGCCCATTCTAGACCACCTCGAATAGAAGAAAGGGTTGAATCACCGACTAGAGCAGCTTTAATCTCCTTTCCTATTACAGTTCTTCTCAGAAACTCCAAAGCTTCAATTGCATTAGACTTTCCACTGGCATTCGTACCGATGAGAACGGTCAACGGGTCGATTGGCAGTTCCGCATAACGGAAACTTTTCCAGTTTTCAAGGATAAGTTTCTTAAGCATTATCTATTTCCAAATTCTGCCAGCCAGTACCTCTATATCCAAAGTCAAACAAATCTGGATGCAAAATCTCGGCTAAGATTTCCAGAGAATCGACTAACCGTGGCCCTGGTCTATTGAAATATGCATTGCCATCGGTGATGAAAACTTTTCCAGTTCGCACAGCACGCAAACTAGACCACTCTGGATGCTTTGTCATCTGCTGAGTTTCCTGACGAGTCCGGTCTAAGCCAAAGCCACAGGGCATAATGACTATTATCTCCGGATCGGCAGCGACAAGCGCCTCCCATTTCAGATATGGGGAATGCTCACCGACAACGCCAAACAAAGACTTACCACCTGCCAGTTCTACTAATTCCGGAATCCAGTTTCCTGTGGCCATTAAAGGGTCAGTCCATTCAATGGCAGCAACAGTAGGGCGATCGCTTTTAGTAAGTACCTGCGTCTTTTGTCTACAAGCTTCGACGCGAGACTGTAGTTGACTCAGTACTGATTGCGATTCTACTCCGAGATTTGTAGCAACTCGTTCAATGTCTGCCCAAACATCACTCAGCACATTGGGCTGCAAAGAAATCACCTTGGGTTGGCTATGAGTGAGTTCAGCAACGGCTTTCTCGACATCAGCGAAGTTGACAGCACAAACATCACATTGGTCTTGGGTAACAATGTGGGTTGGTTGCAGCTGTTCTAGGACATCAATTTTGATTTTGTAAATGCTGATGGCTTTTCGCGCCAAATCCAGGACATCAGCGTCAATTTTGGCACTGGGTTGTTCTGAGTTCAGCTGTGCTTCAGTGCAAATAGGGCGGTTTTGGATTTCGCTGGGATAGTCACATTCGTGCGATCGCCCCACAATCGCGTCAGCTAACCCTAGCACTGCCACAATTTCTGTAGCACTAGGTAGCAAAGAAACAATTCTCAGGTTTGAAGGAGTCACTTTTAAGGATGAAGGATGAGGGATGAGGGATGAATAGCTCCATGAATAATGGTGCTTTAAATTGGCTTACATTTTTACTGGTCTATTGTCAAGGCTTTTTTGTGGTATTGCTGAGCACTTTTTACAAAAACTTTAAAAATCTGAGAGTTTTTTTAAAGTATCCAACAAGAATTTCCCCTGATATTTGTTGTTGTGAGCGGATTTCATAGGATATGGGCATAAAGATGTTATGACCTACGTAAAACCTCAGTTGCGAATCAGCAGCGTATCACTGTAGTGCCGAGTTTTAGTTCAATGTCTGACTGTTTTCAATAGGCTCAGAATATATACCAGCATGATGGATTCCAGAGTAAAAGTGTTAACTCCCATACCTCCCTTGGGTTCCGTCGCCAGAATCTCAGAGCTACCGATTTTAGGAAATCGGCTATTGCAGTCACAAGTTGCTCAAATAAGCGTACAAGAACTTAAGCAACTCCTCGATCAAAAAGCATCTAACCTAGTGCTGATTGATGTCCGCTACAAGAGTGAGTTTGAAATTGCTCGGCTTCCTGGCTCAATTTTGATTCCTTATCCAGAAATCCAGAGTGGCAAAAGCATCGCTACAATCAAACAGTTGCTGTCGAACACTCGTCAAGCTCATTCAGGTATAGAACCCCAGTTAATTGTTATCTGCAAGGCAGGTATACGCTCAGCAAAAGCTCTACTTCTCCTCAAGAAAGCAGGAATTACTGGTACCAATGTCACAGGTGGTATTCAAGCCTGGAGTAGACAAATTGATCCATCGATGAATCAGTACTCTATCAAGGATATATCTGAATTTCAGTTAATCCTGGCAAAGCAACACTCGATGAGGCAATGGTACTTGTCCGGTTGTGGTTTAGCAGTAGCATTAGGAACCATCGCCGTTTTAAGTGTACATCGCCACCCAAATTTCCTCAAACAGTGCATTCAATCCAATGTGTCCTTACAGGAGAACTCAGCATTATCGAGACTGTTTGGAAAATAAGGATGTCAGGTTAGTTCATTTCTTTTGCACATAGAAAATTTAAGATCGGAAGTTCCCAAGTTACTGACACTACTCAGGACTTACCCATGGACATCACATATAGTAGGGGTGAACGACCGTTCACCCCTACAAATAGCCCTTCAAAAGGAAATTTGCGTAAGTCCTGACTACTATAATGTGATGCTCCCTGAAGCACTATCTTTAGGAGGCGTATAGCTATACGCCCCTACCCGTTTGTCATGTCTTGCTCGTTAGTCTTATAGACCTAACAAATAAATTCTTAAAAAGAAATTTATAATGGTTTTTCCTCAAGCATAAATCTTGAGTAACAATTTTGTAAATAAGTCTTAAGACGTAAAAAAAAATACTATTACTTCTTAAGATAGAGAGTTGATAAAAAAGTCAAGAAATACCAATTTTTACACTTGCCAATATTGTTATTTGTCGTTAAGTTTGAGTTGAAAAGAATCACCTCTAGTCATTGAGAAAAGAAAATGAATAACAGTAGTAAGGTCAAACTCGTCGTATTAGAATTAGGCCCTGATTACTACACTCAAATTCGAGATAGACTGATTGCCAAAGGTATAGAATGTGAGCTAGTAAAGCTAGATTCTTTTTGTTTACTGTACGCTCATACGCGAAATGAAGTAAGCAGGCTGCGGGAAATTCTCAGAAAAGAAGATGATGAAGTAGTGGTTTTTCTTCCATTTACAACAGAGTTGTTTTTAGAAGAACCTGACTTGACTATTATGTTCTCAGGATATAAATCAGGCTATAACCCTGAGCGTGTAAAGATTATTCCGTATGTTTGGCAACCACCTCAGCCTTCTATGCCGGAGTTACAAGAATTGAAATGGACTAAGAAACCTGACTTGTCGGTTGGTTTTTTGGGAAGGTCACATGACAATAGAAAAATTGTTAAATTAGCGGGTTACCTGCCCGACTATTTCAAGCAACAAATACTTAAAGGTAGACATTTAAAATACTTGTACAAGAGCCGTTACAAAAAAATATCAAATCTTTTGGCTTGGATGCCCTGCTTAGCCAGAATGGAAGCAGTAAGAAAACTTGAAACAACAAGTTTAAAGACAGATATCGTTAAACACACATACACAGCTAGCGCTGAAGAGCATAAAAATTATCAAAATCATATGCTGCGAAATTCATACATCCTTTGCCCAAGAGGTTATGAAAATTTTAGTTTTAGGTTCTACGAGACACTAGCTTATGGAAGGGTACCTGTACTTATCGATACAGATACAGTTCTACCTCCGAATGTTAACTGGGACGAACTCTGTGTAAGAGTTCCCTATGAAAAGATGAACGATTTAGAAAATATAATTAGAAATGATTATGAAACTAAAACAGAAAGGGAATTTCTTGAACGACAAGAAAAAGCTATTAAAGTCATGAAAGAACTTAAACAGATGAGCTGGTTAGAAGATATCGTTGAAGAAATTGCCAAAGCGGCAAATTACAAGTCAAACTCCGATTTACTCAAAGTTTTGAGTTCCCCTCATAGATAAATCTACAGGATTAAA
The DNA here is from genome assembly GCA_031970155.1 of Coleofasciculaceae cyanobacterium CTOTU46601. Taxonomy (GTDB): domain Bacteria; phylum Cyanobacteriota; class Cyanobacteriia; order Cyanobacteriales; family Coleofasciculaceae; genus DALYIW01. Next base: position 11,857 of record DALYIW010000017.1, on the reverse strand, counting down.
ATCCCGGACACACTAATTGTAAGGGCGACTTTCAGTTGCTCTGCAATTAGGTATCTATATTTTCCCTAAATTTATTTATGGGCTTCTTTCCCAAAGGCAGAGTGATTCATTTTCATTCAAAGAGGAATGAGGGGCGCTAAGGAGTCGGCAAGATTTACAATTAATCGATTATGTACTTCTGACCAAAATGCAGGATTTTCTAAATAAGGATTCATGCCTGGAAATGGAGAAGACATAAAACGCTCCTTGATAAAGGGTTCAAATTAACGCACCAACTTGTAACTACATAATGGAAATAAACGCGGGATTGAATCTGTCAAAAAACTTTTCGTGATTCCAAGTGAGTTTCAATATCCTGGCGATCGCGCCACACAGTTCGCAGCTCATTACGAGAATATAATGACAGTTGGTCGCCAACATGAGGTGAACCGGGCTTAGTAGCATTACCGTAGATGGTTAGTACTTTAGCCCGTACTGGATTAGAGAACTCAATTGCCGCTATGTAGGTATCGCCAGCAACGGGTTGAAATCTTCCCCCCTCGGCTGGTGCTAAATCGAGAACCCGAAAGATACCAAAAAGTCCCGGACCACCACTAGCAGGCAAATTGACATTACCATAACGCAGTTGAGCAACTTCACCCCACGGTACATCAAGCGCCCCATAGAGTAACTTAACTGTAGTCGCTGCGGCCTCTAATACCTTCACAGCAGAGGTGGGGTTAGCCAAACCGCTTGGTGTAGTCAGTGGCGTATTCTCATTCCAAGGAGTAGCAAACCAGTTAGAAGTTGGCATCGATCTTGCCCAAGCCGCAAAGAGTACTGCACCTCGACTCTTAGCATCAGTCTGACGATTCCATGCTGCCAAAACATCCGCCGCTTGTTTCCCCAACTCGCCACCCTGCTGTCGCGCTGCCTCAATCAAGTCATCCAGAATTCGATCAGCTAACTCCATGCGAGATGAGAACTTATCGGCAATCATTTTCTCAAAGCTAATTTGTTTGTCTTCTATGAGCATCTTTGCCGATCGCTGTGCCCGAAAATGCATAAAACGCGGAGCCATGTAGGACGGATAATCTTTTGGATTGAGCGCTTGGGGAAATGTAGTTGTCCAAGGTGGATCGTTGGCATTCTGCAACCAGCCGCTAGGTGGATCGACAACACGAGGCAAGTCCTGGTAAGGGTGGTTTTTTGTCCATAATGTGGCAGAGGTGTCACCGGGAACAACGCTTCGCCAGTACTGCCAATCGCCTTGGGAGTGTACGGGGACTTGAGCGTTAAATAGATACAGGATATGTCCGTTGCGATCGCTATAAAGGATATTGAACATCGGCAGCTGCAAGCGTTTTAAAGCCGCTTCAAACTCGCTGAGTTGGCTTGCCCTTGCCATGTTCCACATTTGTTCCATCATATTGGGCTGATCTAACCCAACCACACGCAATGCTACGGCTTTACCATCTTTCTGGGCAACTACAGGACCGTGGATTGAGCGTTGCACTACCAATTGTTCATCTTGTAGAGTCCCATTTGGCTGCTTCACTTTTAAAGTTTGGGTTTCGGTTTCAAAGGGGCGAACCCTTCCATCAAAAACGTAGCCTCCTTTCGCCAGTGTGAGTGCGTATGCATCCCAGCCATCATGGGTGTTAACGGTGCATGTCCAACCCAAATTATTGTTAAATGCGATCGCCAATACAGGCATCCCCACAAAAGCCACACCGTAAGCATCAATCTCTGGTGCCGTTAATTGAGCTTCATACAACAGAAACAAATCGGACCAGGGTAAGTGTGGGTTCGCTAGCAGCATAGCTTTACCACTGGTTGAGTGAGAAGGTGCGATCGCCCAGCCATTTGAGCCAGCCTTTGACTTGCCAGGACTGAGACTGGCTACACTCTCTGGGTCAACAACAAAGGTAAAATGAACTACCCGCTGAACATGAGCCAGCACATCCACCCCATTGACTGGCAGTACCTGCTTAACTTCATCACTAATCTGCTTAGGGTTTTCTTTAGCATAGGCATTAATCCCAGCCGCAAAAGCGTCAAGATAACCGCGCATTGTCGGGTTTTGTGCCTTATACCAATCACTTGCTCGACCCGGAATGCCCATAGTTCTGACATACTTGTCTGATTCCAAGTATTTTTCGCCCCAATACTGGGCGGCTCGTCCTCGTGCTTGACCATACAGTCGTAGAATCAAGTCACCATGGCTGTGCATCTGCGCCCAGCCAAAGGCACGGAAGAGTCCTTGCGAATCTTTCCCGTAGATATGCGGTACACCCCAAGTATCCCAAAGAATTTCTGTACGCTCTAAACCTACGGCAGGATTGCGAATGGTCAAAAAGAGAGCTAGTACAAAGCACAGCAGCAACGGAAGAAACCAGAGTAATCGTTGCCTGAAGCGAACAGAGCGCATTTGAGCGAAAATCCTGCTTGTAGAAACCGTCTTCAGTTAAGCACAAACAACCAACAACCAACAACAAACAACCAACAACCCTCACCTTAATGAGCTGCTGCGAAAATTTGTTTTGCTGTTAGTCTTAACTCTGAAAAAGTTGAGGAAACGAGTAGCTCATCACTCTTAAATAATTGCTTTTGATACTCGTCATCTACCAGGGTACAAATTGTAATTGTCGGCTGTTTAGGTTTGCCAATATACTCTCTTCCGCCAGTACCAAGATAGTCCACAATCCAATATTCAGGAACACCTAAAATGGCATAGTCCTCAACTTTCCGTGCATAATCGTTCTGCCAGTTTGTACTGACAACTTCAACTACAAGCTTGATTGAGGTACCTAATGTAATTACAGGCTCGGATTGCCATAAGGGTTCATTCACCAGTTGAGCTTTGTCTAATACAATCACGTCTGGACGAAAAGCGGTCTCTGTTCCTAATAGTTTGATGAGACATCGATGGGGAATAAAGTAAGCCGTGTCTTGGCGGTCAATTTCCACATTGAGTTTTCGCCCAATCAAGGCAACTACTTGCTCATGGGGTCCTGTTGGTTCCATATTGATTAATTCTCCATCGATTAGCTCATAGCGATCGCTGTCGCCATAACAGTTGATGAATTCATCGACGGTAAGAAGTTGTGGTGCTGATTGAACCATCGTGAGTGTTCCTCTGATTCTTATTGAATCTTTTTGATTTAAATCAACAATTTTTATTGTATTTTGCTTTTTATCATGTTATGTTTACGGTAAGCAAAGAGCCAGTGCCCTGATGTGGAAGTCGCAGCGCTGGCTCTTGCCCCAACCTTTACAAATTGGAGACTTCTTTTAGCATGACAGATCAACTAAATGATTCGCAGGACTACTGGTACATTCGAGTCCCCAAATCACGATGTTCTAAGCCCAATTTCCACTTCTTTGAGCAAATTGGTTTTCCTTGGGAAGATGAAGAGGGCGATCGCTACTATGACATTGGCGAGGTGATCGGCATGAAATATATGAAAAAGGGGAATCAGCCAGGGCAATGGTTCTACCAGATGCGTTACCTCAGGTGCGAGTTTGACCCATTCTTAAATGGCTCAGAGGAGGAGTGTTTCGAGGCTCAATCGCGCTTTGTTGCTGATAATACAGAGCTTGAGAGCCAGGAGTAAAGTAGAGTTACAGGTAGGGGCACTGAAGATTTAGCCCCTACTATTTTGTGCGGATTGTATTGCATTCAACCGAGAATGGCTATAGCCGGAAGTCAGTGTTATCTACTTGTATTTAGTACGACTAAAGAATATGGGCAGCTGGTTGCAGACGATATTGTTCACGAACACTCTTTAATAACTTGGTCTTTGAACCATTTGATTCTAATACTTCCGCCACTTCCCAAAGCTCTTGCTCGTGCTTAAGGTTGAGCGCCCGACGAATTTCCTTCACCTCGTCACGAGATATACCTAGCTTATCTGCCATGCGGTTATGAAGTTGCAATTCTGAGTCCTCAATTTTGCCATCAGCAATGGCAATCTCCCAAGCGGTACACAACATTTTCCAGTCCATCAAGCCACTGTAAATCCCGACAGTTGCCAATACTCCCAGTCCAACAGGAGCAGCAATTGTCAGTAATGAGTAGGTTGATGCACTGACAACAACACCTGTTGATACCCCAAAAAAGCCTTGGATACTTGTCCAAAGACTAGCTTGAACAAATACTGATGAGGCAACTGTTGAAGTCCCAACACCAGCTAATGTCCCTACAGTTGCACCTGTACCAAAAGAAAGTGCATCTTTTGTCCAATCATTGTCTTTATTTTGAATTAATAAATCTGGACTTAGACCCTGATACTCTGCAACTGAGGCTTTAGCCACATATACATTCAACCCCTCTAATTCGTGATCGAGATAGTTATGAAAAGATTTATCACTAAAGTTAATCCCCTTCTTACTACCTTCTTCATAGATTTTACAAGTGGCATTACTAATAGTAGTTATAACTTTATGCCATGACTTACCAAAAATGTTTTTCAAACTCTTAATGTCAGCTTCTATGTCATTCAGTCCAACAAAACCTTAGAAAATTTATCTAGTCAGGTTGAGCCTATTTGCAGTTAATTGGACGCAGATTAAGACTTATCTTAGAACGCTCCCAACGGTTTACTGAATGAAATGAAACCCCTAATGCTTGAGCAAACTGCAATTGAGTCAGGTCTAGGCGCTTCCGAGTATCCTTGACCAGCGCAATAGCTGATGGTGATTAGGTACTAGGCATGGCGAGAGTGCCTTCCAGTTGGTCTTTTTAGAGGCTAACGAACGAGGCACTGCTTCGCACCTGATATATTTACTGAATTTCGGTAAGCCAAATAGCTGGAACTACGTATTTTATCGCAGGCAAGTTGATAAACTATGGACAAGAGATTGCTCTGTGTCCCCACCTAAGGCAGTTAAATAATTGAGGCACAATATTGGTAATAGTGCCCCTACAGACGATGGATTTGTTTTTGGACACCCCCTAATTCCTCTTTATTGAGCTATGGCTGGAAAATTTGCTCAGTCCAAAGCTGCAAGTCTGGACAGGAAGGTGATCGCATCCCGATAGTCAAAACAGAAGTTCTCGAGAATCTTTGATATCTGTAGTTATGTGTCATCCTCGCCAGCGCTAGTATCCGGCTCTAGAGAAGCCAACTCACTTTCTATATCTCTTCGCCCGTGAAGGATTCTGAATATCTGTATCCCTTCCTCAGTTATCCGATAGAACAACACATACGACTTCACCGGGAAGCTTCTGAGTCCTTCCAGCAAGCCATCTCTTCTCTTCCCCATCTCTGGAAATGTCGCAAGCTTGGGAAACCTTCGGATAATCGCATCAATCAGTGCATCGGCTGCTTGTTCGCTCTCTTGTGCAACGTATGTCCAGATATCCTCAAGGTCTTGTTCTGCCTGACGAGAGAGCTGAAAACGACTCATGCACCACCATCTTTAGCCTGTTTTCTTTTGCGACCTCTCACCTTAATATCCTCCATGAGAGTTGTAACAGACCCCTCGTCATATTCAGCGTACTCACCCTCCTCAATCTGCTTCACTCCAACAGCGATCGCACTTCGCAGGGCTTCAAGCTTCACTCGGCGGAGTTCTTCCTCAATTTGGCGAATGCGATCAAGGAGTTCCTGATAAGCCTCGGCATTTTGTACCACCAGCTCAGCTTCACCGTTAACCGTAAGCACAAGGGGAGCCTTCGTCTCCTTCATCTTCTCGACATATGCTGCTGTGTTGCGCTTAAAGTCTGTGAGCGAGTGTATATTTTCAAGAGTAATCATAGGAATAGCACTTAATTAGCACTCAATTAAATGCTATTTCTTTCCCGCCCTGCCGTCAAGGAAACTGGAAAATTTGCTCAGCCCAAAGCTGCAAGTTTGGAAAGGAAGGTGATCGCACTTCATCTCCCTTCTTAAATTGCGTCACTTGATACTCACCCTCAATTAAGTAGTAGATGGAAATTGTTCCCTCAGCAAGCTTCCACATATTCACATAGAGTAGTTGGTTCGGGAATCGGTAATCCTTCTTCTCGCAACCCATCCAAGTGAAATGCGATCGCTTCTTTAATCTGCTGTTGTATCTCCTCAATCGTTGCACCTGTTGCCACACATCCGGGTAAATCTGGAACATATGCTGAATAATTACTCGGTGCTTTTTCAATCACAATTGCATAACGCATTACTCTTGTTCTCCTTGTTCTTTCTCTTCTCTCAGTTGAGCTTGGAGAGAGAATGCTATTTAATGTGCCAGCCGCTCGCATCATCAGATGGTTTTCCTGCAACTGTGACTAACCCTGATTTTGTTGGATGCTTGAACTGACGATGAACTGCCCCTCGTTCTGGCTAGATACCAGCCATCCTCTTCTATTAGCTTAATCACTTCCCTGACTTTCATGCTCAACCTCTGATAGGAAATTACCTCTTCCCATAGAGAATGTAGAGTGAATTTTGGTACGCAATTGGCAGCCCTAATTGATGCCCAATTCGAGTCACAAAATAGTCGGATCGGTATTGAACCATTAATTTCTCAGCTTGGTCAGTTGTCAAGTTATTGTACCCATTGGTGAGCACGTCCCCAATCTGAAATTGAGTCAGATGTTCGCTCTTGATGGTCGTCCAAGTTGAAACCTCACCGCTCAAGTCACCTAGACGCTTATGCCAAGCTAATATCCCAGCTTTAGTCTGAGGTAATAACTTAAATTTAGCGATAGTTGGGCGCTCTGCTAGCCAGGTAAAATTGGTAAATTCCACAGGTGGAGATACGACAACCGAATTCTTAGGCGTATTGTTGCGAACCCAAGTGCACATAGCCTTCCATTCAGAATCTACTTTCTGTTGAGCACCGGGAAATTCATGCAAAGCGACTAACTGCTTGTGAAAGCTGACAGCCTGAATGCTACACACTAAACTCAGTAGCACCAAGCAGACTACGAAGAATACTCGCTTTGCTCTATCACTCAAAGTTTGTTCTAGGGCACAAGCAAACAGCAGACAGGTGTTGAGTGGCAGCATGATGTCACCCAGGCGGAAAGGGTAATACTGCAATAGCTTACCTTGGGAATCGATTGGTGCGATCGCCAATCCCAGAACAAAAGGCACCAACGTCAGCACAGTGAACTCAGCCAGTCCCATGCAAGTTGCATAATTCATAACAGACTTCTCAAACTGCTGCTTGCGCCTTAGCATAGCCACACTACCCCCTAGTACCAGCAAGTAAATTAAGGGTCTTATCCACCAGTCTGAAGACCAGGACAAGGGGTTGAGATGGTGAGGCAACCGCAGAAAGACATAGATATAGGAAGGCGCTAAGGAAGCTGTGGGAGTGGAAGAAAACAATTGCTCCAGCACCGGCCTAATCGCCAACGCACTCGCTGCCAAATAAATCAGAAGAATCGACCCCAGAGACCAGATATTCCTAAAATGGTTTCTGCGTCTGAGGATTAGCCATGCCACCACTGTCAGAAATGCCCAGCCACCTACTAAAACATGAAATGAGGTAGCTAACCCTAGCATCAGCGCCATCGGGCGATAGCGACCCTCCAACATCAGCCCAATTGCCAATAGTATTAGACCATAGGCAACTGACTTAGGTTCTAGCCCTCCCACTAACCATTCGTAAGCAACAATGCCTTGGTAACGATTGACGTATAGAAATAAGCCAACGGCAAGCAAAAGCGACAACAAGCTAAGACCTAGTTTCCGACCAAGAAGGACTAGCCCTGAAGCTACTAAGCCATAACATAGAAGTCGTCCGATTATGGAGGTTGCTAACAACCCCCAAACCACTGCTAGCTTGCCAAATAAGGTTTGGAACAGTATTCGATAGCCAGGAGGCTGATTGAGATACCAGTCCCCTGGAATCCAGGTAGGATCGGCGTACTGTTTAGCTAAGGGTAAGACATCGACTTCGTTCCAGCCACCGACGATGCTCATGTTATTGTCCAGCAGCAGCTTGAGGCTGAGGAACGCTGTTACTGCAAAAATCTGGAGTCCTATTTCTTTCAGACTTGTCAGTCCTTTGTCGCTAGTCTTCTTTTTTAATGGTCTCAACACACCTGGCAGCGCTGTTGCCCACGTCTTTCAATCTTGGGACGAATGCCGCCACAAGTTATTTCTTTTGAAGATGAGAGAGTCTTTGTTAACAAACAACAAACAACAAACAACAAACAACACTCCTATCTCATGCTTTCTCATACGAGAGATGAGTTAACCCATTCTTTTCTGCAATAGCTTTTTGGCCTTGAGTACTTCGGACTCTGACACATAGTACTGCTGATAGTGATAGTAAGAGCTGGTTGTATAGCCCTTAACACCGTTAGCAACAATGCCTAGAACAGGGGCATTAGCAATTTTCATGTTATCTAACGCTTGCAATAAGAGAGAGCGGTCAGTTCTGCCTAATCCTGCTACCATGACAACGCCGTCTGTGTGAGCAGCCAGAAGTCGTCCATCAGCAAGTCCTAGTACTGGTGGAGTGTCGTAAATCACTAGGTCGAAAACAGCGTGAAATTGCTCCATGAAATACTGCATTTTCTTAGAGCCAAGTAGCCGAGTTGGGTCAGGCGGTTGCTGACCAGCAGGTAGTACATACAGGTGATCCCACATGGGTAAGCGCTGGATTGCCTGTTTGGCTGTGAGTCCAGTAGCAATGATATTACTCAGTCCATATTGGTTTTCTAAACCCAAAATGTGATGCACCTGAGGACGCCGTAGATCAGCATCTACCAGCAGTACTCGCTGGCCCATGGCGGCAGCGGCTTGAGCTAAATGGACTGCCACAGTAGATTTGCCGTCTCCGGGTGTTGCAGAGCTAATTACAATCGAGTGGATTGGAGTATCGCTACCCAGGAAGCGGATATTAGTATGCAGTGAGCGGAATGATTCTAAAAAGGGAGAAGCTTTGTACCATTGTGGCTTGTGGCGATTTCTCTTCTTGGGGGGGGAGTCATCAGCAGACATCATCTCGGCTAAAGTTGCCACTGGGGTCAAAGCTTTGAGTTGTTTATGGTAGGGAATAATGCCGAGCAGTGGCAGTTTTGTACGGTCTTGGAGTTCATCTGGGGAGTGGAATACATTGTCTAAGCGATCGACTAAAAAGGCGACTCCCATGCCTAATAATAAACCGGCCATCGCTCCTAAAATTAAGTTTCGCTCGGTCTTGGGCGAGACTGGATCTTCTGGCTTTTGGGGCTTGACAATAATCTGCCAAGGAATGGACTTTTGAGCTTTTTCTATTTCCAGATTTTCCCGCACTCCGAGAAAGCGGTTTAAGCTTTCTGTTGCTACAGTCAGTTCTCGTTGAAAATCGGTGTACTGACGAGCAATCACCGGCATCTGTCTTACTTCTTGGTTGATGCTTTGTTGTGCTAGAGCGATCGCATTTTTTCGCACTTGCAATACTTGTATTTGGTTAGCTGCATCTACCAGTTGCTTCGTCAATTCTAGGCGAATTGTACTCGGTGAATCATTCGGTACATCAGTTTGAGGCTGGCTAGTTCCTAGCACTTTTTGGGATTCTTGCTGTAACAGAGGTAACAGATTGCGCTGTTGGTTGCGGAGTGCCTGGATGGTGGGGCTGTCTTCTGTAAAACGTGCTGACTCCTTGGCAATCTTGGCTTCAACGTCTTGTAGCTGGTTGAGTAACTGTTGGTAGCGAGGGGCTTCACTCAAAGAGGACGTGGCGATCGCTTGATCGGGTGAAGAACCTAGCTGGTTGGAGAGCGTGGTATACAGAGAATGAGCTTCTCTCAGCTTGACCTCCGTATCCAATTGCTGCTGTGTAATTGCGCTAACACGAGTAGACAGCTGTTGCGATTGACTTTCGGGGTCGAGAAGGTTGTTCTGTTGCCGAAATGCTTGCAGTTGTCCTTGGAGTTTATCTACCCGAACCCGCAGTTGAGGCAACTGAGTATTCACAAACTCAATTCCCTTTTCTAAGTTAGTTTGTCGTTCTAGCAGTGAGTACCGAAGATAGCCTCTAGCTACCTCATGTAAAATATTCTTAACTTTTGCTGGGTTTGTATCGCGGTAACGGACTTCTAAAATCTTAGTTTTTTCTAGTTGGCTAATCTTGAGCTGATTACTAGAGATCAGAGATTCATAGCTTACATCATCATACTTATAACGCTTTTTAATCTCGTCAATAATTGCCGCCATCAATTTCGGGCTACGTAGCACCTGAATCTGCGTATCGTAATCCAGAGTAGAATCAAGAACCTCGTTGTTTGGTCCGCGAACTTGCGTCAATTTGTTTAAATTGCCTTGTTCTGTGACGGGTTCTACCAGTAGCTGAAAATTACTTTCGTACTTTGGCGTCTGATTCAACGTCCAAAAACCGACAGCAGATGTCACTGCGATCGCCACACCAGCAATTGTCAAGGCACGACGCCGTACCACGAGCAACAGCTGCCGCAGATTCAGCTCATCCTGATCGTTGTCTGGATGTTGATTCTTATAAATAAATGGTAATGTCGGCAAACGCTTTCCATTCGTGTTCGGCTCTAACGGCTCTTGAAAACTGCCCCTATCCATCGTGCCCCCTAGTCGTGTTTGTGAGATGAGAGCTTCAGAAAAAATCTGCTTGCTTGTCTGGTTCTATATTAGATATGCACAAGATACTACACAGAACGTTGAAAGGTTAGAATTTTACCCCAAAAACTTTCGCTTAACTTCCTTCTGGTCGTAGAATTATGTACCACTATCCTTCCTCAATGAGACGATCTTAAACGGCTGTCTTGAAAATAGGGAGTCGGGAGTCCTTGAGTCGGGAGTCCTTGAGTCGGGAGTTGGGGAAGAAAATTTTCATCTTTCGATCAGGTTAAAGAATGCGTTGTTTGACGCAAGTAGAGTGATAAATTCGATCAAGATCGAGCGGCAGATAAAGTCCACCTTTTAGAAAAAGCGGTAGAATGGGAAGCCCACTGCCAACGACAAGGGCTTCTTGCCACAAATCAAGGTGAGGAGTTTTCTTGGTTTGTGCAATTCGATAAGCCACCGCATTTCAAGCACCATGGTTTATTTAAGGGGTTATTCCCACCCTCATCCTTCATCCTTACCATTGACAATACCTGAAATAAATGATAGGGGATTGCTCATATTAGAGGCGAAGCCAAGAATGGCACGATCGCGGTGTTCATAAAGTAAATCTCCCTGATTATTAAACACAAAGGTGGCTCCCCGCTGGGTTAGATAAGCACCATTGGGTACATAAATCTTCCAGTGGCTCAACACCTCTCCCATATTCCGCAGTCGCAGAGTTGCCAGTTCAAACGGACGCTGAAAGCCTTTGCCGCCTGCCCACTGAAAAACTGCCCCTTTGAGCGCAGGCAGAGGCGCTGCCTGCACGACTTCATCATCGGCAATGAGTTGGGGAGCATGGCGATCGCCTCGATAGCCTCGGAACACTTCAGCCAGCGTACCAGGGCTACCAATCCCAGCACACATAAGCAATAAATTAAGCCAAGCATTCTGAGCACTCGAAAGCCAGGGCACTTTAAGAGACAGTCCCGGATATAGGTTAAGGGTTGGATGCAGTTCTGCGGTTGGATCGACAAATAACCAGTCAGATGGGAACCCTGTATAGGCGCAGAATTGCTGCCCTGAAGCGCGATCGCCAATTCCAATGGCTCGAACCACTACCCCTTGAGCCTGAAGCTGTTCGGCTTCCCGCTGCAACCACCAGGCATATTCCAGACTGTCAAAATCACCCAATTGAGGCAAAAGTATTACCAGTTGTCGAGGAGCGGACTCGCAGCCGCTCAGGAGCGGCACGATGGAGCCATCACTCACTCGTTGGCGATCGGTCTGGCTCAAGAGGGCATACAAATTCATCCAGTACCTCCTATGAAAATAGGGAGTAGGGAGTAGGGAGTAGGGAGTAGGGAGTAGGGAGTAGGGAG
>DALYIW010000016.1:45441-58076 GCA_031970155.1 Coleofasciculaceae cyanobacterium CTOTU46601 | reverse complement strand
CCGCTGCGCTATCATCCTTCATCCCTCATCCCTCATCCCTCCCGTTGACTCTTGTTGCTGAAGCTGTTCTAATTCTTCCGTTAAAGACTTTTCCAGTACTTCTATAACTACATGTGGGTCAGCTGGTTGCTTCATCACTTCCGCCTCTGGGTCGTGTCTATCTTTTACATTGGGAAGATCGCGGCGCAGTTCCTCAAACAAGGCAATCAGCTTGGCAATTTTTTGCTCAGAAAGCAGATTTAGTTGCAAGCTTAATTGCATTCGCTGTTCTGCTAGTTTTTCTTGTCGATTTTGCGTAATCAAGATTCCTGTGGACATCAGTAAACTAGCCAAACTAAGTAAATGCTCTAGCCATTCAAACGGCGGTGGGTCGAATTTTGGGAAGCCAAAACGCTCAGGTAAGACATTGGGTACAATCCACACACTCACCCCAATTAGGATGCAAAACAGAAATATTGGACGACCAAAAAAAGCGGTTGTGGCTTCCACAATTCGTTGCGTTCGAGATAGGTCTTTTTCTGCTTTCGCTTGCAAGGCAATAACTGCCTCAATGTTTTGACCCAAAGGGTCTGGTAAGGGAGCAGAGGGAAGAACAACTTTACTTTTGTGAACAGCGGTTTGAAGTTGTTCTGGTAAGTGTTCAGGGTTTTGTGTTCGGCTGCTGTTCATGGCGAGTCTTCTGTGCAAGCACTTTTTGTTCATGGCTAGATAATTAGTCTCAAAAGCTACTTGAAAATCAACAAAACAGGACTGACGCAAATTGCTGATTTAAATGCTACTGCTAGTAGTAGGGTGGGCAGTGCCTACCCTACATGTAGAGGTTCTGCGGAAGTCCTGAAAATATAAGACCAACAGATTGGCTTACTCGTGTTATGGTCTACAAAAGCTATTTTCACGAATTTTTCACGCATCAAACACCAGAGTGGTGGAGGATTAAATGCGATCGCCTCTTTAAACAGCGTAACCCCTTCGCCTCTATGCCCATTTATCCTCTCAATCATTGAGTTGTCAAAGTTGCTGGGAAGGTTACCCCGCGAACAGTCCTCATCGTCCCCTGTGTCTTACCAACAACAAACAACAAACAACAAACTCTTGCATCCCACCTGCTGTCTACCCATTTGCTTATTCCGCGATGCAGATACAGGACGCAGCGTCAAGCGTCTAGAGTAACCAGTAACAAGACACCAGGAGATTACAAAATCATGCCAGATGAGCCACGGCTGGAGGAGCAGGCGCTCTCGGCAGCAGCACAGAAGACGATCGCGGCGCAGCTGGATGGAGTGGAGAATATAGAAGTAGCTGTTAGAACCGATCTACTGAAGATAATTCAAGGGCAAGCGGATTCAGCCTCACTTACGGCTCAAGGTATGGTAGTGCAGAAAGACATCCGTGTGCAGGAAATGGAACTGCATATACAAAGCATTGCTGTCGATCTACTTAGCGCTATTTTTGGTCATATTGAATTGGATAAGCCACTCGATGCGATCGCTCGTCTGGTACTAACAGAACAAGATATCAACCGCGCCTTAAGCGGTGACTACATCCGTAGCAAGTTCCAAACTCTGGAGTTGAACCTGAATGGTGAAATGGTAACTTTAACCCCGCAACAGCTAGAGGTGCACCTCCCAGAGGACGACAAGATGGGATTCAGTGGAACTATTATGCTGCACGAAATGGGCAAAACTCGCCGCGTTAGCTTCAATGCTTTGATTCGCCCACGCACTATTAGTCAACCTCTGTTATTAGAGGCATTTCACTGCACCGAGGGAGATGGCATTTCTCTTGAATTAGCGGTAGCATTCCTAAACAAGGCAAAAGAATTAGTGAACTTACCTTACTTTGAGATACAAGGAATGGCTTTTCGCGTCAAACAGCTAGATGTGCAAAAGGGTAGTCTGACACTTCATACCGAAGCTTACATTAAGCAGTTCCCCGATCTGAATCTCGAAGAATGATTGTTGGTTGTTTGTTATTGGTTGTTTGTTGTTTGTTGTTTGTTGTTTGTAGATTTGATGAACTGTTAGGGGTGGCAATTATACTTATTAATTAACCTGATAGTAAACTAATATAAAAAACAAAAATTTTATCCCTCTATGGAGGGATTTTTTTGTTTAATTAACTTTAATTTTCACTAGGGTAAAAATAAAAAAATCATCTATCTGAAGGATTAATTTATATCAGTAGTGCGGTAGAGCAAAAACAGAGAAATAGCCGTAACATTTCGATACGTTTGGGGTTTTCCGTGAAGCAGAGGGAATCTATCAAGAGAAGGATGGAACGATTTAGGCCGAGAGAGAAACTGAAGGAGTTGAGAATAATTAAGATTCTTAAGAGAGAACAACAAATGGTAGTAACACTTGATGATACCAAACGGATTGCGATCGCCCAAAAATTGGAAGATATGAAAGCAGTCCAGAATCTTCTCATCTCCAACGAGCAGAAACTAATAGAAGCCGTTACTGATGAAGAGATTCGTAAGCGTCTGCGCGACTTTCTCGAAGATGATCGGAAAAATTTGGGTGTTCTGGATACTGTGATTGTTCAGTATGGCGTTAAGGGAGAGCCGAAAGAAACAACCCAGAAGCTAGTTGAGCAAGTTCAGCACATGATGCAAGGTTCTGAACTCAGTCTTTATGAGAAAGTGGCTCAACACGAACTGCTCAAGCATGGGCAAGTAATGAAGGGGCTTTTGATTCACAAGTGTGCTCAAGTTGTTGGCGCTGATGTAATGGCCGCAATTGGACCACTGAATGCCGTTAACTTTGACAACCGCGCTCATCAAGAGCAACTAAAAGGAATTCTGGAAATTTTAGGCACCCGTGAACTGACTGGACAAGAGCCAGATCAAGGTCTGTGGGGTCGTGTTCAAGATGCCGTTGCTGCATTGAGTGGCGTGGTTGGTAGTGCCGTGACTCGCAGCGATGATGAAATCGGTATTCGTGACCTGATTCGCATGGATCATACTAAGGTTAATGCCCTTTTCGTGGAAGTTCAAGGAACAAACGATCCTCAAAAGATTCAAGAGTACTTCGGTCAAATCTACAAGGATTTAAGCGCTCACTCTGAAGCAGAAGAAGAAGTCGTTTATCCAGCTATTCGCTCTTTCTATACAGACACTCAGGAACTGTATGATGAGCAAGCTGAAATGAAGCAGATGCTAGAGCAGATTAAGTCTATGAATCCTGCTGCTACAGACAACTTCAAAGCTAGAGTTCAGGATTTGATGAAAGCTGTTCAGGCTCACGTACAGCAAGAAGAGAACGAAATGTTCCCCAAAATCCGCGACAACTTCAGCGATGAGCAGCAGAAGCAAATGGCTACTCAGTTTAAGACGGCTAAGAGCAAAGTTCAAGCCAAGCTGGCAGCTTCTACCAAGTAGGAACTTGCTAATAACAGGTAACCTGAGCTGAATGCGATCGCTAAAATCAATTAGCTAACATGAAATACTCCCACCACTCAAGTGGTGGGACTCTTTTTTCAGAACACTCTCCACTCAGCAATTGCCTTGTTTTTTTCAGTTATTAAAGCTAAGTTTTAAATTTGTATATTTATTTAACTTTTGAATAAAAAATATATTCTTCAAACTTCCTAAAAATCCAGGTTCCATGACTATAGCTAAGGCAAAGCAGCAAGATAGGTAGAAATTATTCAAGTCAAGAGATAGACCTCAGGGGGTTTGACCTAATATATTTAAAGCATAATTTCCCTATTGCTCTTGGAAGCAAAGGTGAGATTCAAGGGTGCATCAGGTTGAGGTTTCTACACTCTACATCCCTATTTGACTGTTGCTGGCAACAAATGCAACAGAGGTGAAGGCATGAACCCTGATGAACTGTTAAAGAAGTATGCAACGGGCGAGAGAGATTTTTTTCTCGCTAACCTAAGAGGTGCCAACCTCAAGCAAGCAAACTTGAGAGAAGCGGATTTCACCCAGGCAAACCTGAGTCAAGCTAACCTGTTGCAGGCAAACTTGAGCCGTGCAACTTTGGGAGCCGCTGATTTGCAGGGAGCTGACTTGGAGGGAGCGAACCTCCAAGGAGCCGATTTAAGCGGAGCTGACTTGATGGGTGCTAACTTAATCGCCGCTAAGCTAAGTTTCGCTGGTTTGATTGGAGCAGATTTGAGTGGAGCTAATCTAATGATTGCTAGCTTGATTGGCGCAGATCTCAATGGAGTTAATCTCACAGACGCCTATTTAATTGGAGCCAATTTGCGAGGAGCTAATCTGATTGGAGCCGAACTGTGTCAGACCAACCTCAGTGGAGCTTATTTGTATGATGCTAACTTGAGCGAAGCCAACCTCCATCAGGTCAATTTGCAAAGAGGTCTATATAACCAAAAAACGGAGTTTCCAGAGGAATTTGACCCGTTTGAAGCTGGAGCCTATTTGATTGCTCCTCATGTGTCACTTTCAGGCAAAGATTTGAGAGGAGTTCAATTCTTAGGGGTGAACCTACATGGGGCTAACTTGACTGATGTAGATTTGAGTCAGGCAAACTTAACTTGGGCAGACTTGAGCGAGGCAGACTTGAGCAGAGCGAATCTGAGTCAAACAAATCTGAGTGGCGCAAACTTGAAGGGAGCTAATTTGAGCGGAGTCAACCTTGATGGTGCCAACCTGAGTGGAACGACTATGCCTGATGGTGAACTGCATAATTATCAGACTAGAGGGTTACAAGTAAGTAATTCTCACGCCAAGTTCAGCTAATCACGCTGCGTGGAGTTATGAATTATGAGTGCGAGAGTTTTGAATTAAAATTTGCCAGAACTTACGCAGGGACACCACATATAGTAGGGGTGAACGGCCGTTCACCCCTACAACTGGCGGTTTAAAAGGAAATTTGCGTAAGTCCTATTTGCATAAAATCAAGGGCGATCGCATTACTGATCGCCCTCAATAAATTTCACATCCTAAATCGGAACACAACGCTGTGAACCTGTAGAGCACTTATCTGTGATGACTACCCAGCCACTTAGCAGCCGCCACCCCTAAAATGCCTGCTACCAAAGGATTACTGAGAAACTTCATAATGCCTGGTTGTTCGGCTAGCACCGCTTGGAAGATGTCGGGGTGCGAATGATAAGCAAAGGACGCGAGTTTGCTGACATCATCAGCAGTCATACGATTGGGATGATGTGTGGAAAGTCCCAGCTGTTGCTCAAGGGTGCGATCGCTTAATCCTCTGTCGTGTAGGCGCTTGAAAAACGCGCGAGCCACATCATCTCGTTCATTTGGCTTGATTTGTGCGATCGCCTTTTGAAGTTCTGGCTCCATTTGGCTAGGAGGAATTTTGTCTGGATGTAAAGACTTACCAAACAAGCTTCTGCGTTCATCCGGCGAAGAACGTTGAGCAAAATCGTCAAAATTTTCGTATTCCTGCGTTGAATTCGTGGGGGCATCATCGATAGATTCGACATTACCCTGGGCCAAATCATTCATGATTTGACGCTTGTACTGATCGCTGCTCGACATGTTAATTTTCTCCTTTTTTACCTCAGCTAGTGAAGTAAAGTATTGACAGATTTAACTGTCTCACCTTTGGCAAGACTTACTTGTATTCAATCTGCTTTGACTGCTCATCATACTGAGCCGTTAAAATCAATTTTTTATCAGGTGCGTACACCAAAACTTTCAAGTCTTGATTTGGGAAATTCTTATGAAATCCTTGAACCAGGGATTTTGCTAAAGGCTTCACTTCATTCGGACGAACTTGGCGTGTAATGACAACGCCTAGCTTATTGTTGTCACGCACATAGGCATCTTGAACGACTCCCTTAGCTGTCGAGACAACCCAATTGCCAAAATCTTGGCCAGCAGGGCTATTTCCCCGTTCCAGTAGAGCATAGTCTCCAGTGTGACTAAGCGCTGGTACACTGCTAGTCGGTTGTTTGGCTTGAACCGCACCGCTACAGGCTGCTGTCGTGGTGAGGACTAAAATCAAGACGAAAGCCGTCAAAATTTTGCGACAATGTTGAATTAGACTCACTTTTGTCTCCTACAAAAAACATATTTTATGAACAGAATTATTGTTAAAGGTCTGTTCTATTTAGTTGATTATTATGATTCTTCCAGGTCGAGATAATCACCGTTCACCGCCCAGTTATTAGCTATGAATTTTGAATTTATCTTTTAAAATGGGTTAATTCAAAACTCAAAACTGTGAACCAGCTTATCTAGACCTGATTGAAAAAGCCTTAACTTTAGTCAAGCGCTTTCTTAACGTCATCTTTCACGTTTTCTACGCCATGACGGACTTGGCTTTCAGCTTGCTTGGCTTTCCCTTCAGCTTTGTCTTCCGGGTCGCCCGTTACATTACCCAAAGCTTCTTGAGCTTTGCCTTCAAGATTTTTACCAGTAGCTTTTGCCCGATCTTCTATGCTCATTTTTTTACTCCGTATGTTTGACAAACTTCTCTTCAAAGTTGAGTGACAACTTTGAAAGATTTAGTTACTAACTTTACAAATCATCTCTAGTTCTTGTGCTAATAACTTCTACCGGAAGACATAATCAACTTCTCGGCTCAAACAGCAATACAACCCCTTACTCTATGTCTTTTTAGTACAATTTTCAGCAAGTTAGTGACCATGTAACAATAATGCCAGTTAGCATATAACGCTTCTCAAATAAGTTGAGTACAACTTCTAACTTCTGAGAAAAGATGTATTCCATTTAAATCAGAACTTACGCATGGCCACCAAATACAGTAGGGGTGAACGGCCGTTCACCCCGACAAATCGCGGTTCGTAATGAGAAATTTGCGTAAGACCTGTGTTATTGCTGTGATAACCGCTTAACTTCTTGACCCCCTAATAGTCGGTGGGCATCTTCGAGAAAAGCTGGAATTTTGTCAGCGTGCGGACTTTGCAACAGACATTGCCGTAAGTCTAATTCTCTAACTCGTTCTGCTTTGTTACCAGGAAACCAGTGACTAGCGTTGCCTAGCAGGTTGTAGCGCATTTTCGCATATTCCACCATATCGTAGGCAAGAGCGAGATTTCTGAGCCACAGGATGACTTGGATGTTCAATCCTCCGGGCGTTTCGTCTGGTTTCGGTAAACCAACATGCCAAGTTTTTACCCAGTCTTCTGAGAAAGTTGCGATCGCTTCTTCCTCCAAACGCATCAAAATCGGCGGCAAAATTTCATCCGCCCTCTCTAGCAACTCCACTGCCTTCAGATGTTCATCAAAATCCGAGGGTTGTGACGCCCCCAAACTCAGGGTATGCACCTGAGGATACGACAGACAAAACAAGTCATTAAACACCATCGGACTAAGAGGCGCACAAAGATTTACCAACTTCTGCGGCGGTTGATAAAGCATCCCCCCCTTATCCGAAGGACTGATAATAAAGACACCCATATCGTGACGGGTTGCGGCTTCAATCGCAGGCCAATTGAACTGATTGATGTAGTACCAGTGCAGATTAACGTAGTCGAACTGGTTAGTTTCAATCGTCTTGACAATCACATTAGTCGGCCCGTGGGTAGAGAAGCCGATAAATCTTACCTTACCTTGGTCTTGCAACTTCCGTGCCACATCCAGACAGCCACCAGGACGCACGCTATCATGCAGAAACTCAGGAGTATTAATACCGTGTATTCCCAACAGGTCAACGTAGTCTAGCTTCAGATTAGCTAGCGATTTCTCAAACTCACGCCGAAATTCTTGAGAGTCTGACTTAGGATTAATCTTAGTTTGAACAATCAACTGGTCGCGAGGAAAAGTAGGGAGAATTTGTCCCAACTGTATCTCAGAAGTGCCATAGCCACGAGCGGTTTCAATATGATTAATTCCAACTTCTACAGCCCGCCGAATCGTTGCTTCTAGATTCTGTTGATTGTCTTTGGGAATTTCCCCTGATGGGACATCCTGCCACTTATACTGATATCTCATGCCGCCGCAAGAGAATATCGGCATTTGTAATTGTGTACGCCCAAATCTTCGGTATTGCATAAGTACAAATCAGCTAGAAGCATGTACCACATGGTAAGGGCACGATATATCGTGCCCCTACAAAGAATTATGCTCAACTCAATTGAGAACCGCTATAAACAATTAGCCATTACCTAGTTCACATTTCCCGTACAATCGGCTGACCATCTTTGACTTCGCCAATTAGAACCTTATCAGCAACGCCAACAAATAAGCCATTTTCCAGGACTCCTGGAATGTTATTGAGTGTCTTTTCTAGTTCAGCGGGGTTATCAATGGAGTCGAATTTAACGTCAACAACCATATTGCCTTGGTCAGTAATCACCGGCCCAGCTTTTTTGATGCCCATGCGTAATTCTGGCTTGCCGCCTAGCTTTTCAATGGCACGCATTACAGGTGCGATCGCCATTGGTATCACTTCCACGGGCAGCAGGAAAGTAGAACCCAGCCGATCTACTAGTTTATTCCCATCGACAACAACCACGAACTGATCGGCCAAAGCATCCACAATTTTCTCACGAGTATGGGCAGCACCACCTCCCTTAATCAAATTCTTCTGCGGATCGACTTCATCAGCCCCATCAATGGCGATATCAATATGATCCACGGCATCCAGGGTTGTTAAAGGAATCCCATACTGTTTTGCCAGGACTTCTGCCTGAAAGGAAGTTGGAACACCTTTGATATCTGTTATCTCACCCGACTTGAGGCGACTACCCAAATACTCGATCGCATAAGCGGTAGTTGAACCAGTACCCAAACCCACAATCGTACCTGATTTCACAAGTGCGGCAGCTGCCTTGCCAACTTCTTGTTTCATCACCTTAATGGGGTCAATTTCTGCTGTCATAACAAAAACTCCTTTGAGGCTACACCCAATTTTTTGGGCTAGGATGGCGTGCAGCTGACTATAGCTTTTACATTGCAATTGTCAGTCTACTATCTAGAGCGCCCTTCTCATGAATCACGAGCAAGATTTTTTCGAGCAGTGCAGCCACAACCGCACTGATCAAGAACTCTCCAATGCTAAAAAAGCCTTTTTGCTAGTCCAGGAGGGAGCAGTGTTTGCAGTAGCTAGGGACTACACTCAAGCTATTGCTAGCTATGACAAAGCCTTAGAAATCCAACCTAACAATTTTTCTATTTGGGATGTCAGAGGCGATGCCCTGAGAAAACTGAGTCGTTATGAAGAAGCTATTGCTAGCTACGATCAAGCGATCGCAATTAAGCCTGATTATCCCTATTCCTGGTGGAGTCGAGGCGATGTCTTAGAAAGACTCGGACGCTATGAAGAAGCTATTGTTAGCTACGAGCAAGCTCTCAAAGTTCAACCCGACTTACATAGAGTGGCCTTCAAAAAGTCATTACTCCTCATCAAAACAGGAAAGTTTTTTAACTCTATCGATCAGCCAGAAAATTTATGGAGTATAAAAATAATCTTGAATAAGATAGGTTTTTACCTAAATCTATTGCTTCGACTGATTTTTACGACTCCAATCAAGTATCTACTCTTATTTTTTATTACTTTGACCGTTGTTTTAACTTACGGTGAAAAAAGCTTAGTTGAAGCCATTAAACAAGGTTTATCTATTATATTCTCTACAGCTGTATTTTTATTAATTGCTCGTGAATTATGGACTAGACGATCCAAAATAAACTTTGTATATAAAATTTATTTTTGTAGTGGAATTTTATCTTATTTTAGGGCTTTTCTAATTGCTTGTATCACCATATTTATTGGCTCAATCATTTATATTTACGCTCCTGACTTCTTAAAGTGGGGATGGGGTAATTTAATCTTTGGTAATTCCGCCAATCTGGCATTACAGCCCATTGACACCGCTTACCAAGCCAGCCAAAAAGTTAATGAAATTCAAGGAAATGGTTTTGATTATGGATGGCTATTTCTCTTGCCTGTGTGGCTATTACTCATTCTTGTGTTACCTTTCTGGGCGGAAGTAGAAGAAAAAATGTTTCGTAAAGGGGCACATTCTTGGAAAAAAATGGCTATTAACTCTTTAAATTTTGGATTAATTCATCTTACTATGGGCATCCCAATCTGTTGGGCTTTAACTTTATCGATTCCAGGCTTTCTGTTTGCCTGTCGTTATAAATATGTATATCATCGCCATCTCAAAAAATTTGATGATGACCAGAAGGCTCAGGAGGCTGGAGTTAAAGCCAGTACCGCTGATCACGCTATATACAATGCAATTCTAATTACTATTTCTATCGCTGTTATGCTATTGGTTAAATAGTTGTTTGTTGTTTGTTGTTTGTTATTTGTTATTTGTTATTTGTTGTTTGTTGTTTGTTGTTTGGCTTGCCCTGAGCTTGGTCGTTGGGTTGTTTGTTGTTTGTTTGTTATGCGCTCATGTGCATAAATTATTGTATATTGTCGCTAAGAGTGTTTTTGAGTTAACTATTGACGGCAAACCCGTCTACACTCAATTGATACTATTTGTTGATAAGTACTGTTTACAAACAACCAACAACCAACAACCAACAACACCTGCCTTTTTATAAAATTCGGATGCCATAGCCCTCAGCCCTCTACGAGAGTAAGAGATATGGCATCCGCTGCACTGCTTCTTGAACCGATTAAAATAGGCGATCGCGTTCAGTAGTTTTCCTAGATGAGCGAGATACCTAATCTGAACTACTTCAGAATCTAACCAGAAGCTAGGGATTACTAGCTTGAGCAGATAACAACTCTTTCAGCTTAGCCAAATCAGCCGCCCAACGTGGATCAGGTTGAATCGCTCCTGAGTCAGACGAGGATGATGATGTTGTTGTTGTGCCTGACGAGTTACGCCGCTGCTTTTTATTATTATTCCCGCCACCACTACGACGAGTTGGGGGATTGTTGCTAGCGGCTTTTGGCGCTGGTGATGATGATTCTTCCTCCTCTTGACTCTTCGAGCGTGGCAGCGCTTTTTCAATTTTCAGGGTAGTCTCTTTGAAGGTGTGACCGTTGAACTTTTCAATGATTTCATCGGCCAGCTCATCTGTTGGTACAGTGACAAAAGCAAATCCCCGGCATTTGCCAGTTTTACGATCTTTAATCACTTTTGTGGAAACAGAGTCACCAGCTTCTGCAAACACAGCGTGCAGTTCATCGCGGTTCACATCATCTTTTGGCAAGTTGCCTACGTAGAGACGAACGGACATGAGAGATACCTCCAGACTAGGATTCAAACAAATTTACTCACACTAGCACTCACGCTGGCGAAGGATGAATTTGATTGACGAACGATTCTCCCGCCCAGACAATCTCTGACGATCCTTACCAACCTCAAAAGCACAGACTGATGTAAAGTCAAAGTCCTCTATACCATTCATCCAAAGCGATTACAATCCGTATTTTTATCTCGGTTTTGCAAGCGATCGGATTGAAGATAATGGTTTTCCTTTTCTTTTAATTATTACAGAATGTTTACACTATACATAAAGTACCACGGCATTGAACCAGCAAGCTAGTATAACAGAAAGATTTCAGTCTTTAGCTGTAGCTTGCTAGAAGCCAGTGTAACGAAGGGAGTAGGCACTAGGGAGCAATTAAGGATAGATGTTGAGTGTGGCACTTTTAACCCTGTATTGTCAACGCCCCATACAACCTCAAATGTCATTGCCCAACAAGGGATGAGGGATGAGGGAACAAGCCCCTAAGTTTATTTATGAAGAAAACAGGAAATCTTTATTGTTTCAAGCACCATATAGATAAGTAAGGAACAACGAACAACAAACAACCCAACGACCGCGCTCAGGGCAAGCAAACAACAAACAACAAATTTACAAACTGTTGCCAATCAGAATGAATGGTGCTCAGTAATAGGGGTGAGCAAAACCAGAACTGGTGCTATTAGTAGAGTCAGTTTGGAAACCTAGTCTAGCGTCAGGCGCAAGGCTTGCCCGTTGGTCAGAATTTTTGGTCGTTAAGGATGCGATCGCCTACTACTTCTGTTCAAATTTTCAGAGTTTTACGGTTCAGTTACCCAAGGCTCAGAAGACACAGATTTTATTCCGCGAGTCTAATATGGGACAAGTTCGGGGAACGAGAACGCTCCGCGAACCACCGGAACGTCTTTACTCCAGTTAAGCAGGTTCCCGTCGTGAGCGAGACGCTCACACTACCAACCCATCATGCATTAAGTTGATAGACTACTAGACCTGGCGAGGTCAGCACAACTGATAAAGGATAAAATCAGGAAACATTACGTCATCAAAAACTATAATGACTGCCGATGAGCGCTCCTGTATCTTTTCAGACAGTGATCGAATATGTTGAGGCTCTTTCTCCAGAAGACCAAGACTTGCTACTGGAACTAATTCACAAAAGGCGGGTTGAACAACGACGTAGGGAAATTGCTACAAACGCAGCACAAACGCTGGAAGCTCTCAAAACAGGTAAAGCCAAGCGTGGCACTCTTGCTGAACTACGGGCTGACTTGCTCAATCAAGAATGAAAACTCTGGTTTGGGATAGTAGCTTTAGTGGTTAGTTAAAAAATACAAACAACAAACAACAAACAACAAACAACAAACAACAAACAACCCTTACATCCCATATCACTTGTGTGGAGACGATCGCTCAGAGGTAGGATAAAGGGGAGAGTGGTCGATTTGTCCCAAGCGTTCGGGTGACCAGTAACGAACGACTGCCTTACCAAGGATATTATCGCGAGGGACAAAGCCCCAGTAGC
>DALYIW010000016.1:42538-45336 GCA_031970155.1 Coleofasciculaceae cyanobacterium CTOTU46601 | reverse complement strand
TTTCTGGAAGGAGGCGATCGCTAACATACACTCGTCCTTCCTTAATCTCTACCTTCTCTCCAGGTAAACCAATCACCCGCTTAATAAAAGTATCCTTGAGATTTCGCCGCTTTAGCTCTTGTGTCGGGGAAAACACTACGATATCTCCCCGTGCGGGATTTGACCAATGGTAACTTAACTTGTCTACCATCAAGCGGTCATTGACTTCTAGGGTAGGCAGCATCGATCCCGATGAAACATAGACGCCTTGGGCAACGAAGGTGCGAATCCCGAAGGCAAAAAACAAACTCAGTCCCACTGTCTTGAACCCTTCTAGCCATAAATTGTTGCGGTTTGGCTGGGGATGATTGTTAAAATTTTGGTTGTGCCGACGATGCATAAGCGTTTAGTCAGGTTAGCGGTAAATGATTAGAAAACACGGGTGCTGAACCTTGCTACAAAAAAGTAGCACCGATGCCATTAACCTTGTGACGTAAAAAACTGGAATTATGCTCCTGTGAGTTGTCCAGATTGGGCTGTTGCATCAATCTCGTAACATGCTGGCGCATACGGCGTGAATCTACCCAGGTGTAAGCTGATACAGATACCAGGAAAACTATTACTGTGATGTCTTCGTCAGTTGGCACATGCTCGATACTTATAAGAAGTTAAATGTCATACTCAAGAAATCCTAGGGCTTCAACCGTAGCGGCTTGAGCTGCTGCTTGCACTGGTGTATCATTTTTCAGACGCTGCGAGTAAACACTCTCAGTATCCATGCCCCAAGTGGGATGCCAGCAGAGAGCCAATATGCCGAAGGATGATTGAGCCGAACAAAGAAACTCTTAAGGTTCACTGAGGTGGACATTTTAACCAATCTAGTTTTGAATTTAAAAGCAGATATTCTGTGGAAAAAACGACTACCCACCCTAACAGGGGAAATGGCAAGTCGGCCTAAGTTGAGTAAAGTCAAACAATGAGTATTCGGTGTGCATCAGGTACAACTATTTGTAATTCAGTCGCAATTGAGAGGCAAGGGCAATGAGTGATGGTATGGCTTTCCTAACCGGGGCGGCTTTCGCTGGGGTGGCAGTTCTCTTTATGTTGAAGGGAGGAACCAATCTTGGCGCAACTAACGTGCCCCCCTCCCAACCAATGCCAATTTCCCCGACTAATACGACTAATCCTTACGATCCCTATGGGACGACATCGCAGACACCAAATCCTGCTCTGTCACCGGGTTCACCTGTCTACAATCTTGAACAGCAGCGGCTTGAGAACGATCGCCTAAGAGCAATGCTTGAGCAGCAAAGAATTGAAACTGAGCGGCTCAAAGCTCAAATGCAAAGCCTGCAAAACCAGCAGTCACTGAGCGATCCGCAATCACCACAAAATAACCCAAATAACCCAAATAATAGTTTGTTCGCACGAGGCAAGCAAACATCAGCAGTCGCTTCAGCTCAGCAGACAGATAATTCGCTCCTTTCTGGCTTAGTTTGGGCACTCGGAGGCATGGCGGTAACTGTTAGTGGCGGTGTGGTTGTTGTTGGGGCCTTATCTATGCTCTCACGACAACAGCGTCCACCCCGTACAACCTACGTGGTTCAACAACCCTATGCGGCTCTTCCTCCTACTCCAACAAGACGCCGCACAGAGGTGATTCCCCCTCATGTTGAAGAAAGACACGTTGATTACATAGAATACGACCGATAAAAAGTAACGTCGCCGTTTTTGAACAGACGGCGGCGTTTAATCTAGCAATTCAACTGGTAAAGGCTGAGCGCAAAGCTTGAGCAGCTTCCTCAATAGCTAACTGGGCTGTATCTAGCAGTGCAGCCATCTCGAAAAAGCCATGAATCATACCGTCGTAGCGTTTAATCACCGCAGAAACGCCAGCTTGCTGAAGCCGTAGAGCATAAGCCTCGCCTTCATCCCGTAGAGGATCGTATTCAGCTGTGATTACCAGTGCGGGAGGTAAGCCACTAAAATCTTGAGCTTGTAAGGGTGAAGCGTAGAGATTGTGACCATCGTTTTCATCCTTAAGATATTGCTTCCAGAACCATACCATTGACTCTTTCGTCAGCAGGTAGCCGTTGCCATTCTCTTGATAGGAAACGGTATTAAATTCATAGTTGGTGACCGGGCACACCATTAGCTGGAAAATAAGAGAAGGATATCCCTGGTTTCTTGCCATAAGCGCCACCACTGCCGCAAGATTGCCACCTGAGCTATCACCGCCAACAGCTATGCGTGTTGAGTCTCCTTGAATAGCACTAGCATTGTCAGCTACCCAACAAGTGGCAGTATAGGCATCCTCAACTGCTGCCGGGAACTTGTGTTCTGGTGCTAATCGGTAATCGACGGAAACCACAACACAACCCACTCGGTTGGTGAGGGCACGCAGCGGAGTATCCATGGTGTCGAGATCGCCAGTTGCCCAGCCTCCGCCGTGGAAGAATACTAATACAGGGAAAGGAGCCTGCCCTTGTGGGGTGTATATCCGCAACCGTAATTCTCCAGTTGGACTTAGTATAGTGCGGTCTTCAACTTTAGCTGTAGCCTCTGGTAAGCCAGCATACGATCGCCTCCAAGCGATCGCCATTCGGAGTTCTTCCAACGTTAGCGCTTCGACAGGTGGTACTCCTGCTGCTGCAATCTTGTCCAGAAATGCTTGAGCTTGAGGATGGAGAGGCATTGATTTTCTCGCTATACGATTGCTGTTTAAGGTGCTGTTTTAGCTAGTTTCCAGCATTCGTGTGCGATCGCCCAATCTTCTTCGGTATGCACCACGAAAACGCGAATCGCTGACTCTGCTGCGG
>DALYIW010000016.1:15481-42528 GCA_031970155.1 Coleofasciculaceae cyanobacterium CTOTU46601 | reverse complement strand
AGGAGAAGCATCATTCCTTTGTTGATCGAGTTGCAAACCCAGAAACCCAAACGCTTCACAAGCAGCAGCGCGTATTGGGGCCGAGTTTTCCCCGATGCCGCCAGTAAATACCAATGCATCCAATCCTCCTAACGTGGCAAGCATGGCACCGATATGCTTATTCAGAGAATGCACGTACATATCAAAGGCTAATTTAGCGCGTGGGTTGCCCTTGTCAATTTCACTGACAATCTGCCGCAAGTCGCCTGAGACACCAGAAACTCCCTTTAACCCAGAAGCTTTATTGAGAACTTCGTCTAACTTTTGAGCACCGTAATCGGCGTGTTGCAGCAAGTGAATTAAGATACCAGGGTCAATAGAACCAGAGCGAGTACCCATCATCAAGCCTTCCAAGGGAGTAAATCCCATCGTAGTGTCTATACTTTGAGCATCGCGGATAGCCGCTAAAGAAGCGCCGTTCCCTAAATGACAAGTAATCAGGCGCAAAGATGCCAAATCTTTGCCCATTAACTGAGCAGTGCGGTGAGCGCAGTATTGATGACTGATACCATGAAAGCCATAGCGACGGATACCTTGCTCGAACCACTCGTAAGGAACTGGATAAGTAGCAGCAGCAAGCGGTAAATTTGAGTGAAAGGCTGTATCAAATACGGCAACTTGTGGTACAGTCTTGCCAATAATTTTCTCAATAGCTTCGATTCCCTCTAGGTTAGCTGGGTTGTGAACGGGGGCGAAGGTAGATAAATTGGCGATCGCTTCCTTCACTTCTGGAGTAATCCGGGTAGCTTGTTGATACTCCTGACCTCCATGCACCACCCGATGACCTACAATATCAATCTCAGTTGGATTAGCGATTACTTGGGTGTTTCCACTCCAGAGGGTGTTGAGTAAGTAAGCGATCGCTGAAGGTCGAGACTGTTGTTGCAACTTCTCTTCTAGGCTAGCGCCTTGAACCGTTTTGACCTTTAATTCTGCTATGCCTTGATGGTGAGTCCAATCAATTTTGGCTTCCCAGAGAGGTTGCATGGGGCGATCGGGAAGTGCATCACCTGTTAGTTCATAGAGGCAGCTTTTTTGACTGCTAGACCCTGCATTTAGCACTAATATTTTCATGGTCAGCCCAGTTCCAACTAATGATTTATTTTGTTGTTTGTTGTTTGTTGTTTGTTGTTCGTTGTTTGCTTGCCCTGAGCTTACCTGCACTGAGCGGTAGCTGAGCTTGCCGAAGCTTTGCCGAAGTGTCGTTGGGTTGTTTGTTGTTTTTAACTACTAACCAACAACAAATAACTAAATTGGTAAGTGAGCTTCCTCTCACCCCTCTAAAAGAATGTGAGCTTACCGCCAACTTTCAGTGAATTTTCTGGTTAAAGTCTAACAGCAAAATGCAAAAAACAGCGGACTTTAATCAGCCCGCTGTAGCATTTCCTTAGACCAAACAAACCACTGTGTAGAAAATTAGTCTTCAACAATAGAGTTGTTAAAAGTTATAGTGATGTCGGCGTAATCTCCTCCTTCATCCGTGTTGCTCACCCTTTGAGTTGTTGAAGTAGTTTTGCCTCGTGGAACTAGGGAGTTAAAGTCAATTCGACCGTCTAAATCGCCTGTGCTTTCGCTGGTTCCTTCGTACAAAAGAGCTGTACCTGTCACTCTGATGTCGCTATTGTCCATGACTTGACCAATCAGGCTAAGTTCGACCCGACACTCACCACCCCATCGACACTCCATATTCAATACATTCTGAGGCTGTGAATTTCCAAGAATTGTCTCTCGCGTGAATTCTGCACGTCCATATTCATTGCTGCCAAAGGTTTCGTCATCTACCCCAAAGATTTTTGCCGAAGCTGTTAATCGACGAGCCATAGTTAAATGTTTCCTAAACTTATCTCAAAGCTTTGTTTGTTGATAATGTCAACTATTTGATTTCTTGGTTGAGTTGGTCAGGTCACTTTCTTTTAGGTGCCTGAACAACTTAGTTGACTTACTTCTTAATTGTGGGTGATGCGATCGCGCTTTGACGGTACCCCAAAGGGTACTTTGGCAAGAGATTGGAGTATCTAATAGCGTTCTCCCATCATTTAATTTGGCTCGTGGATAAGTTAACAGCAGGACTTACGCATGGACACCACATCTACAGGACTTACGCAGAACCTCTACATGTAAGGTGGGCATTGCCCACCCTACTACTAGCAGTAGCGTTTAAATTAGCAATTTGCGTAAGTCCTGATCTAGTAGGGGTGAACGGCCGTTCACCCCTACAAATGGCGGTTCAACCGGAAATTGTCGTAAGTCCTGAACAGTTAAGGTGAAATCCTCAATAATCTGAGTCGGGTGATGAGCTTAATAGATTTGATAATGAGACACAGCGGTTTTCAATTGAGCGCAACAGGATTATTTGTAGGGGCACGATGATCTATTGTGCCCCTACCGTGTAGTACATGCAGCTAAAAAATGCACTATTTCAGCTGTGCCACACCACTACTACTTAGTAGGAGCACCCGATCGCACTGTCTCATCTGCTACGTCCGTTGGTGATTTAGTTTCACCAGGCTTTTGTCCATCAGAACCGCCGGAGTAAGACCACTTCCAGTCGCGAACTTCTGGCAGATCATCTCCATACTTAGAGATGTAATTTACGTGTTCGACTAGCTGATCGTGGAGCTTCTGTTTGACATGCGCTCCGATATACTGAAGCCCAGGGACGCGATCGATTACATCCATGACTAGATGAAAGCGATCGATATCGTTGCGTACCGCCATATCGAAGGGTGTAGTCGTTGTTCCCTCTTCCTTGTAACCTCGGACATGGATATTGTGATGGTTTGTCCGGCGGTAGGTCAGGCGGTGAATCAGCCAAGGATAGCCATGATAGGCAAAGATGACGGGCTTGTCGGGGGTAAAGATAGAGTCAAAGTCTTTATCGTTGAGACCATGAGGATGTTCAGTCTCCGGTTGGAGTTTCATCAGGTCTACCACGTTTACCACTCGTACCTTTAGCTGCGGGAAGTGCTGGCGCAGTAAGTCAACCGCCGCCAAGGTTTCCAGGGTAGGAATATCTCCGGCGCACACCATGACTACATCGGGTTCACCGTCTTGGTCGTTGCTTGCCCATTCCCAAATCCCGATACCTGCTGTGCAGTGCTTGATAGCAGCGTCCATATCCAGGTACTGCAACGAGGGCTGTTTTCCAGCAACGATGACGTTGACGTAGTGACGGCTACGCAGACAATGGTCGGTTACTGACAATAGCGTATTAGCGTCGGGTGGTAGGTAAACTCGGATAATACTTGCTTTTTTGTTGACCACATGGTCGATAAAGCCAGGGTCTTGGTGACTAAAGCCATTGTGGTCTTGTCGCCAGACGTGGGAGGTTAGCAGGTAGTTGAGAGAGGCAATAGGTCTGCGCCAGGGAATATGGCGGCAAGTCTCAAGCCACTTGGCGTGTTGATTGAACATGGAGTCAACCAGGTGGATAAACGCCTCGTAGCAGGAGAAGAAGCCATGACGCCCAGTGAGCAAATAGCCTTCTAGCCAGCCTTGACAGGTGTGTTCGCTGAGCATTTCCATCACCCTGCCGTCAGGAGAAAGGTGATCGTCGTAGGAGTAGGTGTCGTCCATCCAGGCGCGATCGCTCGCTTCAAACACATCACCCAAGCGGTTAGAAGCGGTTTCGTCTGGCCCCACCATCCGGAAGTTGCGGCTTGCTTGGTTGCGCTTCATCACATCCCGCAGGAATTTGCCCATGACGCGGGTTGCTTCTGCATACTCTGCACCGGGATGAGTCACCTCTACGGCATAGTCTTGGAAGTCAGGTAACCTCAGGTCTTTAAGCAGGACGCCTCCATTGGCGTGGGGATTGTCACCCATGCGGCGCTGTCCCTTTGGTGCCAGTTCTGCTAGTTCATCAATCAACTTACCATTTTCATCGAAGAGTTCTTCTGGCTTGTAGCTTTTCATCCACTCTTCTAGGAGTTTGATGTGATCTGGCTTAGTTGCGAGTTCAGCGAAGGGGACTTGGTGCGATCGCCAAAATCCCTCAGTTTTCTTGCCATCCACTTCCTTGGGACCGGTCCAACCTTTAGGCGATCGCAAAATAATCATCGGCCACTGAGGACGCTTACTGAAACCATTAGTGCGAGCCTCCTGCTGAATGGCCTTAATTTCCTCAATTACAGTGTCCAAAGTACTCGCCATCAACTGATGCATGGCTTCAGGTTCTGAACCTTCTACAAAGTAGGGCTTATAACCATATCCAATGAACAAACTTTCTAACTCCT
The DNA here is from genome assembly GCA_031970155.1 of Coleofasciculaceae cyanobacterium CTOTU46601. Classification (GTDB taxonomy): domain Bacteria; phylum Cyanobacteriota; class Cyanobacteriia; order Cyanobacteriales; family Coleofasciculaceae; genus DALYIW01. The sequence goes on along the minus strand of DALYIW010000016.1, from coordinate 38,254 downwards.
CATGGCTAATCCGTGCCAGGATTGTCGGGTTAGCAATCTTGTAGCCATTCAGGTGCAAGATAGGCAGCACCGCACCATCAGTAACCGGGTTGAGGAACTTATTGGAGTGCCAAGCTGTAGCCAAAGGTCCAGTTTCCGCTTCCCCATCTCCCACCACGCAGCAAACCAACAGGTCAGGATTATCAAAGGCAGCGCCGTAAGCATGAGAAACCGCGTAACCCAGTTCACCGCCTTCGTGGATGGAACCAGGAGTTTCCGGGGCAACGTGACTAGGAATCCCACGGGGAAAGGAGAACTGCTTGAATAGCCTCTTCATCCCATCAGCATCTTGAGAAATATTCGGGTAGTACTCGCTGTAGGTACCCTCTAGATAGGTGTTAGCAACTAAGCCTGGCCCTCCGTGTCCTGGCCCTGCGATGTAGATGGAATTTAGGTCGTATTTCTTAATAATGCGGTTGAAGTGAACGTAGATAAAGTTCAGACCTGGAGTAGTGCCCCAATGCCCTAGTAACCGAGGCTTAACATGTTCTAGTTTTAGGGGTTCTTTAAGCAGTGGATTGTTTAATAGATAGATTTGACCGACAGAAAGGTAATTAGCCGCACGCCAGTAGGCGTTCATCTTGTGCAATTCTTCTGTAGACAGCGGCCCTTGTTGGACTTTTTTAGCGATCGCTTGACTCATACTAAATTCCTGTGTCCTGAATTTTGCAAGGCTTGAAGCAGCTAGATTATCGGTTATTGATTCAGTGCAACATAGCGGTTTTCAATTGAGTTGAGCACAGTTTTTGTAGGGGCAAGGGTATTATCGTGCCCTTATCTTGTAGTCTATGCAACTGAGAACCGCTCTAGACTCTTGACCAATAACAAAGCGGTGCGTTAGCGAAGTAAGGACAGAGCGGCGTACTTTTGAAACTCTTCCAGTTTTAGACTCATCGAACACATAAAAATCTCCACTATAGTGTTATTTGAGACTAGAAATCAAAAACATCTACCGTTAGAGAGATTTATTTGGGGAGTATGACTCAAACACATAATCATTAATATCAGCTACTGGTTGATAGCCGATCGCTTGGTAAATATGATTGGATGTTGGATTGGCTAAGTCTGTAAACAAAAAGCAGTATTTATGTCCGCGATCGATCAAGGTTTGACTCAACGCTGCCACACAGGAACTGGCGTAACCGTTGCGACGATACTGTGGTGGAGTATACACAAAACCGATCCGAATTCCATTAGGTGTTAGTCCACTAAAACTAGCTACGCAAACTGGAACCTTGTCTTGCCAAAGAAAAAGGGCGTTTTTTTTGAGATGACGATCAATAGTGCGTTTAGTCTCATCATACTTAGTTGCTTCGCCTGAAGCTTCTTGATAAAATTTCTGACACCAATTAACCAAAAGGTTGAAGTCGGCAAGAGTAGCTTGTCTAAAATGACCGTTGGCTTTGTGTACGGGTTTTACACTTTCCAGTTGATAAACGCGCTGTCGCATAGCCAGACGATAGGACTGACTGGTAACAGCTTGCCAAGCTTGGACGAATGCTTGCGCCTCATCAACTGGGGCTATAACGCCCGGTATCAATTCTTGCCGTGCATGAAGGTCTTGGGCGATAGTGTTAAGTGCTTGAAGATTTAGCGAAGCGTTAGGAACATTAGCGCTATTGCTGGCAGCAGTTCGTGATAAAACCAGCTTGCGAGGCGGTGTTCTGATAGCGACAGTTGCCACATGGTCATCTTCTTGTACAGTGACTAAATAAGGAGGATGTGTAAAGTATTCCGGCTGGCTCCTCAAGCTATCAATCATCCCAAAGATCAAATTGTGGTGGGCTTCGTGTTGAATTAGATAAGGCTTGACGCGATCGTAATACTCGTTGACATCTTCAAAGTGATTCAGTTTCATGTGTCGCTCGAAGAAGTTGAAGCATTACCTTTGGAGGTAGTGAATTAATGCTGAGAGTAGATAAAACCTACCGCTTCGACAAAGTAAGCGGTAGTAGTTGAAACAGTGGTCTTGATCGTGGTTCAAGCAGAAAGCTTCACTAGTGCATCTTTAAACGTTGGTGGCAGTTGTCGCAGCATCTTACCTTGCTCACGATCAACGGCAACTAAGGTAACACGACCCGTTAAGTAAAGTTCTTGTGCATCCGGAGATTGAATCTGATAGTCCCAATTGATTCGGACGCCTTCCATATCTGCCATGCGTGTCTTGACAACAGCTACCATCCCCATCCGAATCTGGCGGTGATAGCGCAGGGACATTTCTACAACAGGTAAATCGCACCCTAAGGCGACCAAATCGGCAAAATCAATGCCAATTGAGCGTAAACATTCGACCCGTGCTTCTTCCATCCAGGCAACGTAGGTACCATGCCAGACGATACCCGCAAAATCAATGTGGTGAGGATGTGCTCTTACAGGATATTCAAACCAATTCTCGGTAGTAGCTGTCAGAGAATAGTTTTGGATCTCACTGCTAGGTGGCAGTTGGGCTGAAGTCTGTGGTTCTGCTGACATTGGGCAAATTATCCTCTTAGATTGAGTACGGTGGGGACTGCTTCAGTTAAGTTGTCCACCTAGTCAATCATGCAAAATTCTTAACAATTGCTGCAACTTAGGACTTACGCAAATTTCCTTTTTCTAATCAGTTCCTGTGGTGCCCAGCCCTCCGGATCGTTCCAGAGTGATGAGGATAACACCAACACAGGCATTGGGCGCACTCTCAACAGCATTGGGGGAGTTTATTATCAACTGGGCGAGTATACCCAAGCACTGCGCTTCTTCGAGCAAGTCTTAGCCGTTCGCACACAGGTTGGCGATCGCTCAGGTATTGCCACAACCCTCAATAACATGGGGTTAATTTACGATAAGCAGGGAACAATCTCTCTCATCCAATGAAGTGTATTAGTTTTTCGGGTAGTTAGCGTCAGGCGATCGCATCCACAATCAAATCAACTCAGCCTCTTCAAAAACCTGTATTGTTGTCAGTTCCAAACCAGGAAGTAACGTATCCACAATAGGAGTGGTATCCGTATAAGTTTGACTCGATCCATCTGGAAAAAAGACTCTTATACCAATGGCTTCAGGGTCTACAATCCAAACTCTTGATACACCAGCAGCAAAATAGTCCTTAGCCTTATCTTCAAATTCTTTCATGGTCTGGTCTGGCGAGATAATTTCAATGACTAGTTCAGGGAGAGCAGGACAGGCTTCATTGCGCTTCCAGCTTTTAGGTAGACGTTCGTAGGAAATATACGTTAAATCGGGTACGGGTGCCCAATCTTTACCCTGACGTTTTAAGAGAATTGCCCACTCTGGATAAGCCCGACCTTTCCCCTTACACCATGAACGTATGAGGACTATCAAAGTAGCTTGTAAAGTTGAATGGAAAGCTTTTGGAGACACTTTTGGAACTGCCTGACCATCAACAAACTCATAGTTTACATCCCCTTCTGGAAGAGCCAGAAATTCTTCTAGGGTGAGTTTGGTGTCTGGGCTTATCTTGACCATGAGCTACACAACTGGGTGGCTGATACACATATCCTACTTTGCTTCATCGTCTTCTGATTTTGATGGCGGCTTTAAAGAATTAGGCAGTTCCTCAAGAGTCTTGTTAACCGCTTGACAGAAAGCCTTCATTTGGTAAACCGTCATTGTCGGTTCTCCCCCCTCTCCCCGTTCCCAGCGGCTAATGGTTGCAATGGATAAGCCTGTCAGCCTTACCAGATCTGCTTGAGAGAGGCCCGCTGCTAAACGTAGTTTTTTTATCGGAGAATCAGTTTCCTGTGGTTGACCTTTTTTGGGTCTTGCCATATTCTAAAAATAATCAAATTTAGTACTTTTTTTGATTGCTTTGAGGGAGAGAACAACGGGCAGGCAGCCCAAAACACTAGCACTTAGCTAGTCAGTTGTCCCGATAAGTTGTCTTGCAGAAGAAAAAGAGCAATTGCCTAGAGCACGTGTGGCTTGGTAGGCAATGGCTCTCATGTCCATTAACAAGATTATCCATGAAGAAATCCAAAGCGACAGAAGCATTGCGTGTCGTGTCAGAGATTGCTGCCATCCGTGCAGCACTCAAAAAACGCGGCTACCGAATCCAGAAACAACCAAAACAGGCGGCTTGGAAGGTATATACGCCCCTCAATCTTTCCTTGCTAAGCGAGAAAACAAAGGCTCTTAGTTCCTGCGTAGGAAAGGGAGAAACAGAGGAAAGTTACTTGTTAACTTATCAACCGGCTCCCATCAGCGCTTGGGTACTTCACCCACAAAACAACGAAAGCTTACGCCAAACCATCGAAAACATCATTCAACACGCAATTAAATAGGAGAGCAACATGACCTATTTTGAACGCCTGCATCCCTGGTGCATTATCCGCCCACTCCCCAACTTACAGCGACTCATCGTTGCGAGGTGTCGTCGCCGCAATGATGCCGAATCTCATGTGCAAATCCTCAGACGGCTAACCCCAAACGTCTCCTATGAAGTTGTTTTTGACATAACGCCAGATGAACCTCCCCAATCTCCTTACCCCAGCGAGAAGCAAGAAGAATCTGCCTCTCTCCCGGACACAGGGAAGGATGGGCAAGTGTTCTTCAAGAATTACTGAACACAGGCTTACACGCTTCGTACTTCCCCGCCGGAGAATAAATTCTCCGTCTCATAGCGTAAGTCGGTTAAAACCGACTAAAAAGCGATGAATTCAGTCCGTTTTAACGGACTTTAGCTATGACGCAGGGGTTTTGAACCCCTAGCGGGTGAGTACGAAGAGAGCAAGATATCCGCTGAACCGACTGCACGAACCCCAAAACAGTTATGAACTTTCTACGCCGTCGCATCAACCCCGGAACTTTTGTCATTACCCGTAGGCAACTGGCCAAGTATCTCAAAACTAACTCCAGCAGAGTTTGGCGATGGGAAAAGTGGAAGCATGTGCTTTGGGTTCATATCGAAGGCATTGGCGGCTATTTCATCAGCTACCGTAAGCTAGAGCAGTGGATAGCCGCTTGCTGTACCTTGATTCGTTCCTGCCGAGACTTGAAAGCACTTGCAGCAGTCTGGTCAGCAATTCAACGGGAAGCAGAAAGATACACTGAAAATGCGAATGCTCAACTCTCTGAAATCCATGAACAACGTCTGGCGCAATTAAATCGTTACTCAACAGACTGAACTTAAAGCTTCAGTAACCAGACCTTTATCCCTTGATAAATTAGCCAGACTAAAGTCTATGCAGCCATAGAAGAAAAAGGTTCTCATGGAACGCAACCATCAACAGAACATAACACGCCGTCGCTTTCTAATTAGTTCAGCAGTGACAGGCGGTGGAATTATTGCGGCCGATCTTTTCTCAAAATCAGGATTAGCACAGGTTTCAGCACCTGCGCTTATTACTTCAGATAGTGCGCGTCCCAACATACCCTACGGAGTTGCAAGCGGCGACATCACTAGCGGCAGTGCAATTGTTTGGAGTCGTACTGACCGGCCTGCACGTATGATTGTGGACTATGACACCACTGAATCATTCCGTAACCCGAAGCGCCTTATCAGTCAAGATGTTTCAGATGCCAGCGACTATACAGCGCGTGTTAACCTTACATACTTGCCTCCAAATCAGCAGATTTTCTATCGAGTAACCTTTGAGGATTTAAACAATAGAAATATCTACAGCGCTCCTGTTACAGGTACTTTTCGGACACCTCCAGCTAACAAATGTGATATCTTTTTCGCGTGGTCAGGTGACACCGGAGGTCAAGGTTGGGGAATCAATCCTGACTTTGGGGGGATGAAAATATATGAAACAATGCGGCGGCTTAATCCCAACTTTTTCATCCATTCTGGCGATACCATCTATGCTGATAACCCCATACTATCCGAGGTCACACTGGATAACGGCAGGATCTGGAAAAATATAACGACACCAGAAAAGTCAAAAGTAGCAGAAACATTAGTAGAGTTTCGCGGCAATTTTATCTATAACTTGATGGATGAAAATGTGCGTCGCTTTAATGCTCAAGTTCCACAATTGGTGCAGTGGGACGACCACGAAACTAGGAACAACTGGTATCCTGGTCAGATGATTACTAACGATGACCGATATACAGAAAGAAGCGTAGATGTTTTGTCTTCTAGAGCAAAGCAAGCGTTTTTAGAGTACCAACCTATTCGCTTTAATCCTAGAGATCCAAAGCGGATTTATCGTTCTTTCAACTACGGCCCCTCCTTGGAAATTTTTATGCTCGATGAGCGTAGTTATCGAGGAGCAAACTCACCTAATAATCAGACGGTGCCAAGTCAAGAAACAGCATTCCTAGGTAATAGCCAAATAAGTTGGTTAAAGGACAAATTGCAGAACTCAAGGGCAACCTGGAAGGTAATTGCCAGCGATATGCCAATCGGGCTAATAGTTGCAGATGGCTCAACCAACTTTGAGAATTTCGCTAATGGAGATGGCCCTCCTCTGGGACGCGAACTTGAAGTTGCGGATTTATTGCGCTTTATCAAGCAAAAGAATATCTGTAATGTAGTCTGGCTTACTGCTGATGTCCATTACGCCGCAGCGCACTATTATGACCCCAGTAAGGCTCAATTCACGGACTTTAAACCCTTCTGGGAGTTTGTCGCTGGCCCACTCAACTCTGGAACGTTTGGACCAAATAAACTTGACAATACTTTTGGCCCACAAGTAAAGTTCAACAGTATACCAGCAGATCTCAAGCCAAATCGCCCTCCCAGTGATGGTTTTCAGTTTTTTGGTACAGTCAAAATTGATGGAATCAGTCAAGTTATAACAGTTGCGTTATACAACCTTGAAGGTCAAGTTCTCTACAGCGTGGACTTGCCGCCGGAAGTGTAAAACAGATGTAAAGAAGTTTCTGGAACTTTCAATAGTAAAAGCCAGGGGAGGTAGTTTCCTGGCGATGCTAAATATTAGCTGTACTTTTTTGAATCCTTTCCACCGATTGTGACATGAACAAGTTAGTTTTTCTTGTCTACCTGGTGACAATTAGCTCAATCAACAGGATTCTCTAAGCTACATCGCGTGAATCATAGAATAAATCTGAGGATGCCATCAGAAAGTGAGAGAATCAATCAAAAGCGATCGCTAAAGTTTGCCTACACTCAATCAGCGTCGTGCCTTCTTCTCAAAATACTGCTGATGCTCTTCTGCCGCTAAGTAGTATTCACCAGCAGGCGTAATCTCTGTCACAATGTCCTGCTCAAATCTACCGGACATCTGAAGCTTCTCCTTTGATCGTTTTGCCGCTTCTTCCTGCTCTCGATTGTGGAAAAATATCACAGACCGATACTGTTCTCCTCTGTCTGGGCCTTGGCGATTTGGCGTCGTCGGGTCATGGATATCCCAAAACACTGCTAGTAAGTCATCATAACTTACCTTCTGTGGGTCATACTCTACCTGCACCACCTCAGCGTGACCCGTTATCCTGGATAACACATCCAGATAGCAGGGGTTGGGAAAATGCCCTCCCATGTAACCCACTGAGGTTGAGACTACTCCTTCTACCTTGCGAAATGCTGCCTCTACACCCCAAAAGCAGCCAGCGCCAAATGTCGCTTTATCCATTAGTGTTACGCTGATGTGCTTTTAACTTCATTACTATCAGATTGAGGAGTCTCCGAGCCAGAAGTCAGAATACAGAAGGTTCATGGCGATTTTATTTTAACTTTCTTCACATAAGATGCGATCGCCGACGAGCTGATATTGCACAAACTCACTCCTGCTGAATCTAACTGATTTTACAGCTGTCCACGTTCCTAAGTGGATTGTCAACAGGTAGAAGTATTAGCATGGGTTCTGGGCTGGCAGCCTTGAACAACTAGTCTACGATGCTGAGCCTCGTAGAAGCTGCTTAACAGTACCCACTAACTCTTGGGGGTGGAAAGGCTTAGAAATGTAAGCATCAGCACCTTGCTTGATACCCCAGTAGCGATCGAATTCTTCTTTCTTAGCGGAACACATGACCACAGCTAGCTTCTGGGTTTTCGTGTCGCCTTTGAGCCGACGGCAGACTTCGTAGCCATTCATCCGGGGCATGATGATGTCCAGAACAACCAGATCTGGACGATGACCTTGAATTTGCTCTAGTGCTTCGACACCATCGCCAGCCACCATGACACTTAACCCACTCTTTTTGAGGAGTTCTGAGATCATTTCTCTTTGTGTCTGACTATCCTCTACCACCAGAACTGTACCCATGACTACTTCCCTACTTTGTTATATTCAAATGTTAATGAAAAATTTAGAACAATAGTGATGGTGTTAGAGTCTCTAAAGTTTCGGTTACTGCTACTTATCCCAAGTCCAGTCATAATCTCAGCAATATTTTTTTGTTTTGTGTGAGGTTCCCGTTACTACCTTTATTGAGGTTTTTTGGGGTGGCAACTATTGCAGCTAAACTATTTTAGGACGCCCTAGAGTGGTGATATAAAGGACTGCTTCATCAGTGGGGATGCCCAAAACTTCATTGACTTGGTTATCAAAGAAGCCACCAATACCACTTACCCCTAAACCTAGGTAGATGGCGGCTAAATTGAGGCGTTGCCCTAGATGACCTGCATCCATGTGAAGGTAACGATAGGAGCGATCGCCAACTTTAGATACAGCTTTTTCCAAGTCAGCAGTGTGAAAGACCACCGCCCCGGCATCTCGACCCAACTCTTGCCCTAAACACAAGTAGTGTAGCTCACGCCGGAAGTTTTTAAATCGAATCTGCCGCAACTCTTGGGCTTTGGGCGCGTAGTAGTAGCAGCCTTCTTCTAAGTTATTCACTCCAGACACGGCGACAAATGTTTCAATTAAATCCAGAACAAAATAATCTGGCGAACCATCTAACTTTTGGTCGATGTAGTGCTGGGGTTGATAAGTAAAATCTAGTACCGCTTTGAGTTCCTCTAGCGTCAAATTCGCACCATTGTAGGCACGGGTAGAACGGCGCTGTAGAATCGTGTTTTCTAAGGCTGGTAGGCGTAATCCTTCTGGAGTTACACCTCCCCAATCAATGGGTGTTGTGGTGGTTGAAATCTTTGTACAAAACGGAAAGTTGTATTTATCTTCTCGTTGTTCCTTACTTTGTGTAGAGTCTAAGAACTCATCATCATTCCATTGTCTGAACCCGTTGATTTGGGTGGAACGATGCAAGTAGCCTAGCAATTGACCGTCTGGAACTTCTGGATAGTTAACGTCTGTGTATGAGGCCAACACAGTTGGACTGGGGGGCAACTTGCGTCGGAGTTCGAGGTGATCGGCTAGGGGAATTACTGCGATCGCACCTTCTTGTTCGGGGTCAAGATAAAGTAACTCGTTGACCATTTCATCCGAAAAGCCGCCTATCAGATGGGGTCGATAGTCAGTAAAGGCACAAGCGAGCTCAATGTTACCCAATAGATGACCCGTATCCAGAAAAATTCTCCGGTATGCCCGGTCTTCATAGCGCCACGCTGAACGATAAAAAACCGCTGTGACTACAATCGCTATGTCAGTAATTCCCAAGACGGTGTGCCAGTAACAGGCCTCTTGCAGAACCGACCATACCTCTTTTTCCCAAACATGAACCAGAGAATGGGTACGACACTGATAGTTGTAGATTCCTGTTTGTAAATAGGGTGTGCCACGGCAAAGTAAATAAACCTCAGCTGGGTACAATCCACCCGCAGACGGGGCTGCCCTCAGATATAGGGGTGGTGTTGTCGGTAACCTTGCTGTCAAACCGTAGCTGCACAATAGCAGCCGTGACAGCCGCTGCAAAGTCTTGTGGGGTTCCTCTGTAAACGCTGAAAGATCTTCTTGCAGGTAAGGCTTTAGGTCAACGACAGCGCCAACTTTGTATTCTTTGAAAGGTAAGGGCTGTCTCGCCCAGTCCAATCCCTTGTTTTTTGATGCGATCGTCTCTGGATCGTATTTGGTTCGCTCGTGGTAGTGCTGAGCAATTGATGGTTTTGAGTCTGACATAGTATTTTCAGGACTTTTGCAGTTGGCTTTTCATCAGTAGCGCCAGAACAACGACAACAGATGTCTGTAGCGTTTTAGACAACCACGAGAATGTCGCTTTTGTCAAGGAAAGGTCAAGAAAAAGCATTCATTATTTACAAATATTAAAAAAAAATTAGAACAACTGTGTCTCTGGCTACAATGCCTTACCTTGAATAAAAGAGCTAAGCACAAATACATATTGACATTCCGTCATAAGTTAATTCAGTAAAAGGCAGTAAAGGCTTCCAGATCAACAGCACAGATGAAGAAGATTCCTAAAGCAGAGTTACTGGCCCAATACGCCAACGGTAGACGCGACTTTAGTGTAATAGATATCAGTGAGGCAGACCTGTTTGAAGCCAACCTACAAGGAATTATTCTTATTGGCAGCAACCTTCAAAAGACCTACTTACCCTACTCTAATCTGAGTCAAGCTCAGTTACAGAAAGCCCAGCTTCAGGCAGCTCAGTTAAGTGATGCCCAACTCTACCAGGCTAATCTGTCTGACGCCAATCTTCAGGGAGCGAATCTGTTTAGAGCAACTTTGCGTCGCGCCAATTTGCAGGGCGCAAATCTAACAGGTGCTAATCTGCAAGGAGCGGATCTAGGTAATGCAGACCTCAGCTATGCTGATTTGAGGAATGCTGATTTAAGTGGTGCCAACTTGGATCAGGCTAATCTAACCAAAGCACAGTTGAGTGGTAGCAATTTGTTTCGCGCCCAGAATGTTGATCTTTCTAATGCCTACCTGGACAACTTAACTATCTATCCTGATGGGCATCGACTGGATAACAATTAAGTTATAGAAGGTTATTTGTTGTTGGTTGTTGGTTGTTGGTTGTTGGTTGTTAGTTATTGGTTGTTGGGCTTGCCCTGAGCGCGGTCGTTGGGTTGTTGGTTGTTGGTAAAAAATACTTGTTCTCTAATAATCTATAACAAATAGCTATGTCGTTTTCAGACTTGGAATCTATTGACCCCAAAATTAAACAAATTGTAGAACGACAGATTCAGGCTTGGGAAACTGCTGATAGCGATAAACTAATCGCTGATTTTGCAGAAGATAGTTGGTTTATCGTACCTGGTTCTACTTTCAGGGGCAAACAACAAATTAAAGCAGCTGCTAACCAATACTTTTTGGAATTCACGGCTACCAAAGTAATCATAAAACGGATTATTGTGAGCGGAAATGAGGGAACCGTTGAGTGGAGCTGGAGAGACAAAAATAAAGCAACGGGTGAGGAGTCTCTGGCTGAAGATGCTATCGTTTTTGAGCTTGAGCAAGGAAAGATAAAATACTGGCGAGAATATATTGATCGGCAACCACAACAAAATTAAAAACAACTCCATATCAGTTAATTTTAAATTACGCTTCTATCTTTAGATAGATAAAGGGCAGGAAGAGTGAGGGCAGTGACGCTCTACTCGCGATCGCGACAAAGTGTAGGTAAAATCTTAAAAAAGCCCGCCAAAATGGTCATCAGCCACACAAGTGCTGAAACCGATTTGACAAAAAAAGGGTGAGGGATGAAAAATCTTCATCCTGGACTAACGTCCCGCTTTGCTATCATCCTTTATTCTTCATCCTTCCAATTGACGGACTTTTACAACCTTCTATAACCATTTCCCCCATTCTTATGGTATCGACCCCTCCCTCTCAAGCCTCGTCATCTCAATATGAAACGTCGGAGGACAAAGTTAAAGACAAAGTAGATGCTCTCGTAGCCGAAACTCCACAAGAAAGTGATAGCGATCTAGATTTAGAGTTTCTGTATACCAGAGATATTGAGTTTCGCCAGGAAACCATTTACTTCATTGTGGTAGATCGCTTTAACGACGGCGATGCTGAAAATAGTGAAGGTCCAAACCCAGAACTTTACGACCCAGAGCAAAAGGATTGGGGCAAATATTGGGGCGGAGATTTGCAGGGAATTATCGACAAGCTTGATTATCTAAAAAACCTAGGAATCACAGCAATATGGCTGACTCCTTTGTTTGAGCAAGTTGAGGCATTATTTGTTAACAGTGCGGCGATTCATGGCTACTGGACAAAAGATTTTAAGCGAATTAATCCTCGCTTTATTCACAAGAATGATGAACCCTCTCTCAATAAAACTCAAGAATCTAAAAATACGGTTTTTGATAAATTGATTGCTGAGTTACACAAACGGAACATGAAAATGATTCTGGATATTGTGTGTAACCATAGTAGCCCTGACTTTAGTGGAAAAAAAGGAATACTCTACGATGATGGGGTACTCATTGCTGATTTTAATAATGATAAAGATAACTGGTATCACCATTATGGGGAGGTGACTAACTGGGAAGATGAGTGGCAAGTACAAAACTGTGAATTGTCAGGATTGGCAACTTTTAATGAGAATAATATTGAGTATCGAAACTACATCAAGTCAGCAATTAAGCAATGGCTAGACCGGGGAGTCGATGCTTTACGGGTTGATACAGTGAAGCATATGCCAGTCTGGTTTTGGCAAGAATTTAACGCTGATATTCAAACCCATAAACCGGATGTTTTTATCTTCGGAGAGTGGATTTATAGTAGTCCTCTCAACGAGCGCTCGGTTGAATTTGCTAATGAGTCTGGGATGACAATTCTAGATTTCGGTTTTTGCATAGCAATTCGAGAGGCGTTAGGGGCAGGTGCTGAAGCGGGATTTCAACTAGTTCAAGCCGTTCTTGACCAAGATCATCGCTACTATAGTGCTACTGAGCTGATTACGTTTATCGATAATCATGATATGCATCGGTTCCAAACGTTAAACCCTGATCCGGAAATGTTGCGTTTGGCGATCGCATTAATTATGACCTCTCGTGGCATTCCCTGCATTTACTACGGCGTAGAACAGTATCTCCACGATGATACAAACGGCGATAACAACCCTTACGGGAACAACGACCCCTACAACCGCCCGATGATGGCAAGCTGGGACACCGACACGCCTGTTTACCGGGATATCCGATTGCTCTCAGGTTTGCGGCGACTAAACCCATCGGTATCGATGGGCAGTCAGTGGCAAAAGCACCTAACCCCTGATGTCTACTGCTATGTAAGGCGTTATCGGGATTCACTGTTATTTGTCGCGATGAACCGTGGGGAACCTGTGAAGCTTGAGGCGATTGATACTGAATTACCCGACGGAGAACATACTGATGTCTTATCGCGACGCAAATTTGAAGTCATAGACGGACAGTTGCAAGACTTAGAACTAAACTCGCGAGAAGTGATTGTCATTAGTCACGTTGGAGAACGAATTAAAGGACAAACCATTGTGCGAGCGCAACTCAATGCAGTCCAAACCCAGCCAGGAGAAATTATTGTAGTAACAGGAGATTGTCCAGAATTAGGTAACTGGGATATTGCCAAGGCTTACCCACTGGAATACATCAACACCAATACTTGGTTTGCGGAAATTCCGTTTAATGAAAGTGCTGGAAAGCTGATTTCTTACAAGTACGCGATGTGGCGAGAAGGTCAATCTCCGTTGCGAGAAAATTTGGTAGCTCGTCGCTGGGTTATCGCTAGTGAAGGCACCGTAAAATGGCGCGATAAATGGGCGTCTGGACGTGAGTCTTAAAGTTTGTTGTTGGTTGTTTGTTGTTGGTTGTTTGTTGTTGGTTATTTGTTGTTTGTAAAAAAAATAGATTATGTGGTGGATGTAATGGATTAAATTGTAGTGCCTACTTAGTCGAGCTAGCGAAAGCGACAACTTATCCTTTATCAAAAACCCAGATGCACGAGGAACAAGGAGTAACTCATCCGTTGCCGTACTCTCCAACCAACAACAAATAACCAACAACTAACAACTAACAACCAACAACAAATAACCAACAACTCTTGGTCATGTTTTGTAAGCATTAGTAGGGTTGCCAACCCCATTGGCTATTGCCCCAATGATGTTTAATTTACTCAACATGGCTCTCGCCTCTGTTAGCTCGTTTCGAGTTACTTTACCAATGCGTGCTACTAACACGACACCACGGCAAGATGAGCCAGTGATAATGGCATCTACCATGCCCAAAACTGGGGGAGCATCTAGCAGTACCAAGTCGTAGGTCTTTTCAAACCCTTCCATCAATTCTTCCATGCGTGGAGAACTCAACAGATTAGCCGAGTCTATTGGTGTTGGCCCGGAGGTTAAAACGTCAATGTATGAGCTTGAGGAATGGATACTACTTTGAACGGGTAAAGTGGTGTCACTTGAGAGCAAAGTTGAAAGCCCATAATCATTTGGAAGATTGAGTTTTTTGTGTAGTATCGGATTGCGTAAATCGGCATCGATTAGTAGTACTCGTTGATGTAGACGAGCGGCACTGATTGCTAAACCCAATGCTATGGTTGATTTTCCTTCACCTGTTAATGCTGAGGTTACCATCAGCGAGTTGATGGCAGAAACAGAATTGAGAAGTTGAATGTTTTTATAAATTAAGTCCAGTGATTCCCACGAGGCTGGCAAATGAATGACTTCAATCGTCCAAGGTGCCAAAACTTTTGGCTTGCCGAACGGTAACTTGATGATGGGTTCGCTCATTGCAGGTTGCAGGACTTTTGGCTTGCCGAAGGGTAGATAGATTTCGGGTGAAGTCTTCTTAGATTTCGGCAATTCTGGGATGATGCCCAATAGCGGTAGAGCAATTTGCTTCTGGAGATCATCAGAAGTCCGAACTGCATCATCTGTGGTTTCGCGGAGAAAGGCAGCGATACCGCCCAGCATTAACCCCACTACGGCACCGAGTAAGAGCATCTGCGGCTTTTTGGGTCCGGTTTTGTAACCGAGGAGAGGTTTCTCGACTACTTCCCAATCAAACCCTCCCCTAGCAATTTCAACGCTCAATTCTTGCCGTGCTTTCTCTAGCTGATCGAGGGTTTCGCGCTTGAGTTTTAGCTCAGGTTGTAGGCGATTGTACTGAGCTATTAAAGTAGGCAATTTATCAAGTTCTGTACGTAGCTGCTGCTCTTTTTGTGCTAGGGTTTGTTCGCGTGCCCTCAAGCCAAGGATGTTTTTCTGCATATCCAGAAGCTGAGTCACCAGTGTTATGTCGGTTGTACCCAGCTGTCCTTGTGTGAGAAGGCCTTCTCGTCCATCCTGCAATTGAGGAGAGTTTCCCCCTAAAGCGCGTCCTCCCTCTTGTTCGAGTAGACTAAGCTGCTCTTGCCTCTGGAGGAGTAACTTTTGTATGAGTGGGTTATCGTCGGTGAAGCGCATACGCTCTTTGGCGATCGCCAAGTCTGTCTTTTGAATTTCGTTGAGCAAGGCTTGGTAACGAGTAGACTGACTAAGGCGCGAAGATGCGATCGCCTCCTGTGGAGATTTGGCCACTTGCTGCTGTAAAGCGTTGTAACGAGCCAGAGAGTCTTCATACTGAGCTTGGTTTGTCCGTCGCTCTATCTTCAAGGCATTAATAGACTCTGTTAAAGCTTTGGCTTGTACCTCCGGATCGATGAGCTTCTTGTTGGTGCGAAACTGCTCTAACTCCGCTTCAGAGTTAATCACATTCTGGCGAACATTGGGTAACTCTTTATTAATGAAAGCTAGACCTTTGACTAAACGTAGTTCCTGCTGCTCTCGGTTGTAATCCTTATAAACCCGCTCCATTGCCTGAAGGACTTTTTGAGTTTTTTTCGGATCGTTATCGCTGTAGGTTACTTCAAAAATCTTAGTTTTTTTCTCGCTTCCTTTCTCTCCTTCCACTTGAGTGACGCTTAAGAATTTTTTCAGCTTATCTACATCTAGATCTTTGTACTCAGGGAGCAAATTTACAGCTTTTTGGATCAGCTGAGAACTCTTCATCAGCGATAACTGAGTAGCATTGTCTACCTCAATGTTGGGGTCAGCATACCGCTGATCTGCCCCAGAAGCTTGTCCGCTTTCTTGTTTGCCTTGATAATTAGGCTCTACAAGCAGTTGTAGAGAGCTTTGATACGTAGGCTTTGTCGTCCACGCTTGGAAGGCAGCTATACCTAAAGCAATGCAAAACCCACTGAGTAGCCAATAGCGTCGGCGGATTAAGATTGCAAACAGTTGTCCGTAGCCTGGATCGCTTTCAGGAAGCGTATTGAGATTGCTTTCAACCATATCTATTATCCCTAAGTCAGAGATACCCTATTGAAGTAAGGTTGTGACCAATGCGAACGACAAACTTCGTTAATTTTCTGCTCTACTTTCTCAAAGAATACTTCTTCTGAAAAATTACTGAGCGCATGATTTCTGATTTTTTTGTAGTCCCAAGCAATTTCACTGGCTTCCAGTAATGCTGAGTGGATAGCGTCAGGTGTCTGCCGCTTGAAAAAGACTCCTGTCTTTCCGGGTACCTGAGTATCCAATACACCCCCTGCACCGTAGGCGATCACTGGCGTACCACTGGCATTGGCTTCCACGGGTACTAATCCGTAGTCTTCTAAAGCCGCCACGATTACAGCACGCGCTTTAGACATCAACTCACAGCGATCGCGATCGCTCACGTATCCCAAAAATTCAATATTCTTCAATGCTCTGGACTTTAGAAGCTCCCCCTCAGGTCCCGTGCCGGATATCCGTAACGGCCATCCCAGCCAGTTGAACGCTTCTATAATCACATCAATGCGTTTGTAGCTCAGCAGACGAGCTGAGGCAAAAAAGAAATTTTCTTTACTCTCTGAAAACGTGAATTTACTATCATCAATTGGATAGTTAATCACCACAGCTGGTTTGTTGTAACACTTCTCGATCCGACGGGCTACAATGCTGGAATTTGCAATGTAATAGTCAGGTCCTTGAGCATACAGCCAGTCATACTCTTTCATCTCTTCAAATATTTTTTTGAGGAAAGGATAAAACTTTCTATATGCAGCAAACTCCCGAAGATAGGTGTCGGTATCCCACAGAAAACGAGTTACATTGTGACAGAAGCAAATATGTACGGCATCTGCTCTTTTTTGCACCGCTTTAGCGAAGCTGGTACTGCTGCTGATAATCAGATCATACGCTTGCAGATCCAAGGCTCGAAAAGCCGGAAAATAAAAAGGGGCTAGTAGCCTAAAGTACTTACTTGCTCCCGGAATATACTGAAGACGCGTTGTGTGAACTGGGCGATCGCCTAGGTCAACCGTGTGTTTAGGAGCGTACAGAGATGTGAAAATATCAGCATCAGGGTAACGCTTGCAAAGCAATTCAAAGACACGCTCTGCACCGCCTCGCTGAGTTAAGTAATCGTGAACTAAAGCAACTTTCATACCGCGCACCCGGCTGGTTTACTTGGCTGAGAAGAAACGGCTTTCGACTCTTGTGATTAATTGACTTTCGTTTTTGTCAGGGTCATCCAGTAGCCACTCTTTTACTGCTTGGTAAACCACCTAGACAACACCTCAATCACCCACTTGTATAGAGCTAAATAGATGTACAAACGAACTAAATTCTTAGAAGTATAGCTGACAAGGCTACCTACAAATTCCCAGAGCAGTTGCTACAGGGGAGAATGGCCCTTGGTACTTTCCGACTATCGATGATGCAGGTAGGCATCTTATCTGTTATTGAACCACACAGGGGACAGGTCGTAAGATAGCGATCGCAAATCATAACAGTCAATTGCTCCCAACAGCCGATTGTGTATAGTTTTGCCAAAATCAAGTTTTTGACTAAGTTATATTAGTTATCGCCCTGTTCTTTGCTTTTTATGCAAAAAGTTTATTTTTACTCGTTGGGAATCTCTGTAACTCTTACTGAATCAGCAATTCAGTTTACATTTTAAAATTCTTCACCAATTTTTTAGTGGTATTTCACATCACAACTGTAATAAATATTTATACTAAAATCCCGAAAATGTTACTTTTTAAAGAAACGGTAAAGAAGGCCTTGCAACCCTAGTTATTTACAGGGAATACTGATATACCTCCTTATATATGTCAAAAGCTTTCACTAGAGGGATAACAGCGTATGAAAAGTCCTCTATATTCCGAGCCAACAAGACTTTACTTATCTTCACTTTCTCAGGATCAACAACAAGATGATCTTGATCGGCAACAACAAAAAGAAAGTGAGTTTCCACTTCCATGCCAACTTCAGTGGCGACAGAGACAGCTTTGTGTGCAGCTTGCTCAAGATGTAAAACAGCTCCATTTGCCTTCAGTTGAAAGTCAGCAATGGCTAATGCAATGCTTGAAACATTCACCAGTAGAAAGGGTTTGTATAGATACCAATCTGGGGGTGATGACTCTAAAGCATTGGGCTGATGCCTGTAAGCAAGCAAAAAAACCTATATTTCTAAAGGGAACTGTTCCCCAAAAAGGGAATGGGAAGACAAGAAAGCTTAGTTGGCATGTCAACTTACTTGACCGATTTGCTGCGCTTTTGTTGCTGATGGCGCTAAGCCCCATCATGCTTGCAGTAATAGCTTTACAGATGTATGTTTACTCACCAACAGCGATTTTCTCCAGAGAGTGGTGCGTTGGAGTAAGGGGTAAACTGTTCCAATCTCTTGAGTTTCGCACGACCGAGGTGAATCCGAATTCCGGTACTACCTCACTAGGGCATTGGATTAGCAAATACAATCTTCACAAACTGCCGCAGTTATTCAATATACTGCGAGGAGAAATGAGTTTAATTGGGCAGCGTCCTGTAACTTTGTGCAATGCTGTAGGACTCACGTCAGAAGATCAAAGGCACCTGAAAGCTCTACCGAACAACGGCTTAGTGGCTGGTCTTGTTGCTTGAGTACGATCTGAAAGAATAGATTTGTATCAATCGGCTGATAGTCAAGATGCCCCTAAATTTATTTATGGGAGAAACTCTTCAATTCATATATCCTGAATCTCAAGCAGATGATTTTATAAAGGTTTTCATTCGACTGGAGTACAAGGGATTGTAAGGGTACGGTAGTGCCGTGCCCCTACGCCGTACCTTAAACAACTGAAAACCACTATATCTATGAGGTACTCATCCCGAACTAAAGTCCCGCTACGCTATCATCCTTCATCCTTCATCCCGGACTAACGTCCCGCTGCGCTATCATCCTTCATCCTTCCAGATGACATCTACTAGGCTTAAAATCCTATGCCTATCACACTTCCCGCTCCAATCCGCAGTATGCTGAGGGCTACGAGGTTCTGGCAGGACAATTACCTCATCCTCAGAGAATTCAAACACTTTCCTAAAGTTGCGACTTTGGCGTTAGTGTTTACGGTGCTGGCGGCAGCTTTTGAGGGGGTTGGTATTGGTTTTCTACTTTCTTTTTTACAAAGCTTGACTACTCCCGATGCCAAACCTGTTCAAATAGGAATTACCTGGTTTGACATTTGGGTTTTGGGAGTCAATACATCCCAAACTAGTCGGCTGTTGCGAATATCAGGTCTGATTTTACTGACTACCTGGATACGTGCAAGCTTTAACTACTTAGCCTCTATTTACACGGAGCTTTCTCAATTAAATCTGTTGGATCATCTTCGT
Organism: Coleofasciculaceae cyanobacterium CTOTU46601; assembly: GCA_031970155.1. Classification (GTDB taxonomy): domain Bacteria; phylum Cyanobacteriota; class Cyanobacteriia; order Cyanobacteriales; family Coleofasciculaceae; genus DALYIW01. The sequence continues at coordinate 18,837 of DALYIW010000016.1, read as the reverse complement.
AAACAGATTTTTGAACAGCTTCAGATGTTAAGCCTAAGTTTCTTTGCCAAAAGCCGTTCTGGTGACCTCATTAATACGATTACTACTGAAATTGAGAGAATTAAACAAGCTTTTGGAGGATTTGCTTTTCTGCTCACCAGTAGCCTGACATCAGCGGTGTATTTTATCTCAATGTTTGTGCTGTCGTGGCAGCTAACAATAGTTTCCGTGCTGCTATTTACTCTGTTGGCAGTAGGTTTATCAACGCTGAATGCACGAGTACGAGAAGCCAGTTTTGAAGTAACAAAAGCCAGTAGTCACTTTACTTCAACGGCTATGGAGTTTATCAACGGGATTCGCACCGTTCATGCCTTTGCTACTCAAGACTTTGAGCGTAAGCGGTTCTATGGAGCTAGTTCTAACATCGTCGCTGCTTATATTAAGTCCATATTGGCGTGGGCGCTAGTGAAGCCTCTGGCTGAGGGGTTATCGACTACAGTTCTGGTGGGCATGATTATTGTGGCGTTTACTGTCTTTGTAGCTAATGGAACGCTACAGGTCGCTTCATTACTGACATTTTTCTTTGTGTTGTTTCGCCTAGTGCCGAGTTTACAAGCTATCAATAATGTTATGGCGCAACTTAGCACGCTACAGGGTTCGACAGACAACATTAAGGAGCTTTTGAGAAGTGATAATAAAAAGTATTTTCAAAATGGCGAAATCGAGTTTTTAGGGTTAAAGCGTTCAATTAACTTTGTTGCTGTAGATTTTGGGTATGAAGCTAGTAATCTAGTTTTACAGGATATTACATTAACTATTGAGCGAGGGCAGACGACAGCGTTGGTTGGGAGTTCCGGTGCTGGTAAAACTACGTTAGCTGACTTGATTCCACGATTCTATGACGCAACTCAAGGTCAAGTTCTGATTGATGGGGTTGATATACAGAAGTTTGAGATCAACTCACTACGCCGCAAGATGGCTGTAGTGAGTCAGGATACATTCATTTTTAATACTTCGGTTTGGAATAATATTGCCTACGGTACAGAAGGAGCAAGTAAAGAGGCAATTCTAGAGGCATCCAGACTCGCCAATGCACTGGAATTTATTGAAGAGATGCCTGAGGGTTTTGAAACTCAGTTAGGGGATCGAGGAGTTCGGTTATCTGGAGGTCAACGTCAGCGAATTGCGATCGCGCGGGCTTTGTTGCGTAATCCAGAAATCTTAATTTTGGACGAAGCAACCAGTGCCTTAGATTCCGTATCTGAACGATTGATTCAGGAGTCGTTAGAAAAACTGGCCGTGGGTCGTACTGTAATTGCGATCGCTCATCGTTTATCAACAATTGCTCAAGCCGATAAGGTGGTAGTACTGGAACATGGACAAATTGTAGAGCAAGGAAAGTATCAAGAATTGCTAGAGCAGCGTGGCAAGCTTTGGAACTATCACAAAATGCAACACGAATTAGCCAAGGAATAAATGAATGGCAAACATCCTTTAATCAGCATCATAATGACCAATTACAACTATGGTCATTACTTAAGAGAAGCCATTGATAGTGCCCTCAATCAGACCTACTCCAAGACTGAATTAATTGTAGTAGACGATGGTTCTACCGATAACTCACGGGAAATTATCGAGAGCTACGACAAGAAAATTATTCCCCTGTATAAAGAAAATGGAGGCACGGCTTCAGCCTTCAATGCAGGATTTGCAGTCAGTCAAGGTAAATTTATTTGTCTTTTGGATTCAGATGATGTATTTTTGCCTCAAAAAGTTGAAAATATAGTCAAAGTATTCAACACTTATTCTAGTGCTGTTGTTGTTTACCATAAAGTACAAAATATTGACGATGCGGGTAACCCGCTTGACCAACCCTGGCCGCCCTACAAAGTCATAAAGGGAGATATTTCCCATCAAGTAGCTCGGACAGGAGGCTGGTGGCCATTTCCACCCACAACCGCTCTATCTTTTTGCAGAACATTTCTGTCTAAGGTCATGAATGTGCCAGAGCAAGGGGGAGAGTACAGAGTTTGGGTTGATGCTTACTTAGCTGACCTAGCTCCTTTTTTAGGAGAAGTGGTAGGTATCGATCAAGTTTTGTCTCATTACCGTTGTCACGGCACAAATCAGTGGAATAATCCCCTAGATGTCCCGAAGAATGTACAAGAAATTCGGGTATTGCAAGACCATGAAGGCCGCGTCAGTAGGCTGAACCAGGGTCTTCAACGCTTAGGTATTAATGTAGAAGTCAGTCTGGCAGATCATTGGCCTTATCAATTACTTAAGTACAAACTAGGTCACAAAAAAAGTTTAATTCCCCTCAGTCTATTAGCACTCCGCAACCCGTGGGAGCATCGGCTTATTTCAAAATTGAAAACCGTGACTCTCCTATGGCTTCACAGACGTAGCTTATCGAGAATCTAACAACTTGATTAGGGTAAAAAGAGCGAGGAATTCCAAATAAAGATGAAAGTGTCTCCATCATCATTTCAAACTCTAACTCGGCTTGGTAGCTCCCGACCGCAATTGATTCGCCTCTGCCGACCTATTCAATCAGCGAGAGAGTCAGAACTTACGCACTTCTGGGGCAGAAATCTCATGTAAAGTTTTTTAACTACTGGGCTTCTTCTTGCATAAATAGCAAAGTAAAGGGCGATAAGTATTACACACCTACATAAATCAACTTTCGCAATAACTCTAATAAGTTTTTCTCTATATTTTCCCCCTACATATAGGGTGAGTGCGGAAGTGCTGAAGGGGTTCAAATGGTTTAAGGGTTTAAGGAGCAACAAATGATAAATCTCATGATAGAAGAGAGCTGCTCTGGGCAGCTAAGCACTCGTCTTAGTGAAAAAACTGCCATGATGCCAAAACAGAAACTTGCTATTTTTGGAGACCTTCCTACTTTCCAGGATAAAGTCTATGTTGGTCGTCCTAATATTGGCAACCGCCAGCACCTCCTAGAGCGCATCACCGACATCTTAGACATCAAGTGGCTATCTAACAATGGCAAATATGTCCGAGAGTTTGAAGCTCGCATTGCTGAACTTTTAGGTGTCAAGCACTGCATCGCTACCTGCAATGGCACAGTTGCCCTAGAGCTTGTTGCTAAAGCCGCTGATCTCAAAGGCGAGGTCATCGTACCATCCTTCACCTTCATTGCTACAGCTCATGCGATGGAATGGCTAGGACTCACCCCTGTCTTTTGCGATATTGACCCACAGACACATACTATCGATCCAGATCGGGTAGAACAGCTAATCACGCCTCGTACTACGGCTATTCTTGGCGTCCATGTCTGGGGACAGCCCTGCAATGTGGCAGCACTGACTGCCATTGCCCAGACCAGCGACGACGACCTCTACAAGTCCAAGAAC
>DALYIW010000016.1:1325-15471 GCA_031970155.1 Coleofasciculaceae cyanobacterium CTOTU46601 | reverse complement strand
TGACTGCAATTGCCCAGCGTCATAACCTAAAGCTAATCTTTGACGCTGCCCATGCCTTTCACTGTTCGTACCAAGGGCAGATGCTAGGTAACTTTGGTAATGCCGAAGTTTTCAGTTTTCACGCTACTAAATTTTTAAACTCTTTTGAAGGTGGGGCTGTCGTCACCAACGATGACCAATTAGCCAACAAAATTCGCCAAATGAAAAACTTTGGCTTCGCAGTTGGCCAGGACAATGTTACTTCTGTAGGCACCAACGGCAAAATGAACGAAATTTGTGCCGCCATGGGAATAACTGGCCTAGAAAGCTTAGACGAATTTATCGGCGTTAACCACCGCAACTATAAACAATACCAACAAGAATTAGCAGGCGTCCCCGGAATCCGTTGTTTCCAGTTCAATGAAACCGAGAAGAGCAACTATCAGTACATCATCCTGGAGATTGATGAAAACATCACTCACATCAGTCGAGATCAGCTAGTCGAGATATTACATGCTGAAAACATCATGGCACGACGATACTTCTACCCTGGTTGTCACCAAATGGAACCTTACCACTCCCTATTTCCTGATGCTGGAAAGCAGCTGCCTCAAACTAATGAGCTAGTTCGCCGAGTGTTAACCCTACCCACAGGAACAGCAATGACACTAGAAGACATCAACAAGGTAGGCACGCTAATTCGGTTTGTTGTGGAGCAAGGGCAAATTATTAGCAAACAACTGTGTGAGCTTTCCCAGTTCAACTACCAAGCTGCTTAATTTTAGAGGGATGAGAGATGATAGCGCAGCGGGACGTTAGTCCGGGATGAGGGATGATAGCGCAGCGGGACGTTAGTCCGGGATGAAAGATTTTGGAAGCACCTTTTATCCTCCTTGTCTCTCTTTTCCTCTTTAAAAAGGATGTAACTTACTTGAGACTCGTAACCTGGATAGTTTATTAATTTGACACTCAACTCAAAACTATGGCGGCATCTAACCAATCACAAACGACTTTATCTTCCGGCTCACCAGAACAAGGAGCTTTAGTCAGCGTAATTATTCCAACCTACAATCGGCCAGATTACTTAAAAGAATCTCTGGGGAGTGCTGTTGGGCAAACTTATCAAAATCTTGAGATTATTGTTGCCGATGATTGCGGCCCGACAGGCGCTGAAAATCAAAAAGTTATTGAGGCTTTTCAAGATCCACGAATTATTTATCGATGCAATGCAACTAACCTGGGAGTAACCCAAAATTTTGCCAGCGCAGTACAGCAAACGCGAGGAAAGTATATTGCTAGCTTGAATGATGACGATCTGTGGAATAAAGATTTTTTAGAAAAACTTGTTCCACCCCTTGAGGCCAACTCCGATTTAGCTGTAGCTTTTTGCGACCATTACATTATTGATGAAAAAGGGACGATTAACTATCAAGAAACTGAGAACGTTTCACGAGACTGTAATCGAGCTAACCGAAAAGAAGGCGTGTACCAACCTTTTTGTAAAGTTGCGATCGTAGAGAGATCTGTATCTCCTGCCTCTACAGCCGTTATTCGGAAGGATGTTGATGATTTGGCTAATATTCCTTCTGAAGTCAAAAATTACTACGACTTGTATCTAAACTACTTGTGTTGCCGCTCAGGTCGTGGAGCATATTACTATCCTGAAAAACTGACTCGATATCGGGTGCATTCACAGGGTTACACCCAATCCTATTCCAAAAAAAATGTTGAAAATAATATCCAAGATGCCGAAGCTCATATTTTCTGCTTCGAGCGTTTTATAGAAGATGAGCGGCTAGCGGAACTTAAGCCCTACTTTAAAGATAGAGTGGCATTCGAGAAGGCATCTATAGGGATTAACTTATTGCGATCTAAAAAGGTAGTCGAGGCACGTCCTTATCTTTTGAAAGCCTTGAGTCAACATCTTAGCTTACGAACTCTAGTAGCACTTACCCTTAGTTTTAGTCCACCATCATTGGCAAGTCGATTCTAAATCTTGCAAGATTTTCTTGCAAGAAACTAACTAGAAGCTTCCCCCGTATAACTCTGGAGTCAAAAACTATGCAGTATAATTTATCCGTCTGCATTTGCACGAGAAATAGACCTGAAGAACTAAAAAAAGCTCTAAATTCTCTTGAGTGTTCAAGTTACCCTGTCTATGAAGTAATAGTGTCTGATGACAGCACAAATCAGGAGACTCAAACCCTCATTGCTGCTCATTTTCCTAAAGCAAAGTATTTACCTGGCCCTCGACGAGGTTTAGGTGCAAATAGAAATAATGCATTGAAAGCTGTAACGGGTTCACATGTACTTTTTATTGATGATGATGTGGTTTTGGGAGAACAATTTTTAGAGAAAACTTTTGAACAGTTAGAATTTTGTTTGAGTCAAGAAAATCAAGATATTTCTAAAATCATTGTTACAGGAATAGAGAATCAAAATGGAGAGTTGGTTTTCCCTCACGAACAAGATTTTTTGGGCTTTCAAAAAGTTGACTATGGTCAAGATGATTTTATCAAAACCGTGGTGATTAATAGTGCAGTTTTTCCAAGTCTTCTTTTTAAAGAAGTGTTATTTGATGAAAAATTAGTTTACGGTTGTGATGAAGTAGATTTCACTACTCGCGCTGTTCAGGCAGGTTATAAGATAGTACTCTGTTCCAGTGCCGTCAATTTTCATTTTCCTTCAACTATCAATCGTGACTTCTATAAGCCTTATCATGCAGCTTCACGACTTTATGTGACGTTCAAACGATACTTTTCTACCGAAAAAAAGAGATTGAAAGCTCTAGCCTATCTTTGCATAGCCTCGGTACATGAAGTGACTCATATTCTAAAAGTAGAAGGCATACAAGGAATCCTTAAGCCAATTCACACCTTTCGTACAGTAGCCTCCTATGTTGTTAGAGAGTATTTAACTGAACGAAAGCAACAGAAGATAGCAGGCTAAAAATGAAATTTATTCAAAAAAATTATCAACTAATACTTGTGTAATTATTTCCCAAACAAACGTTTCTTTTAGCAAGCTACAAAATGGTGACAAGCCTCAAGTTGCTCACATAATTAACCAGGCTAAGCGTCCGCTTGTGATTAGCGATCTATCAGATCCAGATAATCCTGGTTATTTAGTTTCTCTTAACTATATGCTTGATTCTAAAGTCCGATTCCGATTGGTAGCTAATCCGGCGACCTTGCAAATTCCTGAGGGGTTCAGCGATATATTTTTATACCAACCTGGTAAGGTCTTGCGATCGCAACTTAAACTTAACTACAAACTAGAGCCAATCACTCTAGATTCTGAACACAAGGAGGACAAGCTATGGCGACTAAAAAAGAATTAGAAAATATCCATAATCATCAGTTTTGACTATCGAGGTTCTCAAGTGATTTTACCGGACAAATTGTTATGAAACTTTGCATTGTTACGCCCTGTGTTGTTAAAGGTGATGGTCAAGGCAGGGTAAATTATGAAATAGCCTGGGAAGCAATTCGTCGCGGCCATCATGTCACCTTGTTAGCAAGTCGGGTGTCTCCCCAATTGCAGCAGCACACTCAGGTGAATTGGATAGAAATTCCGGTACAGGGATGGCCTACGTACCTTCTGCGTGAAATCGTATTCGCATGGAAGAGCGCACAGTGGTTACGTAAACACCGCTGTGAGATTGACTTAGTACAAGCCAACGGCGCAATTACCTGGGCTAGGGGAGATGTTAATTTAGTACCCTTTGTGCATAGTGCTTGGCTCTTGTCACCACTTCATATTTCGCGGGTACGTCGAGATTTTTATGGTTTCTATCATTGGCTATACACACTTTTGAATGCAGGTTTAGAAAAAAATGCTTTTCGTAAAGCCAAAGTAGTCGTAGCAGTATCTCAGAGAGTCAGACAGGAATTACTAGATATTGGTGTCCCAAAAGAATGCATTCGAGTTATTTTGTGTGGCGTTGATTTGCATGAGTTTTCTCCAGGGTATGGCGATCGCCAAAAATTCGGTCTTCCTGAGCAAGTGCCACTGGCCCTGTTTGTCGGGGACATCCGTATCAATCGCAAGAACTTAGATACTGTACTCCATGCCTTGGTTCAAGTTCCTAACTTACACCTAGCTGTGGTGGGCGCAATTGAAGGAAGCCCCTACCCTCAGCTAGCGGCACAACTGGGATTAAGTGCACGAGTACATTTTTTGGGAAACCCCCAGAATGTTGTCCCCGAACTGATGCGGGCAGCAGATTTGTTTGTTTTTCCGTCACGTTATGAGCCTTATGGCCTAGTGATCATTGAAGCGATGGCTTCAGGCATCCCAGTGATTACGGCGGCTACGACGGGTGCAGCTGAAATTATTACGCCAGAATCTGGGGTAGTTTTGTCTGAGTGTGACGACACACAGGCTTTGGCAGAGGCAATGAGTACCCTGGCTAGCGATCGCGATCTGCGGTATCGCATGGGGCAAGCCGCCCGCACCATAGCACAACAGCATAGCTGGGCAAGTATGGCACAAATCTATGTGGACTTATTCGAGGAGCTAGCAAGTGATGAACATTACCGTTCTCATTCCCACTTATCGGCGATCGCCAGATCTGGCACGATGCCTGGAGGCATTACACAAGCAAAATCGACCACCTGATCAGGTATTGCTGGTGGTACGTGATACGGATACTGAAACTTGGACATTCCTAAAATCGCTCAGCGTGGATGTCTTACCCCTAAATACTGTAACTGTGAGTATTCCAGGACAAGTCGCTGCTCTTAATGCAGGTCTTGATGTAGCACAGGGAGATATTATTGCCATTACCGACGACGATGCGGCACCTCATGTGGATTGGCTGGAACGCATTGAGAAGCACTTTCTCTCAGATGAGCGTGTGGGCGGTGTTGGGGGGCGGGACTGGGTATACCACGACACTGGGCTGGAAGATGGGGCACGTCAGGTAGTAGGTAAGGTGCAGTGGTTTGGGCGAGCAATTGGCGATCATCACCTAGGCGTAGGGGAGCCTCGCGAGGTAGATATATTCAAGGGTGCGAATATGAGTTTTCGACGTAGTGCGATCGCCAATCTGCGCTTTGATGAACGTCTGCGAGGCACAGGTGCTCAAGTCCACAACGATATGGCATTTAGTCTTGCTCTCAAACGAACCGGTTGGAAACTAATCTACGACCCAAAGGTAGCGGTAGATCACTTTGAAGGAAAACGTTTTGACGAAGATCAGAGAAAAAAAGATGCAGAGCAGAGAAAAAAATTTAATGACATTGCTGTAATTAATGCGGTACACAATGAAACATTAATTTTGCTAGAACACTTGTCACCTTTACAACGAGCTGTTTTTGTGGTCTGGGCTGTTTTCGTTGGGACGCGAGTTTCTCCCGGTTTCTTACAGTGGTTGAGGTTGTACAAAAGCGAGGGACTCTTAGCAGGACAAAAGTTGCTAGCATCTCTGCGTGGGCGTTGGCAGGGTTGGTTGACTTGGCGAGAAACTATACGCGAAACCTCGACGAAGCGATTGCTTTTTGAATAGTTGCTCATTCAAGTACTTTCACTGTGGAGATCAGATCTAATTTTTTTCATGAGAAAGATAATTTCAACTAACCAAGCCAATAAATTCATCTTTGTAATTGCAATGTGGCTTTGCAGCCGACTTCTAATTGTGATTGCAATAAAATTTATTGCTCCTTTAGTTCCTAGCTCTGTGATCCAACTCGACCCCCGTGCAGTTCCTGACTTCACTCCTGCATTAGGCTGGCATCTTTTCACTCATTTTGATGGTGGTGCGTACAAGACAATCGTCACCGCCGGCTATGACTATGCCAATGATGGAGAGAAACACAATATCGTCTTCTTTCCTTTGTATCCCTTGCTCGTCTACGGTGTGATGACCCTCGGCATCCCGTTTGAAGTAGCAGGCACAATTGTCAACAACTTAGGATTGTTGGGTGCAATGCTGATTCTGTATAGTTGGGTAGAAGAACGCCACAACATCAACACCGCTAGGTGGGTAACTGCTGTTCTGGCTTGGTGTCCCTTCTCCCTTTTTGGAACCGTAACTTATACAGAAGGACTCTTTCTTTTAGTCACCACAGCGGCTTTGCGCTCCTTTGACAAACAGCAGTATACCAGTGCAGCCGTCTGGGGAGCCTTGGCAACTGCAACTCGTGTGCCTGGAGCCGCACTGATCCCGGCTTTTCTTTTTGAAGCGTGGAGAGAACGCAAACCTCCTATTGCCTATGCGGCGGCGCTGGCTACAGCTGTAGGACTGCTTTTATTTATGACATACTGCGCTATTACTTTTGGAGATCCCTTAGCCTTTGTTCATGCACAGCAGCCGTGGATGCAACAGCCTAGTTTGCATAAAGGTATCCGCAGTTTCCTGAACTTTGCCACAATCTTTGCTAGCGGCTATCTTTTGTGGCGCGTATCAAAAAAGCTAGCCCCTGTTGCTGTCGCTTATGGCTTTTCCTCCTTGGCATTAATTCTAATTTCTGGAGCGTTTCTTTCCGTTAGTCGATTTCTTTACGGTAACGTCTCCTTATCCCTGGCTCTGGGTGTACTGTTGGCACGCTATCCCCGTTGGGGATACCCACTCATGAGCTTGTTCGCTATATTGCTCCTACTCTTCTCCATTCGTTTCGCCTGGAAGCTATGGGTGGCCTAGGGCATGTTTTCTCGCCTCTTGTGTAGGTTGGGTTAAGCGTAGCGCAACCCAACAAAGATACGACAAATGTTGGATTTCGTTCTCAGGTCTAAACAAAGATACGACAAATGTTGGGTTTCGTTCCAAGGTCTAAACAAAGATACGACAAATGTTGGGTTTCGTTCCAAGGGCCCAACCTACAATTTAAGCCTATTCTGGGGCGAGAAAACACGACCTAGCAGTCATTAAAACTCTAGAGCAGCGTAAGGAGATACACACGGAAAAGGAGCCACAAGCAAATGCTTTCAAATAGTTCCTCTAAAACAGGCTTTTCCCTAGAGCTACAACCAGCGCAGGCTTGGACAGCTATTTTGGGGCTAATACTTTTTACAGCCTTGTGCGTCTTTGTCGGTGCTGGTAGCTTGCTGCGGCTAGCCTTTCCGGTAGGTTGCCTTGCGGTAGCATTATTTCTCTATCGGCAGTATCCCATCCTCTACATAGGCTTCAGCTGGTGGGTGTCGTTTCTCACACCTTGGCTGCGCCGCGTCATAGATTATCGAAGTGGTTGGGATCCAAACCCTGTGATTTTACTAGCACCGTATCTGGTAATGCTGGTAACCTTTATCACTTTCGTGCGATATCTTCCCAGATCGTATCGTGAAGGGGGCTTGCCCTTTATCCTCGCTATTTTAGGAGTATTTTATGGGGGTTTGGTGGGATTAATTCAAGCTCCACCCGTGGGCGTGGTACGCGCTCTTCTCGACTGGTTAACCCCTATCCTCTTTGGTTTTCACTTATTTATGAACTGGCGAGATTATCCGAGCTATCGCCAAAACCTCCAACGCATCTTTCTTTGGGGTGTTTTAGTGATGGGAACCTATGGAGTTGTGCAATATCTAGTGGCACCTGAGTGGGATCGACAATGGCTGCTCAATACAAAATTAACCAGCATGGGAGATCCTAAACCTCTGGGGCTTCGTGTGTGGAGTACACTCAACTCAGTTGGCCCTTTTTCAGCCGTGATCATGGCTGGTCTGCTGCTATTGTTTAGTAGTCAAGGAGCTTTACGTTTTCCTGCCGCCGCAGTCGGTTACTTGTCTTTCTTACTATCACAATCACGTACTGGCTGGCTCGGCTGGCTTTTAGCACTTTCTCTGATTATCAGTTCAGTAAAGGCGCGTCTTCAAATGCGCTTAATTATTACAGTTATTGTTGTTGCATTGTGTGTTGTACCATTAACTACCGTCGAGCCATTCTCTAAGATTATTAATAATCGTGTTCAAACCTTATCTAATCTAGAGAATGATAATAGTGCTCAAGTTAGACAACAGATTTATAAAGACAGCCTTGGTGAGGCCTTTTCTAATGGTCTAGGCAAAGGAATAGGAAATATATGGGCGATAAATGCTCAAGGCAAACTAGAAGCAGCGGTCATTGACAGTGGCATTATAGAGATTTTTTCGACATTAGGCTGGTTGGGAGCTATTCCTTATGTAAGTGGACTTTTTCTAATCTTTTTCAATCTGTTCCAATCTTCTGAGGGTCGCTTTGATATTTTTGCAAATACAGCCCGCGCTATTGGTGTCAGTTGCTTTGCTCAACTGGTGAGTGGTAGCGCTCAAATTGGCATTGCTGGTGTGATCCTTTGGGGGTTTTTGGGTATAAGCATGGCAGCAAATAAGTACTATCAGCATCAACGCATTATTACTTTTACAGGGAGGTCAAATACGTGAAAATTATCATCGTGATGCCGTTAGGTGAACAACGAGGTGGCGGTGAACTGATGCTCTCAGATTTGATGCAGCAGGGGCGCAACCCAGGCGTCGAGTGGTTAGTAATCTTCTTGGAAGACGGCCCAATGGTCGAACAAGTAAGGAAACTCGGTATAGATGCGCGAGTGATAGATAGTGGTCGTTTGCGCGAACCACACCTTTTTATTGCAGCTGTAACCAAAATCGCTTCTATTGCCCGACGCGAACAGGCCAATGCGATCGTAGGGTGGATGTGGAAAGCACATCTATATGGAAGTCTCGCGGCGATTCTGGCTGGGGTGCCTTCGCTGTGGTATCAGCTGGGAGTACCGTCTGATATGAACTTACTCGAACGGATAGCCACTATCCTTCCAGGACAAGGTGTAGTCACCCTCTGTAAAGCTGGGGAACAAGCGCACGCGCAGATGTGGCCGTCTCGACCAACACGCTTAGTTTACCCAGGTGTTGCACTAGAACGCTTCGATACGTCTGTAATGCTCGCTCCCGCAGCAGCACGACGCCAGCTGGGCTTGCCATCAGATGGCCCTTTAATCGGAATTGTTGGGCGGTTACAACAATGGAAAGGGATGCATGTTTTGGTAGAGGCCATGCCAAACGTGCTGCAAAGCTATCCTGACGCCCATTGTGTGATAGTTGGCGGCAAGCACGATCTTGAGCCTGATTATCTGAACTATTTGGAGGAGCGAATCGCCGTTCTAGGACTTGGCGATCGCGTAATCCTTTCTGGACTACAACGCAACGTGCCAGAGTGGATGCAGGCTATGGATGTCGTTGTACATGCCTCTAACAATGAACCGTTTGGTATCGTCGTCGTCGAAGCCATGGCACTCGGTAAGCCAGTTGTGGCAGGCGCTGCCGGGGGACCAACCGAGATCATTACAGACGGCGTGAACGGACTCCTAACCCCCTATGGTGATGCACATGCACTGGCAACGGCAATTCTTCGATATCTTGATAATCCGGAGTTTGCCCGTAATGTCGGAGCAGCAGCCCAAAAACGCGCTCTTGATTTCTCTACCCAGCGTTACGCCCAGAAGTTCATAGAGGCAGTTTGTGATTTAGTCCCCAGTGTTTCGTAGGGGAACTTCCGGTTAGCTAAATCACCGATGATCCAATTGATTTTTCCTCTTTTTTCTATTTCTATGCCTTGACTAGAAAAGTCTTCAAATCTTTCGAGTGATAAGGGAGAAGCTGATGAATATAGAAGATTTTTGGAACAATATCTATACCGCGAACACAACCCGTTTTCCTAATGAAGACGATCCGGTTTTATTAGAAGCACTCAGACATTTTGGTGATGTAAACGGTGCAAAATTGCTAGATTTAGGATGTGGTGATGGTAGTACATCCTTGTTTTTTGCTAAGAAGGGTGCCAATGTAGTTGCGGTTGACATAAGTGAAGTAGCCGTTCAAGGACTCGCCGAGTTCTGCATGGAAAACAAAATAGACAATGTTACTCCGATCAAATGCTCGGCATTAGACATTTTAGATCTGGCCCCCTTTGATTTTGTATTTGGCAACATGATATTGCATCATCTAGAGCCATTTGAAGATTTTTCAGACATCTTGCGAAGAAGTATGGCTCCTGGTGGTAAAGCCTTTTTTCACGAAAACAATGCATTTAGTGATTTATTAATTTGGTTTCGTAATAACTTGGTGGGAAAGTATGGCATTCCCAAGTATGGAGATGATGATGAGTTTCCTTTAATGCCGAAAGAAGTAGATAGCCTTCGCAAGAATTTTCGTGTAAATGTTGTGTATCCAGAATTAGTGTTCTTTCGTCTGGCATCGTTCTATCTGCTAAAAGGGCATTTAGCTGAGTTGCTGACGCGGCTAGATGACTATTTATTTCAATTTTCTGGTTTCAGAAAGTATTCATATCGACAATTTATACTGTTGTCTTGAGGAGTGACTACCACTGAAACCGTTAACTTAAATAGGCTTGGAAAAAACCAAGTGGAAAATTACATAGACAATCTGGCTGTAACATCTGCATCTATTCTCTGTGTTGGACTGGGATGGTTTCCTAAAACACCGGGGGGTTTAGATCGGTACGTTTATGAACTCACGCATCAACTGGCAGCAAGTCAAGATCGAGTGGAATTGTGTGGAGTTGGTTTACCGGAAACTCAACCTAACTCCCCCATAATACTGACTAACCTAGCTGAGCCAGATAATCAACTAGGGCAAAGACTTTGGTTGATTCGCCGCAACTTTTTGAGAAGACAAGCGGCTAAACCTGAGGCGTTAAACCTACATTTTGCTTTGTATAGCCTTCCTCTGTTGCAGGTTTTGCCTGATGGAGTACCCATTACTTTTACTTTTCATGGACCTTGGGCATTAGAAAGTAAGCAGGAAGGGGCTAGTAAACTGGCGGTTTTTTTGAAGCACTGGCTAGTAGAAAAAAGAGTTTATAATCGCTGCGATCGCTTTATTGTCCTAAGCCAAGCCTTTGGTAATATCCTGCACCAAGAATACCAAGTTCCGTGGAGCAAAATTCACATAATTCCTGGTGGAGTTGATCTTACCCGTTTTCAGCCCAACTTATCACGTCAAGAAGCCCGTACACAGCTCAACTGGCCTCAAGATCGCAGAATTCTCTTTACAACTCGTCGCTTAGTCCACAGGGTAGGTCTTGATAAATTATTGACCGCCTTGGCGACAATTAAACCTCGATGTCCTGATTTCTGGCTGGCGATCGCCGGAAAAGGGCCACTAAAAACTTTACTAGAACAGCAAGCTACAGACTTAGGACTCAACGACCATGTTAAGTTTCTCGGTTTTTTACCCGATGACCAGTTGCCCCTAGCTTACCAAGCGGCTGACCTAAGTATAATGCCCAGTCAGTCTTTAGAAGGGTTTGGATTAGCCTTAGTAGAATCTCTCGCTTGTGGAACTCCGGCATTGTGTACTCCTGTGGGTGGAATGCCGGAAATTTTAGCAACTTTCTCACCGGAATTGATTACCGCTTCTCCTGAAGTGACAGATATTGGCAAACGATTAGAAGAAGTGCTGAGTGGAAAAATATCAATGCCTTCTCGAAGTGCCTGTCGCGAGTACGCCGCCACACATTTTGACTGGCAGAAAATTGCACAACAGGTTCGACAAGTTCTATTAGCCAAAGCGTAGAACTCAAATCTTAAAACTTACGCATTTGAACAAAGATAAGAGAGTTACAGTAGTGAGGAATCGAGAACCCTTGAATCGGCATAAGCCTGATCAAATCCCGACTCCCGACTCCCGACTCCCGACTCCCGACTCCCCACTCCCGTGCATAAATCCTGATTTTTGAGCGGCATCAACAGCTGAGCTATCTTAGAGGGTGTTTATCAAGAGTAATTGAAGGCTGTAAAACTGATATAGGTACGTTCAGCAGCCTAACCAGATTTCCTACCCTCCAAAGCTAAATGTTTGATTCACCGTTGTGCGATCGCCCTTTTCCCAGTTACCCTTTCTTCACCTATTTCTGGCAGCACCCATGGTTCAAGTCTTTCTTACTGTTTCCATGGTTTGTAAAACTACCGATAGTGTTAGTACCACTACTCTTAGCTTTTTTCGGACTTCGTTGGATTATTCAGCGTACAAAATGGAGACATCGGTTCAGTAGTCCAAAAGCCTATCTATTCCTCTTTGGTTTAACGGCTACTTTACCCCTAATAATCTGGTTTGTGGCGGATAAAGGATTGGTAGTTTTCTTGCCTGCTGATTCTGGTACAACAACAGATTCAATTGTAGTACTGGGGCGAGGATTTATATTTGATACACAACGCATCGATCTAGCTACTGAACTGTGGCAAGCTAAACGAGCACCAAAGATTTTTGTGAGTGGTAGAGGTGATTCTCAGAGGTTGATTGAGGGACTAGAAGCCAAAGGTATTCCTAATCAAGTGTTAGATGGTGAAAATTGTTCTGTAACTACACTAGAAAATGCTATTTTCACCGCCGCCGTACTACAACCACAGGGTATTCGACGAATTCTATTAATTACTGATGAGCCACATATGTTGCGATCGCTACTTTTGTTCCAAGCTAATGGTTTTACAGTCATTCCCCGTGCCGCCCCAGTACCACCTCATTGGAGATACAAAGAAAAAGCTCTGATCGCATTTAGAGAATGGACAGGACTATTTAGTTATGTTTTACGAGGGCTACTGGATTCAGAGAATTCATCTGAACTGAAGAACCCTGAGATTGTAAACATAATACAGATAGCTAAACAATACGGCCAGCAGCGACGCCCTTAGCCTGAATTTAGGAAGTTAGACTAACACACTGAATATTTTTCATGAAGCAATTCAGAAAACATCAGGAGCATCTCTATGAACAACAAAAAGATAGATTGGCTCATTTTTGTAGGGTTTCTGTGTCTAACCTTTTTTCTTAGATTTCCAGCATTTTTTCAATCAGGAATTGGCCCTGATGAAAGCATTTATCTTTTGATGGCAAGGAGTTTGACAGAAGGGAAACCTCCTTATACAGAATTTTTTGATAATAAACCGATAGGAATATATGTATTATTTGCTCTGGCTCTACTCCTATTTGGCAAATCAGTTCTCTCTATACGTATAGCTGCTTGGATTGCCGTTTCAATAACATCTTTTTTGTTATATCGAATAGGTCGAGTCATTAGTAATCACGATCGCAAGATTGGACTCCTAGCCGGGACATTTTATTCATTTCTTACTCTCGGTAGTGGAGGAATTTCTTCAGATACAGAAATTTTCTTTGCTCCTTTTGTAGTTTTTGCATTTTATTTGCTTTTTTTACGCCTTTTTAGTACAGAGAAGCTGAACTATCAAAATAAAGTTACGTTGTTTATCATTGGGTTAGTAATGGGCGGAGCATTACAAATTAAACAAGTTACTTTATTTGAGTTTATTGCTATACTGATTTTAGTTTTTATAAATTTATATTGGCAGTACAAGCCTCATGTCAGTCTTCTGTTTAAAAAAGCATTTGAGGATTGGCTAATATTATTTTTAGGATTTGTCATTCCTTCTATTGCAGTCATAGTTTACTACATTGTTAACGGACATTTGCAGGATTTTTTCTATGCAAATTTTTCTGCCAACTTAGCACGAGTTGGCCATGAAAGATGGTCAATAGTTAATTTCGGAATAGGTTTTCTCATTCAAATTAAAACCAATTTAATTCTTTGGGTTGCTCTGTGTTTGCTACCTGTATATTGGTTCTCTTCTCAAGACAAAAATCTAAAAGAGAGAAAAAAACTTACTTCTTTAATCATCTGGTTTGCTATGGCTCTTTTGGGTGTTTTCGCCCCTAAAAGCTTTTACGTTCACTATTTTTTACAACTCTTACCTTCTCTATGTCTACTCAGTTCTTACCTAATCATAAAAACGATATGGTCAGCACGAGAAATTAGGACAACAAGGAAACTTTTGATTTTAGCTCTTATCTTAGTAACTCCATTATTTAATACTATGTATCCTTACCTAAAAGTAGGAACAAAATCTATTTACTTCCGATTTGTCAAAGGAATAAGTAATTGGGGAGATGACCCAGCCATTGTCGCCAACTACTTAAAAAAGCGAGTGAATCCAGAAGATTATATTTATGTTGTTGATTATCTTTCCGTTATTTACTTCTTAGTCCCGGCTAAAATTCCCACCAAATATGCATATCCTCCTTTTTTAACTTCTCACTTAGCAAAAGTTGCTGGTAGTAATCCTCTTCAGGAGTTACGCATAATTTTGGCAAAGAAACCTGTTTATATTATTAAATTTAAACAAGACAAAATTGGAAGTGACCCATT
>DALYIW010000016.1:0-1287 GCA_031970155.1 Coleofasciculaceae cyanobacterium CTOTU46601 | reverse complement strand
AAATATTTCCAGTTGCTGATAGTTTTTCAGATGAAGAGAAGGAGCCAAAAATATTAGAACTGTATAGATTAAAATCCAATCTTAAAAAATGATTTTGAGTGAGTCATGAAAATTCTATTTTTAGACCAAAGTGGCAAGCCAGGGGGTGCAGAACTATGCTTGATAGATATTGCCAAACCTTATCGGGATAACTGTCTAGTCGGCTTATTTGCAGATGGCCCTTTTAGACATTTACTAGAGCAGCAGCATATTCCAGTTCAAGTCCTAGCTACTAAGTCGATACAAGTTCGTAAAGAAAGCAGTTTGGTGCAAGGGCTAAGCAGCGTAACTTCATTGATACCTCTGATTGCTCAGGTCGTTCAAAAAGCTCGTGACTACGATCTAATTTATGCCAATACCCAAAAAGCTCTAGTTGTTGGGGCACTGGCCAGCTTTCTGAGCCGTCGCCCTCTGGTTTATCATCTACATGACATCCTATCTTTAGACCACTTTAGTCGAACCAACCGTCGCATTGCTGTAACTCTGGCTAATACGAGAGCATCATTAGTTATTGCTAATTCTCAGGCTAGTCAAGCTGCCTTCGTGGAAGCAGGAGGACGCTTAGAATTAACAGAAGTTGTCTACAACGGCTTTGAACCTGAGCTCTTTCGGAGTCATGAGGATAACTCTCACCAGTTAAAGAAACAGCTTGGTATGGATGGCAGATTTTTAGTAGGCAACTTCAGCCGTTTATCACCTTGGAAAGGACAGCATGTTTTACTCGAAGCACTGGGTAGGTGTCCTGAAGATGTGACAGCTATCTTTGTCGGCGATGCGCTGTTTGGTGAGCAGGATTATGTGCAGCTTTTACGCGATCGCGTTACAGAATTAGGACTAGAGAAGCGCGTTCAATTTTTAGGATTTCGTTCAGACATCGTGCAGCTGATGAGTGCCTGTGACTTAGTAGCCCATACTTCCATAGCACCAGAACCGTTTGGACGAGTCATCGTTGAAGCCATGCTGTGTGGACGCCCTGTGGTTGCGGCTAAGGCTGGAGGTGCAATTGAATTAGTAGAACCAGGGATTACAGGTTTCCTAGTTCCACCTGAACAGCCACAGCAACTTGCAGAAATTATTACCAGTTATCGCAACCAGCCAGAAAAGACTGTTGCGATCGCTCATCATGCACAAAACCAAGCTAGTCAACGTTTTCACTTGCAAACGATCAATCAGCAGATTGCACAACTACTATCTCACACAGTCAGTTAGAAGGATGAGGGATGAGGGATGATAGCGCAGCGGGACGTT
>DALYIW010000015.1:39151-58934 GCA_031970155.1 Coleofasciculaceae cyanobacterium CTOTU46601 | reverse complement strand
GAAAAGCTTTTGTATGAGTTTTTTAAAAGGAGAATTTGGAGATCTGCGTGCGTCTTCTGTCCGTTCTCGATGGTGGCTGGAACCAGCTCAGAGATTAAGCTAAAGTACGAGTTAGTACCAGAAGAGGCAGCGTTAGCCGCCTATATTGAATACATCGCCACCTGCTTCAATAGGAAGCAAACTCTCTTCCGAAATAAGAGCATCATAGAACGCAAATTACTCTCAACAGAAGCATTGGAAATTTTTGAAGCCTTGCTAAACGAGGTAACGTGGAAAGTCTACAGAATCAGGAGGATAACAGACCTTAAATATCGATCGGTAGAAGCCATATTCATAGGAAACAGGGAAGAATGCAATTTGTTTCTAATGCAGGAATCTCTCGCCAAAGGGAAGGTGCTAGAATACTGCGAGCATGGCATACCGAGAGTTTACGAAGAAGATATAGAAGGAAAAGACTGCCTGCAATTCTTGGTAGCCGCACCGGGAAACCCAATGGATAAAGAACGTAAGTGTTTCCAAACGGTTTGGGAAAAAAGGAATGGGATTTACAGACAACTGGACTTGTTTGACCAAGACGTGCCGTACTCCGGCAAGGGAAGTGAAAACAAATTAATGAAAGCCCAACAGTCCGAGTCAAGTCCAATGCAATCGCCAGAAATCATACCCATACCTTTGCTTTTACGGGTTTAACGCGCTTTCAGTTTAAGTACTTGCGTAGGAGATAAGCTCTCATGTTGACTCTGAAAATTTCATACCCAGGCAATTATTGCAGCCCTGAAGTTGATGAACAATTTCGGGAATTAATCAATCAGCAGTGTAACTATGAGTCGTTCGACACAGAATTTGGATTTGGCAACCGAGAAATTGTTGTAGGAATCGGCTCAATTGAGGAAGCTGTAAAGCTTCATCGGCTTTTGTCCTCCGATCGCTGGAGTGCGCGATTCAACTTCGTTTTCGATTGCGAATGCCCTGACCTGCGAGATTATATGCAGTGCTGCGAGTGCGATTACTGGTGGAATGCTTACAAGGAGTGGAACGAGGAGAATGTCTGTCCGAGGTGCCACAGCGGGGATATAGGCAGACTCGGTTAAATAAGGTTCTTACAACTAAAGCTACCGAGGGAAACTTCGGTGGCTCTAGTCACAAAGTCTACTACAACCAATGAATAAGTTGCAGTCAAGCAATTCGATTAATAGAGAGTATAGCTCAAGAATTGGGTTTCATCCAATCAATTTGATGAAAACCCGCATTCTACTCCTTCCCCGTGAATGTTAAAAGCTATATACGATAAGAAATCCAACTTTTGTGTAAGAGTCCGAGTTTTAACGGCGAGGAATAGAACTCCAATAGACTAACTATTATACATTTTTTTATTGTGTCAAAAGTGTTTGTAATTGACGAAGCTCGAAGTAGGGAAAGAACCAAAAAAATCGTGGTATCGTGATAGATGGCAGGCAGAATTAGGTAAAAGCGGGGCAAATGAATCTAACAAAATCCCGCAAGAAATAATTTTTTCTGTACCTGTGCGAGTTTTACTAAAATGCATCGTTCCAGTAAATACCTTGCTTGTTTTCACATAGGAATGAAAAGGCAAGGAGTTTTTAACTGGTATAACGAATGGCGAGAGTCGGAAATCCAATTTCACGCATCTTCGTCGCTTGAGTAAAACTCGCTACTAAGACGGGGGAAGCTAGCTCGTCACTTCGTGACCGCGCTTCTTGTGCCGGAAGTGGTTCCGGCATCCAGCGTCGGTCAAAACCAAAAAGCTAACGCTTTCCGTGTAAGAGGAGTTTACCTCTTTCCTAGACGCCTTCACAGTTTAAACAGCACAGTCACAAGCCTTGAAACTTAAACACTTAAAACCCTTAGCGTCATTAATCATAAGAATGACCTTCTGGGTGATGGTCATAATCCTAGTCGAAACAACAATTTTGACGATAGTTAAGATTGTCTGCTGATCGACCATATCGAAGTGAATTCTTTCGGACAAGGAAGTTTCCTCTGTTAATCCAAGAACGAACAAGGAAGGACTTAAATAATGGCTGAAATCTTCTTCAAGCACATCCATACCCAAGAAGTTGTAGAGGCAACAGAAATAAGAAAAGACGTGGTAAATTTCCGGGGAAAAACGATTAATCTAAACGACGTGTCTCTACATGACTGGGAGTTGTGTTCCGGCGATCCGGGTTATCGCGGGAAGCCGCCTGAGAAAAAGAACGGTGCAGCATAATTTAAAGGGCTTCTCTCGCGCTCTCATCAACCGCACTCTATACACCAAGAAACGAGGTAAAGTGGACAACTTTCCCGCGAATAAGACCGTAGTTTCCACGGATGAAGGGATAATTCCAATTGTTGAAGCCATCATGAGCGCGATCGCCTATGCCGACCAAACCAAGGCATTAGCAACTGAGGCAATAACTAGCTTAGAAGAAGGCTGCAACCGTCTCAGCCAACAAGCCGAGCAAGTGCTGGAAAAATACCCGTTACTTTAAGGTTTCTGGAGACTACTCAATCCTTGGAAAGAAGCCGTCAAACGCAACGGTTAATGAGCCGTTATTAAAGTACAGAGTAAGAGCGGATTTCAACAAGGATATCTTACCCGCGCCCTGTTAACAGGACGCGGGTAAAAAAGTAGGCGTGCGTGAATGAAGAAAGTTGAAGAACTTTTCTGGTATGCCGAACTAGCAAGAGAACCAGAGGATACAAGAGAAAGAACCCAGGTGTCAGAGCTGATGTACCAGATACTGTTTGTAAGCGGGTTAACAGCCGAAGAAGTTTGTTCAGCCCTATCCACGGATCGGCTCACCCTGTAAGGATGTGCCTGAGCGAAATCGCCCCTTGCTAAAATCCAGCCGACTGGATTTTAGCAAGGGATATGTCATTTTACGTTATCAAGTCGGCGCACAGGTTAGCGGACACCAATCGGGAATGCCCTCTTTGTAAAAATCGCGATCTGCGCTTCGCAGCAGCGCTTCGCTATCGCCATTGATGCGTCTCTTATATTCTTCGGCGTCGCTCCCGATGCGGCGATATCTACCTTGGAAGTTTGGAGCGTCGTCGTAGACCTTGTGACACCTGAAAGTACCGTTCCCCCAGCCTTTCTCTGTCTCCTCGCGGCAGTAAGGACACTGGCTGCAAACAGTAATCTTAAGGTGCAAAACTTTAGTGGATTTCACGTTCACTGTTCAAATCTCCACAATTGAGGGGTTGTGTGCGCTTGCGTGGGCCAGCCAAAGCAAAAAGATTTCCGAGTTTTAGAAATGCCGAGGAAAAAAAGGGAATCCCCGGCTGGAAACAATGTGTTGAGTCTGAGGTGCTCTCAATCTGAGGAAAATAATGGTTCAGAATATTGGAAGCCCCACAGACGAGTGCATAGGCAGTCAAAATGCCAAGGAGCCAGGAAATCCGTTTCAGATAAACCTGCTGTTGAAGCTCCCGATCGGAAATCTGCCTCAACAAGAATAAGATAGGCTTCATGTCTTGGCGCTTAAACTCTGAAGCTATGAGTTGCCGAAGTTGGGACTCTAGCATTGGACTAATAGCAGCAGCCAGTTCAGAAGCAAGCTTGTCGCCAACCAGTTCAGTCAAAGTAGTGGCAATGCTTTTTGCTAACTTTGGCTCCAAATCCTGTTGAAACTGGGAAGAAACGGCCTCGCGCAACTCCCGAACTAAAACTGGAGCCAGTCGCTGACGGATAGCTAATGCCATCTCTTTGTTGACCGAGTTTTGAGCCAGCACATCAACAGTAGCCTCCCACTGTTCGCGTCTTTTGTTAAAGGCAGTCTCATGAGCCTCCAAGACTTGCTCCACGACATAAGCGGAAAAGTCCTTGAGAAGGGGTTCGTACTTTTCAGCCAAAGGAAGATGATTCATACGTTTTTAAACAAGAGTGAGTGCTAGAGATGCTGAACGTGCATCTGTTGAGCAATACGGGAAAAATAAGACCGGATTGAAATTGGCGAGCGTACCTCAAAATTAGGCAGATACCGCGCCAAGTCTTCACGCAAATCTGGGGTGTCGTAAACCCGCCGCTTGATGCAACGGCGTCCATCTGACAAAACATGAACGTCCAAGTCGTAAGGATGACGCAGATATTGCTGAAAACCTGGCAATTCAAACGTGACCTCAATGCTTGTCATAGAACCAAGCCACTCGATCTTGTCACCGCTCGTAGGCTCAACGGTTACAATGCGATCGAGCGCAAACCTGTAATTATGGGCAAGGGGTCTAATCGGCTCAGTATCACGAGAACGACGGTTAGTGGAATAAGCCCTAATCCAAGTAACGCCAGAGTGAGGAGAATATTCTAGAAAGGCATGGCGAATAACGTGGGACTCAACACCCGATCCGTTGTCGTAGTCAAGGCGAAAGGGCTGATTGGATTTGATGAGCTCCTGCAAGAGTTCATACCGAGCAAACCAGTCGGTTGCCCGAAAATAAGCAATCTGTTCGCGCCAAATCGCATCGGATTCGTCTCGCAAGGATAAAAGAGAGACTAGCTCGCAAGCCACTGTATACTGGCTGGCTTCAAGACAAACCCAAACAGCTACCAATAACGACTGCCACCGAGTTGAAGACCAATTTAAAAAATGAAATTGAGGGTTAAGCGCCCGACGCTCTTGTGCTTCTGAAACAAGAAGCCTGCCATAGGCGATCGCTTCTACCAGCCGCTTGGGGCTGGGCTTGCCGTTGTAAATATAGTCTTCACCAAAGTAGGCGGCTAAACCCTCCAGCCGGATCTGAATCCCAGGATCTTCAAACGGCAACGAATATTGGTACTTTTTAGCCATCAGGTTTAAGTCACGATCCTAAAAATTATCAACTACAAACCAAATCATAGTTGACCATGCTTTTCATAGTCAACTATGATGAAAATCAGGGTTAAACATTTGACCCTAGTGAAGTGGGAGTAATCAGCCTGCTACGAGCGCAAGTGTCAACGCCATTCGGAAGAAATCTTAAAAATCAATCGTCTCTAACCCTTGATTGCTGAACTGGAAGTAGTTACAGACTTTCAACGTCAATCAGTCACGCTTGTGAGCAAGTAACTTGTTGCAGAGTTACGACAAGGACTATCTTTCTGCCCTTAAAAGTTAAAGTGTGAAAAAGAGGATTAAGGCGACCAGCTAAAACACAAAGCGTTCCCATGCGAGAAAAGGGGAGCTTTTAATAAGCTAGCGCCTCAACATTAAAGATTCCCAACAATAATGAAAAATTCAATCCTCAACCAACCAAAATTTGATGAGTTATTCCACTGGAAAAAGGGTGAAGGAATTCCAGGTGCGGCGGGGTGCTTCGGATGGCAAAAAGACTATTAGACACAATACCAACTGTGGTAAAGGTCGAATTGTGCTATGCCTAAGGGCAGCTAGAGCAACTAGCTGAAGCATTAAGGCAAGGGCGATCGCTAGACCAAATGTTCAAGACTGGTGGAAGGTACGAAGGTGAAATCTGCAAAAAGTATGGTGGAGAGGTGCAGATAGCAAAGCTCAAAGAGGAGTGTTCATCAATTATCAGCAAGTGGCGAAAATACGTCATAGAGCAAGGCGTACAGATAGATTTCGACAAGCTGCTTGAAGAGTTGAACCTACCCGAACAGTCGAGTCTGAATGTAAGTCCTGAAGGGCTTGCCTATGCCAAAGATTTAGACGAATCCAACAACTTTTCTTATTGAGATAATTAAACAGCAATGACGACTTCATCTTCATCACTTGAATTAAATACCGTGCTAGCTGCACTCCGGTATTTTCAAGCTAACTACAGCGAAGCAGTTCCGTTATTTGACGGAGAGTTAGGAGAGTTGCTTAGTTGCGACGCGATTGATAATTTGTGCGAACGCATCAACTCCGATGCTGTAGAAAATGTTTTGTCAAATCTGACTGATGAAACCTATTCGACCTCGCCAGTGCCAACTGATAAAGAAGTGGTGGAGCGAGAGGATGCTTTGCAGCAGATGCTAGACGAATTAGCAAAAACGCCTGGAAAGTTAATGGTCGAAGGTATGCTAGCATTCATCAGAAATTTTGCCGACTATACAGGGCGGAAAACGATCGCTCGCATAACACTCAGCGCGTTGGAGCATCTTGTAGAAAATCCTGAAGAAGTCAATGACTCGTTTGCGGAAGCCTTGGTTGACTACGCACTCAGGGATCGCAAGCTAGTAACCAACGAAGAACTTAAGCTCAGGCTGGCAGGTGCTTTACATCGGGAAGGGCTGCTTGCCTCTGCTGATGGGTCAGAGGACACGCCAGAATTTGTCTATCCAAGCATCACCTGGCTCATCGACTGTGTTTGCAACGACGGACTACGGAAGGAAACCTATCGAGACAACGCTATCTCATGGTGTGCGACCTTGATGAGAGCTACGAGCATCATGATCGAGGAGCTGACGGAAATTAGCTAGCTTTTCTTTATCGAAGATTTCTTGGGTGCAACGACTTGGAGCCGAGGCGAGCGCCTAACCGTCGAAGAAGTGAACGAGTTCCCGGAAATTCGCGCCGAGTCTTGGGCTTACGGAGCTGCTATGGAATTAGGCATCAAAGTCACGCATCGGGAAGAAAGGTCAGATTGCGGAACGTACTGCCCTGTCAGCAATTGGTGACCATAGATCTTCTTCAAGTGGAGGTCGTTGCTCGCATTCCAGCCGACTGGAATGCGAGCAACGGTACTCTTAGAGCGTGCCAAAGTACTCCCCTTACAGAGTCAACCTCTCCAGAATGCAAGACAATTATTAATAGCTAGCGCTCGCATCTGGGGCGAGAAACCTAAGAAAATTTCTTCAACCTAGTTATGCCTTTAGCATTAGCAGATTCAGAAACGTCAGTAACATCAGTAGCCCAATCAAATTGTGTGGTGCTGTCGGGTCACACATCGCTCGAAACAGCTTACATTCAAGGTGATTATCCTTATGGAAGAAGGCTGCGTTGCCAGCGCAAAGTGTGGATTGAAACGGCAACCAAAGGCAGCGCCAACGGAAAAATGCGGTTCGTGGCTCAGACCAGCAATCCTAAACGGACAACGTTAAGTTGGAACAAGCCCCATGCGGGACAGTACCGGGATTTCATGTTGATGTATATCAACCCGGAGAACGACCACATAGAAACCGCTGGAATCGATATTTATTCAGTTGAAGAGGTCAAGGCTTTCAAAGACCAGTGGTATCACCTTCTAAATGAAGAACAGAAAGCAAAACTTGACGAAGTAGAGCGGAAAACGATCGCAATTAACAGCTATTGGACTCAGAAAACCAATTTGGTAGCTGCTGCCAACTAGAGACGCTCATCTTACACACAAGGAGTGCCTGCGGCGATTGCCGTTTCAAACATAAACCGAGCTTTAACTACTGCTCTTGTCAACAGAAAAGCCTGAATTATTCAAGGGGTGAGTCGGAAAAAATCCGTAACTCAGCCCTTGAAAAAACAACAAGTAAACTTTAATCCTTGTCAATACTTTCATGGACACAAAACTTCTAGTCAACCCGCATAAAATCCGTTCGTCCATCAAACGGCTGTTTGCCGGAAAAGTAACCGAGATTCTATCAGAGTTGCTGCAAAATTCGCAAAGAGCCGGGGCAAACCGAGTCGATATCACAACAGCTGTTGACAAAACAAGCTTCACCTACCGGGATAACGGCTGCGGACTACAAGGCGTTGAGGGCTTCTACAAAATCTTGAGCTTGGGGGATTCAGGATTTGATGAATCCGTCATACAAAATCAAGAACCGATGGGCGTCGGCTTTGGAAGCCTGCTGGCTCACGAATCAATTAGTAAGGTAAGAATCACATCGAACGGGTTGACCCTTGAAATAGACACAAAAAGGTGGTGGGACGAACAATCGTACTACTCCGAATGGGAAAGCCGACTAAGCAAGTGCGACTTAAGCCAAGGATTCTATGTTGATGCAGAATGTGAACCCCAGGTAATTGACGAAGTAAGAAAAGCACTGCCGAGTGTTGTGCCATCACAAAAATATTGGATAGAAAAAATCAAAAGTTTCCCGGCGCTGGGGTACAAGGATATCCTTGAAATAAGCTTGGATGGGGTTCAAGTTCAGACAGGTGCGATCGATGACAACCTTCGTAACGAAATTGTCACGCACTGGATCGATGTGAATAAGCTAACTATCTACAGTCCTGACACGTACCGTTGGGACAAGATTCAAGTCGTCAATTGGTATGGGCAATTGATCGGGTGCGATCTGAGTAATGTCCCATTTCGCTTCGTGTTTGAAGTCAGGAATTCGAGACCGATAAATCCAAAAGCACCAGTGAGAGCTGGCTTTATCGAAGACAAAGCGTTTGAATTGTTTCGGAGTAAGGTCGAAGACGTAATATTTAAAGAACTGTGTTCCCTCCAGACAGTTCACGCAACGCCAGAAAACATAAAAGCGCTGTACAAAATGAACGCAGAAAGGGCAAATAAGGAGTGTCCTTACGTTACAGCAGCACCTTTGGTTCCCTATGAACCTGGGGAAAATGAAGAATGGGAATGTGAAAAAGGGGAAGAAAAAGTATTCCTGAAAGAAAATAGTCCCTTGCTGATCAAACACGCCGTAAAGGTAATAGGTTCAGGGGAAAGTTGCTATTACGGAGTATCTAGCTTTGTTGAACAAATCGCGTCCAACATAGCTACTCCTTATGAGCTAACCTGCGACTCCACAAAACCAGTCAAATATCTGGTTTGGAATCCAGGTAAACCAATTGAAAACAGAGCGGGGTTAAATTGGTTTCGTGCAAGGGGAGAATTCTGCCTCAGCAACCAAGAACCCACAGCAGGTGTCAAGTGGCATCCATCAAATGTCCAGTGGCATCCAGTTAGCAAAGATGTTTTCGCCTTCCCAGAAGCAAACAACTGGGATATCGAAAGCGTAGACTGGACTCTAGGCTGCGAAGATCCTGCTATAGCGGTCAAAGAGCTAGGATATGCAGGCTTTGATCCCTATCACGACGAGCGAGATACCGATGAATTGCGGCTGTCATATGAAGAATCAATGGATGACCTAATCTTCCGATTAAGTCCGCCACCGCCAGTTGACGCCATTTCAGGAGATTTGAAGAAGGAAATACTGGATCACATAGAGAAAAGATTGAAACAGCCGGAACGTACTGAATCGATTCGTAACGTCGTGATAACATTCAACGACGAAGATCCTCAAAGCATGATAATCACAGGAAAAAGATTTACTACTGATGGCGAAAAAGAATCATTTTATCTAGTAGCTCGCGTCTACGAATAAGTCCAGAAAATCAGATAGAAATGTCATGGTAGACCGGGAGCAATCCCGGTTATTTTTTATTGCTAGCGCAAGAAATAGCTAGACAAAAATATACACAACAAGGGAGACAGGAATGGTGGTAGAAGAACTGAGAAATCGGGCGCACGGAATTCTAGAAGAAATCGAAAGATTAAAGGCAGAAATTAACCAGCTCAAAGAAGATACGCAGGGGTTGCCGAACAACAATAATCTGAGTAAAGACTTAGAGAGTGCAATAGGCTTCTTGGGAAGAGCGGAAATTGACTTAGAAAGAGGCTACGGCAAGATACATGAAAGCACAAAACTGATAGCCCAATGGCAGAAAGAAAACCACGCCTTCGTCAGAGCGGTGCAAGTCGAATTAATCTTCGATGAGCAAGGAAAGGTAACGGCAATCTCTCCAGATGGATGCTCGTTTATGATAGCCGAAGGGATTGAAACAGTTGGCAAATACCTGGACGAAATTCAGTGTGCTGGAAGTCAGAGAGTACTAGGCTGGTTTGGTTCTAAAGAAGTTGTAAGCTATCGAGCGCTGTGCGAGGGTGACAGTGTAATCACGGTTGGAGAGTTAAGGCACGTCATGCCATCTCTAGAACTACAAGAAGCTGCCTAAGAAAGATAGTAGGTAACGAGAATTTATGCGTCTTCAGTTGCTTGAGTTGAAAGCGATTGGAGATGCATAATTTTTTCCGTGTTTAGCTGATAAAATTGTTAAAAACAGCCAATTATCAGGCGAAGAGAATTACAACAATGAAAGAAGTAGCTTTGTGCGTAAACTGCCGTCCCAAAGTCCCAAAGAAAGCGATCATTTATAATATATTATCAGGGCTTTCTGCCACCGGAGAACCCCTAGAAAGTCAACTGATACTTACGTCAATATTCTCAAAAAAAATCGGGGATTACACAGATACGACTTCGATCCTGGAGAGCGTATCAAATTTCCTTCGCCAGATAGACCGGACTTGCCCGGATTGGGTAGAAGACTGGGACGCCGTTTTTGGATTGTGGAGTCCGGAGGAAAGAAAGTATCAAGAAGTGCCGTTCCAATCGATCGCCCAAATAAAAAGCCAAATATAAGAGAAGTTACCACGTAATAGTTAGACAAGAAGGAGCAATAAAATGACTGAAGCATTGGAGGTTAAAGGCAACTACCAGGATATTGCTAAAACAGCAGCGTTTTGGGTAGATGTCGATGGAATAAAGTATCCCGTATATAGCGGACACGTCTGCCCGAAAATCATCAAAGATACGGGGGAGATAGTACAGGTTATTGGTGCGGTGACGGTAAATTATGCCTACTTAGCTCGTTGCAGCTACGAAAAACTGAAACCAGGGCTGAGCTGGATAAAAGTGGGAAAAAATGTTGATAAGCTGGCAGCATCTTGCTCAACTGGGTATCTGGGCGTTGGTGAAGTCCTGCAAGCCTTGGTTGAAGAAGAAAACGTCTGTGAGGGCACGGACTAAGACTCAGACCCTTATGCCGTTGCTAAAATCCAGCCGACTGGATTTTAGCAACGGTCTATACTGGGGAAATGCGATCTGCGCTCAAGCTCTTAAGAGCGAGAGCTATCGCTCTTATCGACCCAGATATTTTTTTGGGACAAAGTTTGTTTATGGATATTCCCTTGCTGCCCAAGATTCAAAGCTTTCAACTTCAATCAGGTTAAAGTTTTTCCCGAATTTGCCGTTATTAATGCCAGCAACAGCAGTAACATCCCATCCGCCTGAAGATACGGTTAAAACAGCCTGTGCGTACTGTTCGCGTCTTCGGCAGATCTCTTGATGAATCTCCGTCTGCTTTCTCGTCAAGCGATCGCCCTAGTCTTAATCTCTCTTGCCCCTTTGCGTACAAGGACTCTAGTTCGCGTTGAGACAAAGCCGTTAAAGGTTTCTTCATGGGACATTAACCAGTAAAGAAATTCTACAAGGAGGCTGACCGCTGCGGCATTGCGTTACCCTAATTCAGGCTCTGCCCGTGCGGTAGCGACATTAATTTGAGAATGGCGGCAGGGAGAGCCACTCGTCTCTAGGCTAGAGATTTCAGGAGGTATGTTCCAGACTCAGCTAGGAGACACCAGGGCTGGAGAACGCACTCTCCGAAGCGACCGACAAGAAAGCGAATCTACAGATGCTATTGCGGAGACTTTCAGAGACTACTTGGGAACTGTGTAAAAACAAGGAGTTCGCCAGTAGACGTAGTGGGTTTTCAGCCATTCAGTCACCTGGCTATAGTCACTTTCCCCAATATATCGATCGTGGCGGTCTACAGTTTTTTCTTCAGTTTCGGTTAGGAATCCCTTCTTGGCACTAAGTGCCATATAGTAACGAGGACCCGGATTAGTTCTAAGTTCCTCTTCAGTTGCAGGTCTGACACCGAGGACTCTGTTGCAATTACCTATTCTTGCTCCCATTTGAAAATTGATAACCTCACATTTGGTAAAGAAAAAGTCGGGAAGGTAACTGGTTAGCCCGTGTGTCTCTTTAGTAGCCGTTGCCCTTCCCCGATAGATAGAAAAATGCTCGAGTTAAGCTGACTCAGTTGTAGGAAACGAGTCCATGCCAGGGGGCGGAACAATTTGCCAGATCCACTGCGTGTCGGCGATGAAATTTATCAAACTATCGCGATCTGCGCTTCGCAGCAGCGCTTCGCTATCGTCGCCAATTTCCCGCTCGGACACACAGAAGGGAACCCCATCAATAGCCTGAGAGATCTTCTCGCACCAGCTCAAGATTTCATTGTCGTCCATAGAGGAAGCCAGTTGAAGAGCTCTTGTTGCAAACTGAGTAGAAATCGTTGAAGTGTGACGGATAGATTCAATCTGCCAAACCGGAGGTTCGGGATAGCGATCGAGGCATGAAATGAGTTCCGCTTTCTGTTCGGGAGTCAGGTTATGAATGTCGATTTCAGAAGTAGGTAGGGTGTTGACCGTCAAAGTCCTTCGCGCCACAAAAGTGACTTCGAGAAATTTTACAGGTTGAAGCATGACTATTAATTAATGCCCTAAAAATGTTGAGTGCGTTCAGTTTCAATTACTTTGAAAAATGCCTTCGCCCTCCATCCGTGATGCGGACTTGAGTTCGGCATGGGCTACCCCAAGATCATTCCAGAGGCATTCTGGAATCTCCTCTTCCGTTACCTCGCCGTTTAGCAACGCATAGACAATTTCAATGGGAGGTAGATGGAGAAATGGGTCAGAACCATCGGGAAGGGACGTTTTAAGTTGTTGCAGTCTTTCAGAAAAGGTTGGAGACATAAGGCTCATCCAAAAAGCAGAGGCTGTACGCCGAGTACTATTCTTTGTGATAAGAGATTTCAGAGCCTTCATACCTCACCCATGTTGGGCCACTAATGTTGAGAGCGATCGAGTACAAGGGCTGGGACAGCCGCTAAAAGCTGGTTCGATGCCTGAACCAGTTGCAACGCTGTCACGCAATCCAACGGGCGGCAGTAGAAAGCGAGAACCCATCGTGGCGCAGTGCCAGTAGAGATGCCAGTTAAATCAACTAGAGGCTGAACGAGAACGTTGCCGGATTCATCAGGCTTGGGAAACTCAAGAATTTCGAGGATCTTGCAGGGAACGGGGAGCCAAGCAAATTCGAGAGTGACCAAAACAAGATCGCCAGAACTGAGAACCGTGCCATCAGGAAAAGTCAATTGCAAATTTTCGGGTTCTTTGAGCGTCTGCATTTTTTAAAGTGTCCTAAATTATTTGAGTGACTTGCATTGTGCATTTGGGCGATCGCGCTGTGACGCAAGATGTTACTCAACGCGAGTCATCTTTGCACCGTCTTGACGACGCACGCTGTATCTGTCCTGAACGCAATAGCTCCAATGAGGAAAGTGGCGCTGAGGATTTGCATCAATAGTGGGACTAACAAACGTGAGAATCCAACGAGTCAAATCTTCGTCCGGGTCTAGGTAAACCTTAATGTTTCGAGTGCCAGCCAGAGGAAAAGGAACTTTGGTCGCGAGAGTAAACTGTTTTGCCAGTTCAGAAATTTGGTCATGAATCTGGGCAAATGCCTCGCGAACCGGCAGTTGTTCTTTGTCTAAAATTGCCCATCTGCCAACCATTAAGGTAGCAACTGCCATATCACTGCCAGTGGTTACCTTGATCCTGGCTGCAATAGAGCCATGCACGAACGAGTAAATCGCGGCAGTAGAGTCAAACGGATCGGGCTGATGCGTCCACAGTAAGGGACTAGCAGCCGGAACTCTTTGGAGAATCATGTTTAGTTTTGTGGATTTATCTATTGGAGTTGGGGAGCAAGCTTTTCTGCTTGTTTACTCTCCCTTGAGCCTATGCATCCAATGGGTTCAAGGAGGCTTGGGCTGTCTTGTACGAGTCTCCCTATGCCTCTAAACTGAGAATAACACGATTTTTCAGAACTTCGGCAACTTTTGCCGAAAAGTTCTGAATATTTCAGAAAAAGTTGACGAAGTTCTGAAGAGGCTGATACAGTAAACCTAATGGCAGAAACAACGAACGCCGAGAAGAAAAAAATCACGGTCATACTCGGACGAGAAATCTATAACCTCATAGAAAAAGCTGCTGAATCGAGACACAGATCGATAACAGGCGAAGCAGGAATGGCTCTCACAGTAATGTATGGAGAAGATCCATACCTGATGGACAGGGTATCAGGAATAGCTCTTAGTCAGGGAATAAATCCAGCAACTTTTATAAAGAGGCTCGTAGACGAATACGAGTACCAAAGACTGAGCAAAGAGAGATCGCAATAACGCGATCGCAAGATTTCATGGTTTTAAGTAGGAGAACATCCAATGGCAGGTAGAAGAATCATCAACTTAAATGGTGGGACTTACAACAAAGAAGTTCGTGGAAATAGCGTGAACATTCAGGGCAACACGGTTGAAACCGGGGGAAACTCTGGGGCATCATGTGAGGAGAATAAAGCCAAAGAACCTCGAAACATAACAGAAGAAACCGAGGTAATTAATATGGAGGGAGGCACTTATACAGAGGTACAAAATGGGGTAAGAGTGGAAAGGTGGGATGCTTGAGTTAAAGCATCCTTCGATCGCATGAAGATGCTCTTGTAGAGCGTACTCTGCCGTAACCTACCAAGTGCTAAAAATAAATAGTGTTGGGATGAGCGATCGATTCATCCCACGTCCCCCCCCACTTTTACGTTTGAAATGGATTCCGCTCTGAAGAAAGATTTGCCCGAAGAGCAAAAATCATCCTCTAACAAAGGCTCTTATTAATTGTTCAAGCCATGCCAAACATAAACGATCGAGACATCGGAGATAAAATCTCACAGGTAGAAGGAGATAGGTGGGACAAATCTCAAGTCGAAAAAGCCAGAGAAGGGGAAATCGAAACCATCTACGGAAATAGCGGTGTAGCCCGTTACTACGTGGAGGAAAATGGCGAAGTACTTTACTCGCTGAGGCACGGCACGCAGGCTGAAAAAGCCGAACAGACAGGATTTAAGATACACGACAATACGTGACAGACCAGACTTTAAACTAGCAGAAATTAATTGGCTGAAAGTTGTAGCGAGAACTAGCTAACGCTAGTCACTCACGGCTATGGACATATACAGCGCCTTTATTAATCGCGATGCATGGTGCTGTAATGTCCAGTCTGTCATGCGTAAGTCAAAACCTAAACCTTCACCCGTAACGAAGCTCATAGTCACGCACCATGCAAAATTCAACACGACAAATGTATGAATCTCATGGATTTTCTCCAGAAGAAATCGAGAAGATTGACATAAGAACGAAGCAGCTTCCAAACCTGCTTCTAGTTGAAAAAGAGGAAGACAAAAAGTTTTCCTGTGCCATGCAAAAGATTGTTGCAAGACAAGACCTACCAGAGGCAAAAGCCGAAATCCGGAGGCAAATTGCAAATCTATGACAATGCCCGTTAACTCTTGATTGATTTCGTCTAAGGCAGCTATCTGCCTTAGACGTTAGACGTTAGACAAGGGTTCGCATTCGCAGCAATCTGGAATCGTGAAGCGACACCCACTCGCCCCTATAAGCTCCAACAGGAAGCTCTTGTTGGCACAACCAATAACCAATGACGAATGACTGAGATTTTGGTCTTAATCCTGGCAGCGGGGAAACCCCCGCCATGTCCTTAACTTATCCAGGGCATCCCAGAAACGAGTGGCGTCAGCACTGCTAGTCCGGCCAAGAACGTCAGTGCTGACCACTCCCGGATCTACGAGATAGCAAATCAGGAGATTTACCCATCATGCCAAATATTGACGGAACGTTAACAGCGAAAGAGCAGTCCGTTGTTGATGCTTACTCAGCGGTTCGACCAGACCTCGGAGCGATCGCACAGCAAAACATCGTCAACAACGCTCATACTGGCTGGGCAAATATCATCGCAGAGATGAGCGATGAAGAAATTAAGAGGGGTGTTACTGAGGGAACAGCTTCCAACAGCTTCATGTATCGCCGAATTGGAGGCTAGTCATTCATGTCACAACAGCCGCCGCCGATTAGTCCCTGGTTGGAACTGGGCAGAGAACTCACAGAGCTGACCAAACAACAGCCACCAGAAATACAGCAATCGTTGCGAGAAATGTCGCGCAAAACCTATCCAGAATCAGCCACCGCACGGCAAGAACAAAACTCTTGAGGTACGACGATGAACGAAAATTTTACCCCGGCACAGCAAAAGCTGTTTCAAGTTCTTGACAAAATAAATAGTTCTCCATTCAGCGAGGAGCTGATGACTGAAGGACACGAAGCTCTAGATGAAGCAGTCGCCGAAAATCAGCGCCTTCAAGACTCGATCCACCAAGCCTCGACTGCGATGCGAAACGCACGGCAGTGCAATCAAGGGGAGACAGCAGGGCAATGAAGCATCAGCAATTGGTGGCAAAAGTTGCAGTAGAAGCGCCTGACGTGGAATACATCGTCTATCCAGCAGGACTAAAAGAAAAATTTCACCTGGGGGAAAAAGACGTAGCAGGATTGCATCTAACAGATGCAACAGCCGAAGGAGTTCTTAACTTCATAAAGGCAAGAAAAGCCTCGCAAAGTGCGAACGCTTGAAATGAAAGTAAAGTGCATTCCAGAAGAAGATAATCGAGGATCGGGGCGTCGAAAATTAAACGGCAATCTTCGCCGCAATTGAACTTACAGATAGATACCCTGAAAACAAAAATCCTTGAAAAAGGGCAGACAATTCTTGTATGCGATAAAATCTCTGCCCTTACTTTCATCCACTCTCCATATAACCTCTCACCATTAGAACAATGAGCAACGAAGTATTAGAAGGAAACAATGGATTAAACTACGAGGAATCCAGTGTCGAAACAAACCAGCTAGAGGTAGTACTAGAGCAATTAACAATAGAACACTTGATTCGCTCATCTGAACTACAACCATATGCCAAGCTAACTCGAAGAGAGAGAAGAAATGCAATTGAAGCTTTGATGCACTTGCGATTAGAGAAAGAAGAAAGCATCGAAGATTGCCTGAGTGTTCTAGAGCAGCTAAGTTCCTCATCAAAACTGACGATATGCAGCATAGCTATCGGCATTATGGGGTTTATCGCGATCGCAATCGGGTTGCCTTTGTGGATCGTTGTTTTGCATTGAAAAGTAGAAAGCAGTTAACGGACAATTCAGGCTTTTCCGAATAACTAACTGAAAATGAATGTGGGGAGCGGCATCTTTCTAAGCGGCTACTCCCTGCATTTATGACACATTCTCTCTCTCATTGTACTTAGAATTAGGCAAAAATTGAATGGAGATTAGACGAACCAGAACAAGTGGAACCAGCCAGTGGAATAGTGAAAATTTTGAAAAAGAAGAATACTACGAACCTGACAACAATAAGTGGTTAGGAATGGCATACAAAGAGGAGGGTAGCCCAATAGAGGTATCGCTAGAGACTAGCAGACTACCTCAATCAGTAACAGAAGGACTACCTGTAGAACCAACTGGACTAGCAAAGTTTCAAGCCAACAGCTTTGAAGAGGTCGGTGAAGAACTAAAACGACGAGGCTTAGAAGTTATAGACGGGAGGAGAAAACGTTTTTAAAGAAAACCCCAGTCAATGAAAACAATCGGAAAAAGATGCTAGAGAATCAACCTCTAACAGTTAAAGAAACACCAGAAGTAAAAAAAGCGTTTCTGTACAAGTTTGATTTCCGGTCAAAGATAACAGAATCAGGATCTAAATTCTGAATGGTATCCCCAACTCATACAACTGAAGAATGCGACTGTCCGTATTCAGCGGCTTTATCCGCGTGCCGTTATATAGATAAAACCAATCAAGAACAATGATGCAAGAAGTTTTCAAGCATTGCACAATCACCTGCTATCCAGGGAAATCAGGGTGTGGAATTTGTTGCTTTAAACGGAGAAAGGGGAGAGTACCGGATTTTCACACCGCAACAAATGTATGAGTATCTGGAGGAAAACTGGCAACAGCCATCTGAATCGGATTCCCTCTGGAAGGAATATCAGATGAAAAGTTGGTTCAATCTCGGTTAATTGATCGCGCTCGTACCTGCACAGGAAAAACCTTTCATGTCAGACCTTAATCAAGAAGCAATCGAGAGGGGAAACAGGCTCGAATAAATCATAATCGATAGGCACAATCTGAGCCAAGAAGAGCAAGATTACGTGTTCGGGTACTCCGGCAACGACAGTACGGTAAAAGACCGAGTAGAAGAAGTGCTCTCCAGCAGAGAAAGTCCAGAACAAGGCTTGGGAAAAAGCACAGAAAATTAAGTGAGGTAAACAAATCACCATGAAACCGCAGTCATTGAGCATCCACAACCTTAAAAGTCATGAGGGAACAGAGACTATCGCGTTTAGTTGCGATCTGATGTATGAAGGCGAGAAAATCGCTTCCGTTTGCAATAAGGGTGCAGGGGAGGGAAACAACTACACCTGGTCTAATCCGCTTGTAGAGCAAGAGTTTAAAGCGGCAGTGACAGATGAGGTGGTGTGGGATTTACTGGAAGACAAATTACCGGGACTAAGTGAACAAGACATTCAACTTCGTCTCTTGAGCGGTCGCTAATACTTTCCTCTTGAAGGCAAACACGCATTTTAGGCGGAGTCAAAACTGACCCCGCCTCACGATCGCTCCCGACGAGATCTTGAAAGCAATAATTCTTAAAGACTGAATAAAGAAACGACTCTCGCGCCAAAAAAAAACGTCTAACCAAAGGCATAGACAAGGTTAATGGGTATCTAACTTAATGCTTAGATTCAGCCATGTTAGTGACTTGCTCGCTTTGGTCAAAAATCTTACCTCTTCCTCACGGGCTAATCCTAAAGACAGAATTATCTGTTGGGAAAAACCAGAAGAATCTGTCTTAAGAGGGCATTGGTCAGATGAGAAGCAACGACGATCTGCGCTGACGCTCGTTCGCGTAGCGTGCCGCAGGCAAGACTCGCTAATGCTGACGCTCGTTCCTCGCTATCGCTTCGCGTCACGCAAACGCAGCAGCGCTAGGCTAACGCCTCGCTGACGCTCCTAGCCTACGGCTCGCTTCGCTAACGTCGCTACCGCTTCGCTAACGCTAACGCTATCGCGCCCGTTGTCCCGCAATCAGACCAGCCTTATTTTTTTTCAAACCTAGTACTGTATCTCAAATTATGAGCAAGGCAAAGACTCTGTTCCCACAAAGCATCACCAAGGTAGCAATTAACAGCGTTTGGTTCATCGGGACAACTCTTATATTGTTACAATACACGCTGCCGAGCCTTGCACAAAGCTCAAGCCCGACAATTTCCCCAGAAGCCATGTCGCAGATTCAGGCTTTAGAACAAGAGAAAGCGTCGAGAAATGCCATAGAACGAAAAATCGACTCGCAGATCCTGATCGCACTGCGAGCCAAAAGAGGGGCTTACACAAGTAAAGTCCCAAATTTAAGAAGTGGCGTTACAACAGACGAGGCAGGAAGAATCAAGGTGGTCATCCACACGGTTTCGCCGATCTCAAACTCAACAGGGCTAATAAACACGATTAAAGCGATCGCGAGGGTTGAAATTATAAATGCCCCAGGAAGCCTAAACCGAATCACGGCACTGGTTCCTCTGGACTTAGTTGAAACCATCGCGGCTCTAACCAACGTGCGAATGGTGCAGGGGTTTATAGAGCCAGGAGTTTCTTCCCTTGAAGTACAGCCAAGAACCAATACGGGAAGTGCCAATAGTGAGGGCGACATCGCTCATGCTGCCGCGAACGTCCGGGCTGCCTACAGGGTCAACGGCTCTGGAGTAAAGATAGGAGTAATCAGCGATAGCTACAATAACCTCGGCGGCGCTTACAGTGACATTAATAGTGGGAACCTGCCAGCTTCAGGGGTCAGATTGGTCGGGAGTGGTGACTTGGCTTCTGGAGGAAAGGATGAAGGTCGAGCCATGCTCCAGCTAATTCACGATTTATCTCCAGGCGCTCAGTTATACTTCGCCACGGGCTTCAACAGCGAAGCTGACATGGCTAACAATATACGCGCACTTGCGAATGCTGGAGTCCAAATCATCGTTGATGATGTCTATTGGGTTAGCTCTCCCGCATTG
>DALYIW010000015.1:34509-39129 GCA_031970155.1 Coleofasciculaceae cyanobacterium CTOTU46601 | reverse complement strand
AGAATCACCCAGAGGTATATACGAATATAAATCAATTAGGCAAAGAATTATATGAGGGACTAAAGGAAATTACAACGATGGCACATCGGGGGTTTGGGAAGGCGATTTCAAAGAAACAGGAGCGGCGTTCGGGCGGGGAACAGCTCACAGTTTCGGGGGGGCGATCGCAAACACGCTGACTGCTCAAAGCGGTTACATCACATTGCAATGGTCTGATACGTTCTACAACTCAACCAACGATTACGATTTGTATGTACTCGATTCTACGGGGTCGCAAGTGATCGGAGCTTCGACCAACATTCAGGCAGGCAACGCCTTTCCATTCGAGTACACCGGTCCTCAAGCAGCCGGAAGCCAACTGGTTGTAGTCAGAGCAAGCGGTCAAGCGCGATATCTGCGGTTGGACACAGATCGGGGGAGATTGACCTACAACACGGCTGGACAAATTTGGGGGCATCCGGCTGCGGAGGGAGCCATTGCCGTAGCAGCAACCAATGCAACGGGGAGAAATTCAGCCTTCACGGGTGGTGCTGCCAATCCAGTTGAAACATTCAGCTCCGATGGCCCGAGACGAGTGTTCTTCAACGCCGATGGCTCGGCAATAACGCCAGGAAACTTTTTATCAACTGGAGGAACTGTCCGCCAAAAACCAGATATCACTGCTGCCGATGGCGTCGCCACCAGCTTCCCCACCTATCCAAACAGCTATTTCAACCCCTTTTACGGGACGAGCGCTGCCGCTCCCCACGTAGCAGCGATCGCTGCTTTAGTAAAATCTTACAAGCCAAATCTAACTGCATCGCAGATTCGGAGCATCCTAACCTCAACAGCGCTGGACATCGAAGGTGGCGGTTACGATCGCGATTCGGGTTATGGAATTGTCATGGCAGATCGCGCCCTATTCAACGCCGCCAGAATGCGATAGAAGAGATCGGCACGAAGTGCAGCAGATCGGGAGCAGCTCGCTATTGCTATTGCCGTACTAAGAACCGATGTGTAAGTTATGCAAGTGTTGCGTGTGTCACCGTTGCTAAAATCCAGCCGACTGGATTTTAGCAACACGTCAAAGTAAATTAATGTGTCGTGTGTCCTGGCGACAGGACACGATTTTTTCAGCCTTAAGGATAAATCGTGGCAAGTCGCTATAGATGCCATGTTTGTGTAGGCGATAAGAGAGGACTCGTGAAAAGCAAAAAGTCTAGGGTATTGTGGTTTGTCTTATCCGGGGGAAAAACACTCTCTGTCAACCCGTCTTCAAGCATAACGCTAACGCATCTAACAAAGTGTGAAAATGTACTAAAAAGCGCACGCATGGTGCTAATCAATTGCTCTATTCATCGCGGAGCGAATTGTACTAATTCTGAAAAGAATGCAGGTGAGAATAAATTATGTTCGGAAAAAATAACACGGGAACAAAAGTACTTGCCTACCTCTGGGGGGCATTTCCACTGCAAGTAGCCGGAAGCTTTATGCTGGTGGCACTACTGGTTAGCGGTTGGGCTGTTTCAACCCTAAAACAACGCGACCAAACCGTAGAGCGATCGGTCTCAAAGCTGTCATCAACGCAGGACGTGAGGGAGAAAAATGCCAGCATCTACGCGCTGATGCAAGAAGCGCAAAGGCTAACGCGATCCGGGAACTTCATGAAAAATGCTGACCAAGTTAGGGGGATCTACTCGCAAGTATTAACTGCCGATCCCAACAATGCGGGAGCGTATGTAGAATTGGCGAAGCTAAACCTAAAAGTCAGCCAAGCGACGGCGTACAAGGAGAAGGCAGAAGCCTCAAATCTCAAAGCACAAGGCATTACTAATCTCCAAAAGGCTAAATCTATTTATGAGGCAACGGGACTCACAGATAAAGCGGCACAAACCCAAAAAGTTATTGCTGATATCAACGGGGGAATCGCTTCCTATAACTGGTGCTTTCCTACGACTCCCGTCAGTTCAGTGCCTGGTTCAAATTGCAGCAAGCTTTAAAATCAGACAAGATTTTTCAGTTCTTCCCCAACCCCTCGCATTGCTCCGAGGGATTTTTTTGGCTCTTCACTCATAGCGACGCCACTATAAATGGGGTGGAATGAAAACAATTAAGAAATAGATATTATTGCTATGCGTTCGATTTGATAATATTGATAATATGTTAATGGCAGCGTCTTCGCCTCGCCAGAGATCTTAGAGCTAGAAGACGCTTAAGGAGCTATCTTCACAGGACTCGCGATTCCACTCTCGATATCGCGGGGGAATGCTCGCTCCCTTAAGCCTTCTAATTTTTTCTCAAATCATCTGACAACAACCACTTGAAAAAGTGTTGATGGCGGCGATCGCAATTACCTAAAAATTGGGCAAGACTTCTGAACGCACAAGTTCAAGTTCAATTTTTCGTTCAATTCCAGAAGCGATCGTCTTAACTAACTTGGTTCTTGAAGTTAGTCGTTGTCTCGCTCTTAAGCAAAAATGCAACGGGGTTTTTCCCGGTCGCTTACCGAACGTTTGATCGCTGACATCAAAAAGTATGATTGCAAGGGCAGTAGAGATAAAACCGGACTCCAAAGCGGTTAACAGTTCTTCGGCTATAAATTTGAGAATAGCCGACATAAACTTCGACAAATTTAAGCCTCCGTCACGGGAACTAATCGATGTACAATTCGATCGCTTGCTCGTCAAAAAATGGCTAGGTAAAGCAGCAAGTAGCAAAAATTCATCGAAACCTCGCTATGTGGATTATTGGCTATGTTCTTGTTCCTGTGAAGATCCAGAATTCGGTCAGGTTGTAGCCAATACTTGGGATCTAAAAAGAGGTCGCGTAACCTCATGCGGCTGCAAGGTGCGAACCCACAACCTGAGCAGTACAAGGATTTACAACTTTGAGATGAAATAAAAAACCTTAAAGATTGGAACAAGAACAACCAACAAGAACAAGTTTCGTTATCTAACTTTAGAGGTAGAGGAACCCTTGAATTCATCAATTACCCAAGGGGTAATAGAAGGCGAGAGAATTGAAAATTCACCATTCTGGCACCGCCATAAGTGCAATAGGTGTGAAGAGAAGCAAGATACCTCTAACTAAAGTCGTACCACTCAAGGCAGAATTTTCAGGGGCGTAGGGTCGGGCAATCTCGATATGTAATCAATCAACCTATGGAATAGATCGTGATTCTCACTCTTCTCTCCCCTGCTTGCCGACAATCAAGCCGACAATCAAAACTTACCAAGACTTATCAAATGCTAGAACCAATCAAAGAGCAGCTAAATAGAATCGAAGTCCGATCTTCGTCAGTAGCGAATGTTATCTGCCGTCTTATTCCAGCTCAGTGTCCATTTCACAGAACTTTAAGAATTGGAGAGAAAGTACTTTTCACCGTGCCTCCGTTGTGCAAGCTGAACCCGCTCTATGAAGAGCTAATGGGATTAAGGTTCAGAGCGCTGTGCTATCTGGAAAAAAGCTAGAAGTGAAAATTGGAAACGAGTGACTCCCACTCCCGTCACTGTCATCTCTCTCAAACCGCCCTACAGCTATAAATGCATCACGACTCAAGCGATGACCGTCCCTGAAAGCAAAAAAGGATATACAGCGCTGCTAAAAAAAGTTGGAGTTGAGCCTAGACTGGCAACTCAAGCCGCCGAGATACGCTCAAAAGGCGGAAGCAAAACCCCGCAAGAGCGCGAAGTGATGAGACAATTGACTAATTATCTAGTCAAGATCGTCAATGACGAAATCAACAACGGGGCGTCCTAAGCCGAGCGATTACCCTGCCGTTAAAATCCAGATTGCTGGATTTTAACGGTATGGAGGACGAATAATATGTTGTTCCACAAAAATTAACATTGCCGAATTGCTCAGTCACTTGTAATTCGGCAATAACGTCTTTAACTGTTACGTGTTTAAAACCAATTATCCCAATATGGGTTCAAGACAACATACCAAATACGGGTAGGTCGGGATCTACAACAATAAAGTTTCTCGGAATGACCCAGACCTTCTTCTTGGGTTGTTTATGAGACTTCATGGCGAGAAAAGCATTACTAGCATTGCCTTTCTTAAAGTCACTATAGCGCTATATGGTGAGCGTCATTGCAAGACGAGTTGTTTTATGTATTGAACCTGATAGCGTGCCTGAAACAGGTTAGCGATCGCGCTTTCTAGAGAGTCAACGTGGCACGCATTGCTGAAATATCCTTTGACAACTTGCTGAATTTGCCAGGAGTGAGAAAAAGCGCTGATTGAGAGCCGAGCCAAGGGTTCTAGGTTGGTGTCCGTAACGCAGACCGAAAACGGCTGCACAACAATATTTGCCAATTTCAACCCCTCATACTTTCTCACTACTTCAAAGAGTTGTTCTAAGCGAGAAGCTTCACGCGGGTAAGCGATGCGAAGCCTGTTGATTTCAGCCTTCTGTTGCTCGTCAAATTCAAGATTGCAATACTCCCAGACATCCCGATGTTCTTTAGGATAAGGAATGGAGGCTTGTTTTTGTGCCACGGCATCAAATAATCGGCGTCTGATCTCAAGATAATGCTCGCACAAAATCATGCGAGGGCTTGGCGCTTGACCAGGTTCGCATGGGCGCAAGTATTTGGGGTCTAGGACAATAGAAAGAGTTTCATCGGTTGTTAAAAT
>DALYIW010000015.1:32523-34499 GCA_031970155.1 Coleofasciculaceae cyanobacterium CTOTU46601 | reverse complement strand
CGTGCCGCCTTTGACAATCTGCTTTAAGGCTTCCCAGTCTTCTAGGGTGATGGTTGGCTTGGAAGTTTTGGGGGGAACTGGTGAAAATGCCAGCTTCAAAAACTCGACAGCGCGAACAGGACTGGTAATAATCTTAGATTCAGCCCCCTCGACCGAACTCAGGATGCTGATGGTTCCCTCGCCATCAACAGAAATAACCCCTAAAAAACTCTGGAGCCTGTGAACCCGAAAAAACACTTCTCCAAACTCTTCGGCTACAAAGACGGTCAATCCCTCGTCCATTAGCGCAGACCAAACCTGACTTCGTACCCTGGCTTGTTGCATTGAAGCCAAGTCAGAAGTAGCAATATTTTCCTCTTCATCGCTGGTCGTGTCTTCGTTTACAGCCTGCCCCGCTTTACTCTCGCCCGTTATCCAGAGAG
This sequence comes from Coleofasciculaceae cyanobacterium CTOTU46601, assembly GCA_031970155.1. GTDB lineage: Bacteria > Cyanobacteriota > Cyanobacteriia > Cyanobacteriales > Coleofasciculaceae > DALYIW01. The sequence continues at coordinate 34,077 of DALYIW010000015.1, read as the reverse complement.
TCAAATCGCGAACAGCCTGTTTAATGGCAAGAACGCTCTTTTCCTCGCAATTTTCAAACTCAAGCAACAAAGATTCTCCTGCCTCCAGCCACAGGCGCTTCGCAACAAGCGGGGTTCCCTCGCGCTGAGATTGAATTTCCCCTAGTGCAACCAAGAGCTTTCTCTTGGACACAAAACTACATCCATGCCGCCGATCTAATCGCTCGTATCGCAAATAGAAAACGCCCTTGGATGTCTGTCCGATATCAACGATTTGGGTTATCGGTTCGCTTACTAAACCTTGGTAATTACTCGCTGACGTATTTTTTTTATCTGGATGGTTTTTACTAATGAGAATTTCAAGCCTCGAAGCCCAAAACTGTTCCCTGGCTATCTCGCCTTCGATAACTTCAATTACCTCTCTTAAACCATGCAAGCGCGTTCTATATTCCTGCAATAGTTGAGTGAGAAATCCAATTCGCTCTCTACATAAGTTGGCTCGATCTATGCTCGATAGCTTCGTACAGTTAATTACAGCCGACCGATTGTAAATATTATCGGCAACACCGGCTGGTGCGAGGTTATCACGAAAACGATACTCAGGGGGATATGTGGAATTAGAAAATATTGCTAGCATTGATCTAGATTTTTTTTGCAAAAAAAGCGATCGCGCAAATGGGAATAAGTGCGATCGCTTTTTTTTTGGAGATGAAAGAAGTGGAGGAGTATCGATCGAGTCTAACTCCTCCAGAACTAATAAAGGAGACAGACCCAAACGAGTATAAATAAAGCGTTCAACCGTTTTTAGCTTTCAATAACCGAAAAGGAAAACTCTTGGTCTTGGTCTTAATATTAGCATAGAAAATCGCGCCAAGAGCAATAGGAATAAACTCCACTTGTAGGTGACTTATAGGTGAAAAAAAAACTAAGACATAAATTTTTTTTAGTCTGATTAACGGGTACTAAAACTTACTCCGGTTCTGTCAATATAAAGTATCTTGTGTCATTGTGTATTATTTGCTTGCTAAAATCCAGCCGACTGGATTTTAGCAACACACCAAAATAAAACAATATACTTCAGACGCCTCATGACCCTACGGCATTAACTCTTGTCGTCGGATTCTTCAAAAACAATCAAAGTAATGTGTTTGCCCTCCTGCTGTAGTTCCTCAACCGCCTTCGTCCATTTGGCTAGATTTTCTCCCATGAAATCTGGCTTAGAGGTATCTGCAATTAGTGACGTTTGCCCTTGATGAATCATTCGTCTTAGACGCTTTTTGATTTGGTTTGGAACCAGGTGTGCTGACTTTGGTAGAGTGGTTAGGGGAAGAACCGAACCCAAACATAGAAAATTGTTGGGATACTCCCAAGGTACAGTTTCCGGAATCTTATAATTTGTATGTTACCTAGAAATTGTCTGTAATATTTTCATAAATGGAATTAGTTTCATAACTCGAACGGGGTTCGTAGGGTTCGTCTAAATCATCGTCGTTAAGTCTGACTAATTCAGCAAGCTTTGATTCAGTCCATTCTTGTTTGACCTGTTTGAATGTCAAATCAGGTTTGCAACGAGCC
>DALYIW010000015.1:16382-32478 GCA_031970155.1 Coleofasciculaceae cyanobacterium CTOTU46601 | reverse complement strand
TCGGTAGTAGACGCATGAGCAGACTGAATATCGCAAAGTTTACTGGTTAGATCTTTGACGTGTTGATTGTCATCCCAATTTAGTGACTTAGTAAGAACAGACAACAGAAACTGAAAATAGAATAGTATTTCATTCTGATTAAGATTGGACAGTAACAACCGCTCGGTCTGCAACTCAAGAAGCATAGTTTGACGTTCCAGGCGATTGACAACGTGCGAGTAGTTTTCGTTGAGGTTAGAAAATACATCTTTTAAGACAGTTAGTTGATTCAAAACGTCATCTGAATAATCATGGGCAAGAATGTCTCTACAACCCCTAAAAGCTTCATCGGCTAATTCATACAAAGAAAAATTTTGTGTCTTGAGAAAAGTAAGTAAATTTTTAGCCGTAGCGCCTTTGTTTCCTAATGAATCAGCACAGTGCTGCCAAAACAGAACAGCTTCCTCAAAAGATACTACCTTAAGCGTGCGACCCGTATAGTGCCAATTGCCTCTACTGTGATAATCCCACTGATAAGTAATGTTAGGGTATTTTAAGGTGTGAAGACTGATTTTTAAAGGTAAAGAAGGAGAGGAAACAGCTCTTAAAGCTGCTTGACTATGAGGAGAACGCAGCCAAGACCCGAATTTTTGTGGAGAGTCAAAACCAGCCAATCGCGAACCCTCAAGCATCGTAAAACAGTAAAGCCCTCCATCAAGCCTCAAGAACTCGATATTACCTGGCACATTTTCATTTTTATTAATAGTAGGCAAACCATCCAGTTGGAAAAACACAGCTCTGGCTGGAACTATTTCAGAAAGGCGTCCACCTATTTTAGATGGACTAAACAAAGAAGAGTAATCCATGTTATACCGCTAGTCTAGAAGGTTTTTTGGGGGTAAAAAGCCGCAAAACTATTGTATGTCATGGATTTTTTTGAACCGAATTATCAAGCCGATCGGACTTATCCATGACAGGAGTCTTTAAGGCACAAGTCGGCATAGAGTATTTCTGGCACAGCTCAAGTTGTTCGCGGTTAGAGTTAAAAAGTTTTAGAGCGATCGTCGCATTAATGCCACCCGTTGAAAGATAAGTACATAGCCAAACTAGACCGTGACTCAACATGAGCAAGGGAAATAAAACCCAAATATAGTTATTAACAAGCCTCCGCCTAGAGAGAGACTTCTCAAACTCTTGTGACGAGGAGTATTTTAAGCATTCGCGAATCGCAACAACACGGAAGAAATGGGCAGCGAGAGGGTCTGAATGGTCGCAAGGAAGATCGTCGCTTGAGGGGTGAAAATTATTCATAAAATTGGGAGTGTCTGGCAAGGGTTAGGGTAGCGTTCAGAAAACTTGACTAAGCAACAGAAACGTTCGTACTAGAATCAGTATTAATTGGCTGACCCCAGAACGATTTGTCTTCAGGTGCATAAATCGAATCATCGGGGGGACTGGCGGGAGTAGCAACCCCTTTGGCGATATTTTCAATCTTGAGAATTCGATCGGTATCTCTGAGGAACAAGGGCGTAATCCAGGTGCGAGCTTCAAGCAATTCATCGACCCCTAAACAATAAGGAAAAATGCCCTGTTGAAACTGTTTGTCAGCCGCTTTTTCCACCATAGTAGAAAGCTCGGCTCCCGTCATATTAATGGTTTTATTGAGGATGACCCGCCACTGCTTGAGAGTTAATGGATCGCCGCCTTGTTTATAGCGATCGTCAAAACGAGCCAAGTGCAGGTGCAAAATATCCTTGCGCTCTCCAGCAGGAGGGAAACCCACGTAAAAAATCTCATCAAAGCGCCCCAGACGAGTTAACTCCGGTGGCAAACAATCCAGCCTATTGAGGGTAGCAACCACGAAGACTTCGGAGACTTTATCCTGAAGCCAAGTCAACAGCAAACCAAGTACCTGACGCTGCTGAACGTCAGCGGGAACGCCAGGTTCTGGAAAGAGTTTATCCAACTCATCAAAGTAGGCTAAGGCGGGTTGAGACGCCTCGATTCGATTAATTAACTGACGCAAATAAGAAGCACCACCCGATGCGATCGCGCCCGTGTCCACGGCAATCATGGGAAAGCCCAAGATAGAGGCACAAAACTTAGAAACGAAGGTTTTACCCGTTCCTGGTGGACCGACAAACAACCACCCTTTGGGAAGGGGAATGCCGCGTTGACGCGCTTCGTGGCTGTAGCGTTTTTTGACAGAATGAATGGCATTGCGAATGTTAGTAACGCCACCAAAATTTTTGACGTTAGGCGGAGCTGTAAAGGCTAAATTAAATGCATTGAGACGGTCAATTTTGTAGTCAAGCAAATTCTGAGTAACGTCTGGAGTCAGCTTGCCTCCATTTAAGTGAAACGAATATCGCAATCCCGACTTAATCTCCTCAGTGGAAAGCCCTCCAGCGCTAACAGCTAATTGGGGGATAATGCCCGTATCTAATGCTGGATCGAGAGAGGGAAGAAAGTCCTTAAGAAGAGCAACGTTATCTTCATAACTAGGAAGGGGATGGATAAATTCAGGAACGACGCTACTCAAAGCCGGAGGCAATTCTCGATCGGCTGTCGAGAGTAAAATGATAAATTTTTGGGAATCCTTGAAATCAAACGCCAAAGAAGTAACCTGGCTCACCAGGCGGACAACCGCCACTTGGGAAGCCACATCAGAAGAGGAAGACACCAAGAAAGGATGCAAGTTCTCCAGGATAAAGATCCCCGACTGAGCTTCGGTTAGGAGAAATTGAAGAACGGAAAATGGATTAGTTGATGAGTTGAAATCGGCAAGGACTTCCTGTTTGTCCGATCCAATCAAAGCTAGAGTATTGCTACCCAAGTTCCAGAGGTAGCAAGGCAAATGGAACGAGGTGGAAGCAATAGTGGCTAATGCCCCAAGGACGCTAATGCGTTCGGTAAGTTGACACTGGTAGGAAACAACCGAGTTTCCCGATTGCAGAGATAGCTTCAGCTTAGAATAGCTCATGGTTGAGTTGTAAAAAAGATTTACTTCTTGTGTGGCGCAACTTCTTAAGCAATGCACTCGCTCTCGTGCTGCCTCCAGCAGAGCGCCCTTGGAGTTGGGCTTGCACTCTTGGCGAGAATTAACCGAGTTCGAGTCCCTTGCTCTTCTTGGGTGTTGCGGCGGCTGGAGCTGCACTAACGGAAGCTTGGGCGGCAACAGCCATTTTTGTATTGGATTGAGAGAGTGCGGGAATCATTTTTTCAAAATGAGCCAAGTCTTTCTCTTCCATGCGAGAACGCATCTGCCCATTACCCGCTGCCAACAGAACGTTCCCTTCCTTATCGGTAATCATCACAGAACCTTTGGAATTGGCTCTAAAGTCGTAAGAAAGCTTGCCGTCCACCTTGGCGTTCCCACCTTGAGATTTGGCGTAGTCAGACAGTGCCTTGATAATCCTGTTGACCCGCGAGATGTACTGCCCCTCGTGAATGGCTTGGTTTATGAAACTACCGCTTGGCTCTTTGCCTGCATCCAAATCGGCACGCAACTGAACCGTTTTGGCAAAGTCACCACCCGATAGCGGTGGCAAGGTATTGTCCACTTTCACGCCCAAGATGGTCGATTCAAACCGCATCTTGGGATTGCCCTCTTTATCGGAAAGCGTGTACTGATTGCCCTCACGCGATAAGTTGAAACCAGCAGCCTCGTAACTCTCACCCGATTGAAGTGCCTGACTTTGGGCCAGCTTGTTCAGAGTAGTAGCAGCACGCCAGTTCTGAAAGGTATCGCGGACGTTGCCAAAAGTAGATTCCAAAGTTGAAGAAACCTTCTGCCACCAATTCGAGTTTTGTGGTTCTTCCTTGCGGCGAGAAACGAATGCCTCCATCTCGGGGTTAGGAGTTTTCTCCTGCTGCTCTAAGGAGTGCTGCATATCGGCAACCATACCCAGCATTACATCCTTGGTGGGAGAGGAAGGAAGGGCTGACATAGCCGAAGCGATGTGCGGTAGCACCGCCTTCGGCATCGCGCTCAATCCGTCACGGGGTTTATCATCTTCTATAGATTGGTTGCCACCAGCCTTCTTAAGAGCCTCGTCACTTCTAACCCTTGCTTCTTGTGCCGGAAGTGGTTCCGGCACCCAGCGTCGGTCGATATTAGAACCCATGTAAGCCACAAGTTCTGCCGTCTGGCTTGGTTCTTCTACAGACGCTCGCTCATTACTAGATAGCGGTTGTGCTGTGGGTTTATAGGCTTGGGGAGAATTATCAGAAACAGACTGTTGTTGAGATTGTTGGGCATCAAAAGCAAGGGAAGCTTGGCTTATTTGCAGCGAGGCTTGAGCTTCAATTTCAGATCTTTGATCGCTTGAAAGCCCTTCAAAGAAAGCACCCAACGGATCTGTATTTTGTTCCTGTTCAGATTCGGCTTGCATACGGCTCATAGTTGCAGCCGATTCATTTTCCCGATCAACCAGTTCTTGAAGGTTCAGGCTAAATACATCAACAAGAGCTTCAAAATCTAGCCGAGTCTCGCCAGCCTGAACTTCTGACTCCTCTTCAGGATCTTCTGTCATTGCTTCATAAGCGTCGTCTAGAATTTCGTCAATCTGTTGATTGACTGCAACTTGTTCGGTTGCCAATGTTTGAGTTTCTTCTGGTGTTGGTTCCGGTTCGTCAAGCAACATATCATCAACCCAGGAAAGTGGATCGACCTCTTCACGAACTTGTTCCGAACGCTCTTGTTCGAGTTCTGCTGCTATTTCAGCTTCAATTTCGTCCTGTTCCTCCTGTTCCTCCTGTTCGGCACGAATTTCAAAATCCTCAATGTTATCGCGGTCGTTGGGAAACATTTGGTTGACGACAACTTTCCCTTGGGCATCTGTTTCAAAAAGAACCTCGTTGCCAGATTTTATGGTCATAGCTCCAATAGATAAGTCAGTGCCTACTGGGGCTGACATCAGGAAATCTAACTGATTTTTAAAATCCGACGTAAGTTCGTCAACGGATTGACCAGTAGAAGTCTCACCCTTAAGCAAAACTTCATCGCCGTTAACGTTTTCGCTCACAGTTAGAGTGGGGGGAACTGAGTCTATCTCTGGCGTCAAAGAAGTAAGAACATCAAGAAGATTTGATTGTTTGTTTTCGACAACAGTGCCATCTTTATCAGTTGCCAAAAACACCTCTCCATCAACCTTGACGGTAACGGCAGGCATTCCCTCAATTTGAGTGCCAACAGGAGATTCCTTCAAGGTTTCAAGATTTTTTACCATGTCGAGAGAAAGCCTATTAACAAGGCGACCATCCTCATCTTTGCCGTAAAGAAGAATAGTGTTCCCTTTAGAATCTGTCTCGGTGATTTCTAATTCGGATTTTTCCTCCTCTTGTTGTTCAGATTCCGGAAATTTAGCTTTAAGGAAAGCCTGGATTAAAGTATCTGCAATTTGATAGTAATCGCGTTCGGCTTGGGTTGCAGCAGGACTAAAAACCATTATTAATAAGTCTCCTTTTTAGGTAAATCGAACGAAGCAGCAATGCTCAAAAGCATCAGACGATTGACAATTACCTGACTTCCAACTGATAAAAAAGCCAACTCACCATCGAGATACCAAGCAAGGAATCTTGAGACATGCAAGGGAGGCAATGTCACGGTGTAAACGTAACCATTGACTTGTCCCGCCAATAATCCTTGCTGGTCAAAAATTTCAATTAAGTCGGGCTGATAGGAGAATGGAAGTGGTTGCTGTTTTTGGGCTTGAATGACTTGATCTCGTAGAGCGGGGTAACGAATCAATACCTCAACAGAATCGGAAGAAAGAGTTGGAAATCGTTGAACCAATGAATTATTCATTTGAAGTTACGTGCTAAAAGTTGTCAGAAATTCCAGAGCCAGTACCTGCCCCCACAAGAGCCGGTTCGGACGTTGCAACAGGAACAGGACTAAATTGAGGCGCATCGGCTTTTTGAGTATCTTGAGGAAGGGGGAAAAGTTTCTCAGCCAGCGCCCTGCGCTCTTCAAATTGGCGAGTGCGTTCCTCGTCAGTAACTACCTCGTTGTTGCGAGCAACGAGTTTTTTATGAATGACATCCCACTTGGCTTCTGACCAGTTCATTTCATCAATGTCGGATTTAGGGACTTTGATGTTTTGCAAAAGGGGAACGTAAGCTTCCTTGGCTCGCTCGTAGGCTGGGTTGACAATCACGGCACGTCCCGTTGCCAACTTCAAAAACTGAGCCGGTTCGAGCAAGTGCCGTTTTTGGTGATGGTCGCTGGTGGATTGAGAGGAACCGCTCTTGGGACTGGTACTCTTAGATTTGGATTTAAACTGAACTTCAAACTCGCCGAGATAGTCGGCAAAGAGCTTGGCAGATTCACCGTCCTGGGGGTTAAAAATTACCTTGTTCGCCGTACCCCCGAAAATAGCTCTAGCTACCTCTTTGCTGTAGGTATCTTCAAGCTGAGACAAGTTCTGGTAGCCTAAGATGCCGCAAAAGCCATCTTCCCGTGCCTCGTTGAGCCAGCGGACTAATTGTGGGAGCCGCAAAGTGGGCAGCTCGTCAAGCGCTACGACCAAAGGGTCTTTGCGGGGAACGGTACGAGACACGTTTCGAGAGACAACCATGTGGATGATCGCAGCCAAAAGCGGTCCTACGATGTCCCGGTTGTTCCGGTCTAAACCGAACACCAACAACTGCTTGCCGTCCAAGTCCAAGGGCAAAGTGGTCTTACCGCAAAAACTGCCGATGAAGTCCCGCTTCATGAAGCGCATGAACAAGCGCTGGGCGGTTCCCACAATACCGGCAACAGTTTTCTCAGAATCTTTGACCCCAAATATTTGAGATAGGGGACGGCTTGCCCACACGGAAAGCGTGCCGTTGCGGGAGGCGTGTTCCAGCCTGTCCACCATCTGAGGCATACTCAAAATTGCCTGAGCCATCATCAGGTCGCAATACTGAGGTCCTTCTAAGCGAGCTACCGCTTTGGTGGCAAGGAGAATACCTTCTACCAGCGAGTCACCGGCTTCCTCGAAGAACTTGTCGCCCCCCTTACCGCCCGTGTCGAAGTTCTTGTTAATTACCTGGGCGAGCTGACCTGCCGCGATCGCATCCTCTTCATCCTTGAGAAAGTCCAGGGGGTTGCAGGTTTCCGACTCCGGAAACCCCGGCGCAAACACCCGAACGTTGTAACCGCGCTTCATGGCATAAGCCGCAGCCCGCTTGGTTTGAGCTGGGTATTTGAAGTCATACAACACCATCGGATGCCCTTGGTCGAGTGCCGAACGAATAAGCGGGTCAATTACAGAAAATGTTTTTCCGCTTCCTGCTGCACCACAGACAGATGTTCCTCGCTGTACGTCGGGAAGATACAAAGTGGAGTCAGAACTCATGCTTTGACCAACTATTTTTTCCCACTGAGATTTAGATTTAATTAAGCCCCTTTGTATCCAATCTTTTTCCAAAAGTTCGCGCATGAACTTAGGAGTTCCGACATAAAGAGCAACGCTATTGCGCTTGGGATTTTGAATTTGCTTTTTGGCTTTTTTAGCGGCTTTCGATTTTTCTTTGCCACCGCCCCAATAGCCAGTAGCAACCTTGCCAGCCTTCTCGCCGTTATTAAAAAACCGAGCAACAACAAGAAATATAACTATCCCTCCAATCAGCAATCCCATTGGAGAAGTGGCTGTTTTTTTCAGGCGTTCTACACCAAATTGAAGAGAAGGAGGTAAAGAACTTGTGGGACTCGACTGAGCGATGAAAAGTTTAGTAGCAACAAAGCTTCCGTCGTTGAAGTAAGACATGGAAAATTCGGGAAATATCTAAGTGGGAGACAAAACGGGAGTAGGAGCCGGAGTAGACTTGGACGTTGGTTCTTTGCCTTTTTTGTTGGGCTGAACTGGAGTCTTTGTGGGAGTAGGAGCGGTTTGCAAAACGGGTTTTTCTAAACCATCAACAATGCGAATGAAAGACTGAGTACCCGCCGAATAACAGTAGTCGTAAACTTGGATGGCATCAGGGGCTTTTACGTCGGCATCATTGCCTTGAGAAATCCTCAAGCAAGGAAAGCCATCTTTCTGTTGGTCGGACACCTCAAACAGCGGTCGATTTTTTATGACAGTTGGCGTGAGGTAAAGAGAAAAAAGCTTATTTCCCGATGGGGTATAAGCAACGTAAAGACATCCATTTTGTCCGCCAACGTTGCCACAAAGAGCTGAATTATTGAAGTCAATAATTGAAAACTTTCCGTCTACATTCAGTGCCTTAGCCGATTTATAGATAGAGTCCGGATCGACACCCAAATAATTTTCGGCAACAATGGTTTTTAGTAATTTATTGCCGACAACGGATTGAGCTTTACGGAATGTTTTAGGTGCTGTCAAGACTGAAACAACGCATAAAGCTAACAAAAACGAAATTCCACCTGTAGCAGCAACCAGCAGCGTAAGCCGAGTTTTTTTGGGTAAAGCGTCAAACCGCTGCTTGTAAGTAGCAAAAGACGAAAGATATCCAACGAGAGCAGAAGTACTGACCATCTTGTTGCGTCATGAAATGTAAGAGTTTGGGGAAAGTTGGGGGGATTGAAAGCCGTGTACGCTGCACGGCTTTCGGTTCATCGCAAGCGAAGAGGAAAATTATTGAGAGCAGCCCATGCTTGCCATCACGTTCTTGTAGTTACCAGCAGCAGTCTGTCCGTAGGACTTGACCGAATACTTACCAAAAACGTCCGTTGCATTTGAGTCGGTCGGAACGCCTGCTCCACCGAAGTGCATCTGAGCCACTCGCTCGATCAAGCGATCGCCAGTAAAGGGCATACCCGTTGTAGGATCGATTTCCCGACTTGCCTTGTCGATTAAAGATTGAGCATCCTGGTCAAAAAGCTGCTGCTGGTCGAGAGGAGAGAAATACTGCATAGCTTGTTCGCCAGTAATCGGTTGTCCCTTATCAAGTAATTTCAGGAAATCAACTCCACCTGGCTTTGACTCGATAACCTGACGAACATCTGTTCGATAGGACATATATTGGTGAGAACCCAATGCACGTCCACAATTTTTAGAAGAGTCACACACGTAGGGACCGACAGAATCGTAGTTGCCTTCAATCTGGGATAAAGCTTGACTCATAGCATCAAGAACCACACCGCCCGATTGTTTGTTGCAATCCGGAGTAGGTGGAAGAATGCTAGACAGAGTTGAGTGCACAGAAGGACTAATGAACGAATTAGTGCCTGGTGCGGTCGCTGATTGAGAAGAGTTCTGAGATTTTGAATTTTCCGATCTAATCGCCGAACTAGATTGGGGATTCGGTGACTTCAACTGTTGTTGAGCTTGTTGCCTTTCTGAAATAGCGATTTGGGTAGGAGTAGAATAAGCGCCACTACCACCAGACGAAGAATCGACCTTACCTAAATAAATATTTCCGGTTTCCTTGAAAGTCATGAAAGGAATCGGACCCAAGAAATAGGGCGTACACCCCAAATCGGGAGTTCCCCGCCTACAAAAGCGGAAGAACATAGCTTCAGATGCCGTGCCTTGAGGTTCGGAGATATCCCAAATGACAACTTTAAATCCCTCGCCAAACGGGTTTCTTCCAGTAGGCTCTTTGCCGTTGTTAACTTGAGCTAGTACACCCTCGCCGCCTCTAACTTCTTGGTACTTGCCGCTAACCCAGCCCTTGCCCAAAATTGAATCGGAGCCAGCCAGCTCGATATGAGCACATCCCTCTTTGCAGGGAACGTTATAGCCATCAACGTTGCTGCCAGAAATAGTTCTAGTGCGATCGCTTTCTGCGGCACCAAAGGCAATATCGACAATGCCGGATGACGAGGGGGAAGTATCGGGACCCGTTGGAGGCTGTGGGAATTTGGCAAATGGAACGGCATCTAAGGTAGGAATTCCCTCGATAGAAGCAAAGCTCCAATCTTTGAATGCACCAAATTGAGCAATCTTGGCGTTCGGCAGATCTTTTAGCGTGTACTGATCTAAAGGCAAGTCAGCCATAGGAAGTTGCCCTAGCTGAGGAGCCTGTGCCAGCGTCTGACCGACAGTTTTATTCGGGTCGAATCCACCGGGACCGAGGTTTTTGAGTAAAAGATCCCGAATGGGAGGAACTTGAGCTATGGGAAATTCCAGTAGAGAAGGAATTGCCTCGGTGAGGGATTTTACGTCTTGAAATCCAACGAGTTCAAATTTATCTAAAGTGATGGAATCAACGTCTATCCCCGTAATTCCAGCAACGTCCTCCATCGTAAATTCCTGCAATTTAAAGGAATCAGTGAAGTCACCCAAAGAGAGAACTTGTACGGGTTTATCTCCTTGATTCCAGGTTTTTACAGGCTCAAAAGTAGGAGGGGTATGTAAGGGCTGCTGTTGGGGGTCGAACTGACCAGAAGATTCAAGTCCGGGAAAGGAGCCAAGAGTAATTTTTTCCCAATCAGGAAACAAGCTATCTGCATATTGAACGGTAGGAAGCGTAGGCTGAGGAAGTTGCTGGCTACCAACAGGTGATGCAGGAGGGGTAGTTTGAGCTACTGTTTTTCCTTGGATAAACAACGTCAATCCAGAAAGAAACAGAGACAAGGCTAAACCAGTAAGAAAAAAGTATCCCCGGTAAAAAAGAGATGATGAACGAAGACGAATCATGTCTATTATTGCGGTTGGGTAGTAGTTGAAAAAATGGCAATCCGGAGAGTGCCGGAATACAAGAGCGTTAATCTCTAGCTACCGAGTTAACGTCTATATAAGGTGTCGTAGGGGAAGTCAGAGTTGGCGTTGGAGAAACAGGGGTTTCTCTTCTCGGCTCAAGAGTTGGTAGAGAATTTCTACCCAATTCAGTCAGCTTGTTGACTAATTGAAGAGAAACTCCAGAACGAGTCATAGCGGTATTAGAGGGCGTTCCAGTGCCAAGAAGATTGATAAAATTCAAAATTTTTGAATCTAACGGGTCACCGGAACGTAACAAATTCTGCCGAATAGCTACCTCGCGACCTCTTTGGATCGAAGCGAGATCGATAGAAATAGATGGCGTTGGTTGCTGGCTGGGAACAACTTCAACAGTGTGAAAAGTCGAATTTCCCCGAACCAGTCGAAAAACACTAATTTGTCTCGCCCCATCCTGGTTGCGAGTAATTACCGATAAAGTTGTATGGTTTGTTGTTGGCAAACCAGGAAATTTCAAATCGTTAATGCGGCGAAGGTGCAAGACATAAGAAGGTGCCGAGCAAGTAACTTCACGCGCTCTTTGCCCCGAAGATCTCCCTTGCTCTCTTGTCGTCTGAGCCATTGCTGCGGACACCAAACAGCCATCAGAATCAAGGGTGAGCCAGCTTGGATTGTCGAGCCACGCCTTTTCGATAGTGGCGTTCGTGCCAATAAAACTGATGTTGACCCCAGTGCCAGGGGCTAGGGGAATCGTTACGGGTTCAGCTTCCCGCCCTTGGGCTTGTTCCAGAGAGACGGTTCGTACCGTTTGAGCAAAGGCTTCGAGATTATCAATCGCAGCCAAAGCAACAGTTAGAGAGAGTGTTGTAACAGCAAGTCTCAAATTCATAGTCGCCCTCAAAGCTCAAACGAATGGGTCACAACAATCTGCACGCTCGTCCCGGCTTCGAGGAACCACAGGTTTTTGCGCTGCTGCATATCCTGAATGGCTCGCTCGTTGCGCTTCATGATTTGTTCGAGCACCGGACTAGCACCGCCCTCCAACAAAGCGCCTAAGATATTGGGGTCGCCCGTTGTCGAGGTGGTAGTTTGAGAAACCGTGCCGCCCGAAACTGAGCTTGAAGTTTGCTGTCTGGGGCGATTGAGAATTTCACCGAACTTTCCAAGCGCTCCCAAAACAGCCGTGCTCAAGTCCATCGACGCGATCGTGCCGCCGTCGTCGAAATAGCCCTTAGCGATAAGGGGAGACCCTCTTTCACCCGCAAGAACTAAGGCATCAGCAGGTATTGGTCTTTCCATCCCGGTGTTATCGAGCTGACTGACGGCAACGGCATTCATGACCCCGTTACTGTCAATGCCCCTAACCTCAAACACCAAACTCGTGCCGGAAGGCATTACAATTTGTCCGGAGGTATCAGTCAAAGCGTCTTTCAGAGTAACGACCACCCTAGAGGGTGTAGCTGATGAGTCGGCTGGCACGATCGCAGGAGTTGCAAGAACGCCAGTCGTCATAGAGCCTGAAGCTGCAACCCGATAAGGAGTGCCATCGAGCAAACGCTGCTCGGCAACCTCGGGAGAAACAACAGGAGATGCACTTTGGGGTGAAGTTTGAGATTGAGAAACGGGGGTGGCTGTAACTTGGCGTTGCTGCCGTTGCTGCATAGTGTCTGTCCCCGTACTCGCTCGGTCGTCGCTCGAAGCTGTCGTGGTAACTTGAGAATTTTGTTGTGAGTCGGGATTCGTGGAATAACTTCCCAAAGACGCAAGAGTTTGCCATTGAGTCATGGGATCGACTTGGGGCGTAGCCGGAGTAGATGCAACCGCCGTGGGGGTTTTCGACGGTTGAGCAACAGCCGTTGAACCCGAAGAAGCTGGTGCGATCGCTGGCTTAGGCGCTGTTGGAGTACTAGCAGCGACTTGAGAAAAAGGAGTAGAAGCAGGCGCACTCTTAGGAGGTTGAGAAGAAGCGACGGGAGCGGGACGCACCGGAGGAGAACTTACTCTAGGTGGGGGGGAAGAATAAGCTCTTGGCGGAGGGGAACTGGCTGGAGTCGTTGCAGCCGTAGTTGCTGGAGTTGGTGAAGTAGCCTTACCGTTAGTTGTTTTCTGTCGTTTTGGATCAGTTGGAGAAACTTCTTGTTTTTTCTGGTTCTTTTTGGCTTCATCAAGTTGCTTTAACTCGTCAGACTGAGAACTTAGGGCAAGCTCAGTTTTAAGCTGTCCTTCTGTGTTTTCCGGTTTTTGTGCTTCAACTGTTGGACTCGGTGTTGGAGTTGGAGATTTAGCTTTAAGCTCTCCTTTGGGACTCATTATTCCGTTTACAAGTAATCCAGCTAGTAAAAAAACAGCTCCAAGTCCACCAGCAACTAACCCCAACTTGGCAAAAGGACTTTTAGCTACAGTTTTTGGAGTTGCTGACGAGTGAGGATCGTCAAATAATTCGTCATCTCCAAGAACGTTTCCCTGAGTAGAGTCGCCGCCATTGTCGTCAATTCCCCCCGTTACTTCCGGATATCCCGAACTTTCAGATAAAGAATGTTTGTCGGATTTGTTGTTATCATCGTCATCGTCCAGACCAACTAATTTAGCTAAAGAGGATCTATCCCATTGGGCTGAAGAATCAGTTGATTCTGTTAAACCTTTGTCGGAAGTATCCTTATCAGTTGGATTGTCATCTAGAGCGGACTTGCCATCTAAAACGGACTTGTCATCTAGAGCGGACTTGTCTTCTAAAGCGGACTTGTCTTCTACAAGCATTATTTTGTTACCTGTTTGTCGCCTAAATCTCGCATTGCATAAATTTCCAATCCGCTGCTACGAACTCGCTGAACAACAGCCACAATGCCGTCTGCATTTGCTTTATATTCAGGAGCTTCGACAGCTTGGACGAAAACTTCTTTGTTGAAAGGAATGGTGGTTCCAAGAAGGTCGTTTTGGCTGATAACGTTTAAGTTGGCAACAACGTCAATTCGCCATTTACCCTCTTCAATTTTTACGGGTTGAGAAATACTCAAGGGAACAAAAACAACCTGAGTATTGCCAGCAAAAACATTAGAAGGGGTAAGTTTTCCTATCATTAAAAGGAACTCTTTGCGGAAATCTTCACTAAGAGTGAAACCGCCTTGATAAGCTGGCGTGGTTATCTTAGCCCTTCTTGTACTGGTGGAAGATTGAATCTCAACTCCTTTGTCTGGAACAGTTTGACCGCCTTGTTGAACGCTTCCAGACCAAGTCATCAACAAGGAAAGGGAATCAGATGTAAACTTCTTTATTACGTCGGGGGTTCTGTCTTTTGAACCTAAAGGAGCTACGGGTATAGATTCTCCAGTTCCTAGCTGAACCAATGTAGGAGAAGGTTTGACACTCAGCTTGAAAAAAGAAAGTGATAAGAGTCCAAGTCCGAGAATAAGAAGAACGTGAAGTCCTAAACTTGAAACAACAAAAACCCCCATTAAGTCGCTATTTGAGAATTTGTTGTTGTTTTTTTTAGATTCAAGAAAGCGCAGTCGATACTGCTGCTGAGAATCAGCAGAAGAACTCATGTTGGGTTTACCTATTAAATGAGCAAAAAAAGTTCAGTAAATTGGGGAAAGATATTACTTAATCGGTACAATAGAGCGAACCCCAAAGGAGGCAACTGAAGAGAGTCCGTTAAAGACAGCCATGCCTCCACCAGCGGCTAAAGTCAACGATAAAATAGGAGACAAAAGACCCGTAGCAAAAGCAAATATCATTGGGTCGTTCTGTCCGGCATTTAAGACCAAAGTGGCAACCAAGCCGCTGATAATATTGAACGAAAGTTTGACCATGCCAACCGAGAAGAACCCAGTCAGCCAAGCGAAAATAGATTTTTGACCGATAGGAAGGAGAGAGCCGCCAACGGCAAGAGGACCGAGAAGTCCTGTTAGTAACAGGGAAATTTCAACAATCCACTGAAAGGCAATTCCGAATGCAATAAGCCAGCCTCGAACGGCTAACTGAAAGATATTGGTGTTAAATGTCTGACCCAATCCATCCAAAAACTTTTGAAACCCGTTAGATGGACCGTTAGGCAAATTGCCGCCAACTTGTTGAGCTTGAGCTTTGGCTTTATCAAGACAAGCTTTTTGTTGCTCTGGCTCGACAATTGAGGCGCATTGATTAACCAACGATTCGGCAAGATCGGCAGCTCCACCCTCGGTAACAACCTGCTTGTAAGCTTCCTTCAGTCGAATCGAACTAGACGTTTGATCCAAGACAGCTTGGTTGGTCGCGTTAATTACGTCCCTTAGCTGCAAGGTGCAAGTGGACAGCAATTGCCCCTGATTGGCAAGAAGGGCGCAAACTAGAAGAGGCCAGATAACTTCAGATAAAGGTGACGCGGTGGAATCATCGGCAAGGGCTTTAGCCCACTGCACAACCCAGATAAGAAGAGTGCCTACGGCAAACAGCAAACCTAAGTTGGCAATAGCGCCGTATAAACCCGCACCCCCGACTCCACCGGCACCAATTACGTCCTGCCACAGTTGATCCATTGCCGTTGCGATCGCCTCGCTAGCGGCTGCGCCATCTTCGGTAATCTTGGAGGCACTCTCACCAGGAGAAGTATTCGATTGAGCCAAAAATAAGGGAAGCTCAAAAAGGAACATAACTGTGTGGAAAGATGGCGTTGAAATGTTTAAGGAATCACGCTCACTCGGCGTGAGAATTGACTAAAACAAACTGGCTTGAGAGGCAGTACGCAGGTTAGAGTAACCACCGCCAATGGCTTGGTAGTTAGATTGCTGCGTTTGACCATCAACCGTTCGCGAAATATTGGTGAGCTGTTTATTGGTTTGAGCACCCTGTTCGGTTTGCTTGAGAGAGTCAGCCCTCAACCCTCCCAAGACGTTAGAAGTCTCAGCCGTCTGAGAAGCGATACGCTTCATGACGTTTTGAGTCACTTCGTCACCTTGAGCTTGCTCGGCATATTGCTGGTTGTTTTCAACACTGGTCTGAGTTTGGTCGTAAGCTTTTGCCTGTTGCTTTTGACCATCTTCAGAAAGCACAGCTTCAGAGCTGGCAGTAGCGTTTTGCCGATCCACTTCATTAGCCGCCGTCTCGCCCTTGTATTCGGGAGAGTTGGAATCAAGGGATGCATCTTTAGACTTTTCCCTGGCTTTGGTAGAATCAGCTAAACCCAGATCGCCCATAAGCCCATCAGTAATACCTTTGAACTCGTCTCCAAGAGAGCCAATCGTTTCAGAGAACTTATCGGCGTACCCCTGAACGGCTTTGAGTTGATTGTTGAACCAGTCAGTGAGGCTCGATATTGGATCGGAGTTACTGCCACTGGGTGCGGCATGAGCTGGAGCGCCCATAACTCCTAACAACAGAACAGAGGCGACAAAACCTGTTTTTACGCTCACTAAGAAGGAAAGTTTTTTCTTGTTCATATGAGAAGTTGCGTTGCAATCAAAGTGCAATAGTGAGTGTTAGGACGCGCGAATCGAAGCAACTAGCTCTTGGGCAAACGTGTTCAGCCC
>DALYIW010000015.1:0-16312 GCA_031970155.1 Coleofasciculaceae cyanobacterium CTOTU46601 | reverse complement strand
CCGCTAGCAACCCAAAAGCCGGATAAAAACGAGCCTGGGTAAAAGTACCCATGTCATCAACCAGCCATTGGGAGTAGATGGACTCTTTCTTGGGGAAAAAGCTTTCGGAAGCGTTGCGAGAGATAATCTCACGGGGATATTTGAGAATATCCACGAAGGCATCTACCGCAGTCGCCTGAATCCGCCCGACCAACCGAGTGGTCATGTTGGCAAAAATTTTGGCTCCACCCGCACTATTGGCAATACTGATCGGCTCTTGGGCAGAAAGGATGACGCGCACCCCGGCTTTAGCACCGTTGGCACACAAGCGTCCCACCAACTGAGAAATCGAGCCATATTCAAAAAGGATGGGACTCTCATCTATAAAGAAGATGCTCGCGGGAAATGCAAGCGCTCTACGCAGCGCTGCCGAGTAAGCACTCAAAGAAAGAACCGCTGCGTCTTCGTCGTTACTGAGATTCGCCAGTGCAAACACCAGTAGCTGAGAGTCAGCGCGGAACGTTGAAGGACGGCTAATAGACTTACCTACCCGCGAGGTGAGCCAGAAATTGAGGCGCAGCTTGATTTGCTGCATTGCCGTTTTAATGTCATCGCTGACTCCATCCATATGTAGGCGCTCGTAGGAGCAATAGCCCAAAAAGTCGTGCAGCGTAGGCATCGTGAGCCAAAACTCACTGCCAAATCCCCCAACAAATGCCTGAGCGTAGCGATCGCGAATCAAGTCATCGCTAAAGAAAGCGTCCACCGCCAGCGTCAGGATGCTTCGCACCGTATCGGAGAACGCTCGCTCGGCGGCGGTATCGCCCCCCTTGGCACCGACCACCATCGTCATCAGGGCTTGGATGAGAAAATCCTTGTAGTCCTCAAGGCGCTCCTTTTGTTGGTCGGCGGGCAACATTGAAAGGTCGGGCAGCTCGAACAAATTGCTTGACTCTTTAGAAATGTTGAAATACGAACCGCGATCGCCCATAAAGTGGGTGTAATCGGTGAACGTACTAGACCCATCGGGCTTGGGATAGTCCATACAGACGACAGGCATCCCGTAAGCGAGAGCCTGGGTGAGAATCCCTCCCGCCAAAACGCTCTTACCGGAACGGGTGGTTCCAAACAGCATCAAGTTTTTGTGCTTGGTGTAGAGGTCGATGTAAATCGGACTTCCACCCTCTGCCGCAATCAATTCCAATCCGGTCGAATCGGAGGTACGCGGCATCACAATTGGCATGAGTCCGGGAACTTCACCGTTCAAGTAGGTCTGACGGCGATTGAAGGGCTTGGCTAAGAGCCGCTGCCAGCAGATAGGAAATGTCTGCATCCAAATGAGCCAGGGATATTCCTCTTCGCGGGCCACCCAAGCCGGACGCAGAAATAGAGACGAGAGATAATTGCAAGCATCGTCCAGGGCATTGCACGACTTGCGATGAACCAGGAAAACAACGCTTGTGTAGAACGGAACGGCTCCCTCATAAAGAGCTTCTTGCGCTTCTACACCTTTTTTGATGTTGAGCTGTGCCTTGACATCGATGGAGTTCCCCTGCGATGCAATAGCCGTAGCTGTATTCGCCTGTTTGGTCAGGCGCTGCATATTGCTTTTGACTATCGCTTCATTAGCTCTAGTCAACTGGCAAAAAACCTCAGTGTCGTAAACTTTCTCTTTGGATAAAACCTCCCAGATGTAACGAAGTTGAGATTCCTTTCCAATCCAGCCCCCCGGCTTATCGACAAAGGGCATCACTCCGACATATTTGCCGTTAGCGTGTACCCAGCGGCGGTCGGTGACGGGCAGTTCCCCTTCAGCCAAAAGCGTCAAGGGAGACATTTCACTACGCACTTCTTCGCGCAAGCCGTTCTCAGTAAGAACCAAAACTTGGGGAACCTCGATTGGCTGGGTTTGGTTAAGGCGATACAAAAGAAGTTCCCAAAGCTCGGTATCGTTGAGGACTCTTAAGTTAAGCCCCAGCTTGTTAGATAAAAGCTGTTCCCATTGCTGAAAGCCAGTGGCATAAGAAGCAGCAATTAGCTGCTCCATCTGCACGAACTGAGCTTTAGCCAGTTGCCCAGTAAAGTCTTTCCAAATGCGATCGCATCTGCCAAGCAGCTTCTCAATTCTGTCGGACGCGCCAACCGCTCCGGGTTCGATGGTATAGGTGCAATAGAGATAAAGCTTTTTGGGTTTGCGAATGCCCATTCTGGTAAGCTCGGCAACCCTGGAGCGATCCGAAAGCAAGAGGTAGGCAATCTCATCGGAAGGCGCTTGCTTTATCAGCGTCTTAAGCTGGCGTTGGCGAAAAGCATCGGTGGTGAACGAAGACATATGGATTGTCAAACACTCACCGCCTTGGGGAAAGTCCTTCAAGCCAGCTTCTAGAGCGTCAAAAACTGGGTCGATTTGTTCGGCTCGCATGGTGGAATGAATGCCCATGCATTCAAAACCAAAAGTAACCATGAAGCTGTTCTCATCTTTTTGGAGAAGGTAACCGCCTACCTTGCGACCTTCCAATTCGATGCGAACCATCGAAGCCAACTGAAACAAATCCTCAATCGGCGTCCCTTTGCGCTTTTCGGAGCCGTTGTCAAATCTTTGGGAACCAATTTTCTTTTTCGGTTTGGGAACTTTGACAGCCTTGTTAGACGCCTGTTTAGCTACAGGCTCTCTCTTGAGTTGCATCTTGTTTAAAACCGTAAAAACGTAGCGCTTGAGGCGATTGAAATAACTAGCTATTCTTTTGCCTTTGGGAATCAGACTTAACGAATGGTCGGTAGCGACCGTAGCCACGTACTAAGTAAGGAGTACCGATGAATTTGGATAAGAATCGCCAAGATTTGGAACCAGTCAGAACCCACCAAGTTGCAATACCCCAGGCAGCGACACAACCAGTAGCGACCCAATTAAATTGCAACAACACCTTGCACAAGTAGTAAGATGTTCCAACAATGGCGATCCAGGGGAGGAATTGGTCAGCAGGGAAAGGTCCGATATTAGGCTGCTGACCAAGATTAGCGTTAACCTTGCGGAATTTTTTGGAATCGTCGGTCACGGCAAAAGGATATTTTTTACATCAATAAGAGTCGTTACCGCCCATACCGCACCGCTGCCTTAAGCACCACCGCCACCGATAATGAACTGACTGAGCAAGTCGCCCATTGTGATGGCAATCAGAATGATGAGAGGAGTACGTGCCAAGTTCTGCCAGTCTTCGTCCTGACGTGCTGCCTGAACGACTTTCACCAAAGAGATACCCAGGTACAAAATGAACAAACCGCGCAAAACGTTGAACACCAGTGGGATTACTTCGCCACCTTGGGGGAATTGCCCAGTCATCCACTGTTCCGCTTGTCCAAAAAACTGAGCCGAAGCCGGTTGGGATATACCGTTGAGGAAAAACAGTGCCGCCACTGCAACAAGCAAACCGGCTTGCCAGCTTAATCGATACCGTTTGAACCAACGACCGACGATGCCAAACTCAGCAGGCCAGAGCATATAGGAAATGCCGATGCTTCCAAGAGTTACCGTCGAGACGCTCAACACGCTGGACGTGTAGACCATATCGGTCAAAAGAGCGAATGAGGATGCAACCATTAGGGGATATACGGAAGCATTTTTTGAGTGACGATTAAAGCGGTGAGATTGAGTTAAAGCCATAAGAAAAATGGGTTACCTTATTCAATTGCTGTAGTGAGGAATTCAAGATGAAGGTAACTAAAACAAAAGGGGTAAAGATTCCTACTTATGAATTAGGCAGGCAGTTAGAGGAAGAATTTTGGGTAAAACAAGCAAGCTGGAACCCTTGCAAAATAAGGATTCTCAAAAATGCCCCTAGCCCGTCTACTCCTTTAGTTAGAGGAAAAAAAGAGTAAAATGGAGACGGACTTTACAAATTCTTTAAGGAAAAAAACGGCTGGAGAGGACTGGAATTTCTATGAAGAAACTGTGGCTCGTGACGAAAATCTGCGTTAAAGCAATCGGGGATCTTTTTGACTTCCTCGAACCATTTGCGATCGCACTCGATGAACCAATCGCCTGGGTGCTAACCGTGGCAAGCGTGGCGATGGGAGTGATATCGCTGTTGACGATGGGGGGGATGGCGAGCGCTCTGTCGGGAATTGCCTGGTTCTTCGTCGGCTATGCCATGTGTCCGGCTTTTGGTATAGGAAGCTTCTGGAAAGCCGTAGCCTGTTCGGTAGCCGTGCTGATGCTGACCGTTCTGGAAAAATTAGCAGTTTGATTGAGTCATGCAATCGCTAGCGCTTAAACGAAAGTAGAAAAAAATCTCGTATCTTAGGCTTGAACTCCCATGAAATTTTTCAACATCTTTCGTTATGTACGCCCCCGGCTGGAGCAAGAAAAATAGTTGGAGTTTTTGTGGGTGGAAAACCCAATATTTCAAGCCAGTTAGACTACTGGTTTGGTATGGCTGGTTAACACCACAGGCAAGCCAACTGTGGCAAGACGCCGAGTACGAAAAGCTGTAGATGAGCTAGATAAAAAACGAAAAAAAAATAGCTAGCGCTCTCAAAATTTTGAAACAGATCTCATACAATACTTTGTTTTCAGGCATCCCCTTTAAAGGATGCTTATTTTTTAAGCGGTAGTTGGAGTCATCAAGAGTTCATGAGGCAATCTTACATGGATATCTTAAAATTTAAAAATGGGTACATTGGCAAAACCGGACTGGTATACGGGGGCAGACCAAAAACAGAAAAGTATTTTCAAGGGCAATTACTGATAGGACTGGGAAATCCGTATTCTTGGAAAAAATCCAAATATGTAAAAGGGGAAGTGCGGAATTTAGCCGAGTCGCTATCGAGCTACAGAACCTGGCTTGCAACTAGAATTGTGGATGCCTGTAAAAACGGCAAATCAGAAAAACTTGAAGCTTGGGAACGAGATTATCTGACCAAAGTGCTGGCATTGTGTCAGGCAATAAAAGGGGGTCGGGTTAAGGGACTTGTGTGTTGGTGTATTGAGTGTAAAAACTATGTTCCCGTGAAGGGGTTAAGTGACAAGAAGTGCCATACCCAGATCCTCTATGGCTGCTGCCTTTCACTAATCGAACTCTTAAGAGTTCCTGAAAATCCCGTGCTAGATTTGCAAACTGGCAAGCCCATCGATGTCTTCGACTTGTGGTAAGGGAGTCGTTGCTAAAATCCAGTCGGCTGGAATTTAGCAACGAGAATTTTTGTTACCAAAAAATAGCTAGCGCTAAAACTTTAATGATAGAGAACTTATATACTGAAAAAAATAGGCAGGTTTATCAGTAAACCTGCCTATAATATTTTTAAGAAGAACCACTATATGCACGCACAATGGCTGAGTCTAAACCACGATTTGAGATAAATGAAAGTAGCACTATTCATCTATAAATATACAAGAAAAAATTGACTTATGAAGCGAGCTAGCGCTTTCTCGAATTAAAATAATAATGAGCAACCGTCAATATGTTGGTAGCCACAATTGTCTTAGTTGTCTCCCTAGTAGTAATCGCGAAACTCCCCAACTGGGATGTTACCTGGATGCCTCCATACGCATCTTTGTGGCATATAGGATTTAGGGGAAAGTACCGATGGTTTGTATTTTGCTGCCAGCTAGGGAAACTGAAAATTAGATTCTGGAGAAACGCAGAGTCAGCTCAAATCGTGAAATTCAGAAAGGCTCAATGCTATAGGTAAAATTAGTCGGTCAATTCAGACCGGAAAACTGGCAGTAAAATGCCATGTTTTTTTGCTAACGCTAGTTATGACAGAAAAATTTAGCTAGGCAAAAATATGACCATATTTCATCAAAACCTAATTGAATATTTCCATCGCGCTGCAATCATTACAGATCTCTCGAAAGTAATAGAGCAGGCTCCTTGGTTTGTGCCAAAGATGAAAAGTGGGGCTTCCTTCAAATACCGGATGACCAATGCGGGTAAATACGGATGGATAAGTGACGAAAAAGGCTATCGATACGTTGAAAGGAACCCGCATACCGGATTGTTATGGCCCTCCATCCCCGCTTCAATTATAGGCATTGTTCGGCAACTATCCGAGATGCAAGTAATTCCAGCAAATTTCAGACCAGAATCAATGCTAATCAATCAATATTTGACTGGAGAATCCTTGGGACTGCATCAAGACAGAAGCGAGAAAAATCTAGATGCGCCGATTATTTCCATATCGCTGGGATCTCCAGGCATCTTCCTACTGGGAGGCTCGAAACGGAACGACGCGATCGAAGAAATTGTATTAGATCCGGGAGATGTATTTGTGATGTCGGGAGTTTGCAGGATGAAATTTCATGGATTCAAGGGGATAACAAAAGGGAATAAGCGAGTCAATCTAACGATCCGGCAGATCTACTAATAAGGGTTAATGAGATGCAATGAGCGGCTGAAATACGCCGCCTTTTTTTTTGTCTTCATCAAAGGGAAAAGTAATCTATATGCGGTAAAAATAAAGCAGTAAGTCACCTCATGATCTAGCCTTTAAAAAATTGAATAAAAAGCTAACGCGCTTGTAGACTTAGAGATAAATCACAAGTCCACTATTTGAGGTAATCGCAATGAACAATTCACTCGTACCAGCCAACCAACCAGAAGTAACCAAAGTCAAAAAATTCATTGGAGATGACATTCCCAATGCGGTGTATATCAATGCTCCACTCCAATGGAAGCTCGGAGCAAAACGGGAGATAAAGGAGCCGTACCTAGCCTGCAAAGAAGAAGCATTTGAAAAGTTATGCCAATTCATCGGGTACGCTCCAGCCAGAGTTGAAGTAAGCGTAAAAAGAGTGAAGTATATCGTATTTGAGCTGGACGTACAACGCTTCAGAATAAGTCGGCTAAATCAAGGTTAAGTCAAAGTCGATAAAAATAGCCATTTCACTTTCATCGGTTCAAAACTGGAGAAAGTGAAGGTTATTTTTTTGCCGTCAAGAATGCGGCAGTAGGCGTGAATGTTGTTAAGTCATTCTACCGGGAGCGTCCACTCATATATCGTTACTCCTACACTACTCCTACATTACTCCTACATTGCTCAGGCATTACTCCTACAAGAGTTATTTTTTTTGCTAGCGCTATCCTCGAAGAGCACGCCATAGTTGAATGAAAAACTAGGAGAAATCACGTTGAGTATTAGTGCAAACCACTGTGGAAAATACCCGAGTACGGGGATGGGAATTTACGTGAAGTTGGCTCACCCCGTCGATCGCTATCCAGGGCTGGAAAAAGAAGTCGGGCAAGTAGCGCGAGTGGAGTACAATTTGCCAAGAGCGGGGGAAACAACATGGACGGTGGAGTTTGGAAACAGTCAGAACAACGACCCTTCCTCACCGCGCAGACACCTGCTCTTGAAGATGGATAGTTCCTGCTTGGACAAATATGAAGATCACTTGCCCATTTGCGATTGTTGCCAAGCTGAAAGACAAAGGGTTTGTTGGGAAGTGGCGTGTCGATACGGATGGAGAGCTTCGCTGCTTGCCAAAAATGCACCCCAAGAACTTCTCCGACAACTGGGATTGGAGGAGACGGCGATTTCGGCTTATAAGCTGGGGACTAACCCGGAACTTGAAGAGTCAGTACTGGCTTTCATTAAGAAACGAAAATTTGTCGATAGACTGGGAGGCCGCTAAAATCTGCTGGTATTGTACAATAACGAAAAGCAAGTCTTAAAAAAACTTACAAGGCTTATCAAGGGTTTTGTGAAAGAGCAAGAATCAGAAAGTTACCCAATAGCCGACTCTACGCAGCACAGGCACGGAGAGATAGTTAGATGCCCTAGCTGTGGTGCAGTTGGCTGTTTAGATTCCAGCCCGGATGGAGGACTAAGCTTTGAAAACGGCATCTGGGAAGAGGAGGGAGAGTGGTTCTGTGTAGAATGCTGCCGCGATCCACTTCAGAGCTTCACCCAATTTCAGTAATTGAATACTGAAGACTGAATACTTCGTAAAATGGCTAAGAAAAAATCAAAGGGGAAAAAGCATAAGAGCAAATCCCCGTTGAAATTGATAGGACTCCCCAGGTGGCACTACTACAAAGACGGGGTACTCCCTCATGGGGATTGGACAATAACGGGAACCGATATCAACAGATGGCACGAGGTGATGCTATCGCGATTCCCTGATTATAAGTTCGTTACCAAGTTCAGAGAACAAATAGACGAAGACGGCTTGCCAATAGAGGGAACGCGGGAAATGGCATTTTGGTTCGAGAGCTTACCCTTAAAGTCCCAGGCACAAAGCAGCAGTGTACAAGAGGAAGATTTCGAGGAAGACCCTGAAAATCAATATGTCCCTGATTTTATTAACTGGATCAACCCAAGAGAGTATTGGATTAATCAGGAAGAAAGTCTACCTTGGTTTCCTGTCGAGGCTTTTATCGAACAGGAAGTTGACGCCGAAAACGGCTCGCGAGATAGAACAACAGAGTGGGTATTCTACGATGAATGTGGCAAGATTTCTAAGTATTACGAGAAGAGTCCATTACTAGAATTCTTAGAGGCAGTGCCAAGTCAAGAAGCAAGTTACGTTTATTAATCAGAAGTAAAGGCACGCTATGAGTGGGGTTGAAAAAGTCTCGCGCATTCGCCTTTCTTAGGCTAGCGCCGCTCACTTTCTAGAATGACTTGGTATAAACTTATGCGCGAAATCACAGGAAATCTCTGGAAACTCGATTCGTGGAAAGATGTTAATGGAGAATCGATCCCAGTCAAAAAGGACGCTCCACTATGGCTATGCGTCACGACTAACGGGGAAATCAAAAAGAGCGATGGCAAAGCAGTAATGGGGGCTGGGATAGCCAGGGAAGCCCGCGATCGATACAAAGGCGTTGATGAAATCCTAGCCCAAAAGTTGAAAACCAGAGGCAATCGAGTCAGCTATCTGTTGGATCTGCCGGACTTGGGATCGTGCGTCCGGTTGTTGAGTTTTCCAACCAAAGGCAAGTGGAAGGAAAATAGCATTCTGTGGCTGATCGAGGAATCCGCAAGGGAACTCAAAGCCCAATTCTTGAGAGCAGCGAGTCATTATTGCAGCCAGGGAATGAACCCGCCGCTAGTTGTGGTCCCGCGCCCCGGCTGCAATAACGGGAAGCTGGATTGGTCTGACGTGAAGAGCGTTCTGGCACCAATCTTTGATGCGGACGAGTTCCTGATAATTTCCTCGTAGAGCGGATGATTCGGGAAAAGCTGTAGTCCATAGGCTACAGCTTTTTTTTCTGGTCGGATATTTGACAGTCGCTTACCCACATCGATCTCTAGTACGGCTGAGACTCTCCCGGTTGCACTCATCTAACGCTATTGGGCGTTAGATTCATCTACTTCCAGGAGGTTCTTTGACCGGACACCCTCTCCCAGACTCGTCGCACGGGTACGTGCGCGGAGCAACGCTTACGGATTTTTCCTACAGCATTCTGGTTGTGAACATCTGGCACGAAGCGCGATCGCCCGACTCTTGTTAAAATCCAGTTGGCTGGATTTTAACAACGAATTAGATTGACCTAAATTAGGTTATCAATCGCTGTAGGTAGTTACTTTCTAGCGGCTGACGGTCAATATATCCAGGATCGCGAATTGTCTTTTCCTATTCGATATATTCCCAATTCTCCGTTGAACGTAACCATCAATTTGTCAAGATAGTTTCAAGAACCGCCGCGTGTTGTAGATGAACCAACCTTCATATTCAGACTTAGTTATGGGCGGACAAACGCCCAACCTGAGAGGCTCCTTAGTTTTAGGGGGAATTGACGGAATTAAAAAACAACTTGCAAGCAATTCGGAGCTTCAAAGATGTGAGGCTCTATATCAAGCTGTAAAGTACGGAGAAAAAGGGAAAGCCGTAATCGTCAAAGCCTTGCAAGATCCAAGCTCTGAGGTACGCTATCACGCCTATCGATTGCTAATGGCATTGTCCGAAGAAAGCGAAGAGGCCCCCGCTTCCTTGAAGAAGAAGAACAAAGATGCGACCGAAGCCAAAAAAGCCCTCAAGTCTCATCTAGAAGAGGAACTGGGGGAGTACAGCGGTGCTATTGTCGGCACTGATTTCCCCTTACGTTTGGAGCAATCGCAAGTACGAAATGCCGATGTTGTTGCTATATTTCCATCAGGGTATATGGTGGCTTTCATGCTTGCAACCAAACCAATCAATACCCAAGAACTCTCCAGAATATCTTATTCATTTTTAAATAATGGAATTGATGTCATGTGGTGGTTGGGTGAAGAAGCTGATACGCCGAGCAATAGAAGATGGTCAATCAACTACTGCGGTTATACCTATATCTTGAAAACAGCAAAGATTCCTATTATCGACAAGACGAGCCAAGCTGGAATAGAGTTGAATGTATTAAGTGAATTTAATGTGAGGCATTTTCAAAGCAGAATCAGAGGAATCAATTGGCTACTCCAGTATAAAAATTCTGGAAATGATAGAGAACAGTTAATAGAGGAAAAGGAAGAATTAGAAAATCTCCTGAAAAATGGTCAACCTCTCAGTGGTCTCGGTCAATCAATTTTTGCTAGAGCCATTCGAGTCACCTTTCACACTTGGAGACGGCTTAACAATGCTCAATTAAAAAGAGGGTTACTGGTTCAAAATAAAGGTGTGAAAAGTTTTGGTGGCATATTGGGTTCTCTATCAAGCCACAACCATCACTCCAGAATAACAGCGATCGCCAAGACAAACGATGGATACTGGAAAGTAACAGATGACGAGCAACTCATGGCTTCTTATTTAGGATTTCGGAAAGACCTATTCCCCCCAAGTGGGGTTCAAGCCATGAAAAAAAGAGCGCATACTATTGCTTTAATTAAGACAACATCGAGGTAATGTCCCTAGAATGAAAGGCTTACATTAAAGAATCTAATGCCTGGTAAATGTGTTCGGCGGTTACACCATTAATTATTCTTGTTCTTGTGGTATTTTGGTTTACCGAACCCGATAAGGCATCCGGAAAAAGAGAAAGCCAGAATGGAGCGTTTTCGACTGTTGGAGAGAGCCAGCCTAGAATTTCATCGAGTTCAATCTCCAGAAAGCTTGGGATGCTCGAAGCAGGTATCTAAAAATGCTTTAATGGAACGAGCAGCAAGATTAATATGACCTCTAAGGAAGCGATCGCACGAACACTTGAGAGACAGCGAAGAAATAAGTCAAGAACTATATGAAAAATTGAGAGGAATATTCAACCTGGGAAAAAATGGGTTCGATCCGGAACAGTGCAGCGGTTGCACGATGCTATTGGAAGACTTTGTATCGAACATGACCGAAACGAACGCAAGTAATCTATACGCTCGAATTGCTGGTTTTCTAATGGAGTTGGGGAAGACATAGCAAAAACATTTACGGTCGATGCCGAAACAATAATAACTGGAAAATGGTAAGACCAAAGAGAGCGATTGCTATGTAATAGTGTAAGAAGCACATCATGGGATAAGCGGCTAACGCCTTCATAGATGATGAAAAAACGTCGCAATCATCTTAAAAATTATGGCAACTTTCACAGCGTATGACCCAAACCATCAGCCCGTAGCAAATTTTGACTATGGCCTCGTCTCCTTAATAAATGCCGTGCTAAATCGCGAAGACTACGACGGCAAGCCCATGTATCTAGAGCCAAAAGAATTGCCAGCGCTCAAATCATTACTCGATCGCGTAAATATCGGTTTCAACACCTCTGAAATCGTAAAACCTTCGACAGAACATTCTTGGTATCACTGGTCGTACCAAATCCAGCCGGGAGAAAGCCACTTCAGAGTGCCGATCTCAACAATAATGACTCACCTTAGCTCCAAAAATGTCGCGCTGACGATCCTCGAAGACTAACTCTTATCAATTCTACTTTGCTGCGGTGAGTTAAGGCATTCTCTATCAAGAGAGAATGCCTTATATGCTGAGGGTAGTGCTGTTGTTAAAATCCAGCCGACTGGATTTTAACAACGTGATGAATAAAGTCAAAATACGTTATGTCCTGTTACCAGGACACGAGGTTTTCATAGAACACTGTTGCAGTTGAATTCTGGTTGATAAAACCGATACGCATTGACATGAAGAATTACGACTTTCAGAAGTGGCTTGAAACAAAAGTAAGCACTGAGCTAAGTTAATTGGGGTTGAGCGGGGGTTCTTGCTCAATTTTTTTTGTGTTATGACGCATGAAGATTGCTATTTATGATGCAAGTTAAAAACAAGAGAGCTAGCGCTTGAAAAGTTATGAAAAATACATCGCAACACGCCAGCTATGGATATTAACACAATCAACGAAATCTTCTTACCTGCCTTTCTGTTCGCGGTTGTTTTCTGCTTTCTGTGCTGCCAGCTTCCACGCCCTTGCACTCTCATCTCTATCGACACAACAACAGTAGTGGAAACCGATGAAGCTATTTCGACGCTAGAAGAATCAGTAGAAGCCCTGGCACCAGCTCATGAACCAGCTCATGAAGTGGAAAACGTGCCAGTAATCAACAATCCAGTAGCAGTGGTATTAGAACCAGTGCAGGCTCCCCCTACTGTAACGCCCTCATCGTATGAACAGGCACTTACGGTAATCAACGGACTCACCAAAGTACAACTAAGAAAGCTGTGCAAGCCGTTAGGAATTCAGCAAAAACGAAACGGTGTAGAACTGACCAAAGATCTGATGGCAGCGACTATTAAGAAAGTCCTCAAATCCAACGAGCAATTAGTCATTTCTACAATTGCCCAAAAGTTAGATATTGAAATTGCAGTGGCAAAAGAAGAAAGCATTGAATCAATTGCCTCTGCCTAATTAAAGGATGCGATCTACGCTCTTCGCTGCACAGCCACGCAGATCGCATCCTAACGTTTGTCGATATTACTGTATTTCGCTCAAGTTGATAATAAATTTTTCACGATTCAGCGCAAGTCCCAATTCCTGTAACAAAGAGATGCGTATCTTACCTGAAGAAATTCTAAATGTGTTGGGCTACAAATTTAACACCATAACAGAAGTATTTTATTGTTTCTTGGTTGCCGGAAAATTTCCCCGGAACCTTTGCTATAACTGAACGACAGCTTTGTTGGTGGTTTGAGATCTCCGACAAAGTCCGATGGTTGTCGGAATGTAAAAACGGCAATTTCTTTCAAGGTTGAGATATATTTCTAAGTCATTTTAAAACTATTATTGGCAAGGCAAAAATCTTTGACTTATTGATATTTTTAAGTTTTTAGACTTCGAGTTTGCTACAAGGGATTTGCGGTTAACTGTATTTAGATAAATTATATTGGTCTAATGCAATTAAACTAGGTATTGTATATCACACCCTCGTACAAAATGCTACATAAAAACACACAGCATTCTTTTAAGAGAATGAGGTGTTTGTTCATCTGAGCGGGATTTTGTATGGGTAATCCCTGTTGCGACATGCAATTTGGGACTTACTGAACAGATGAAACTTGACTTGAAACGACGCGGCTCAAAGTGTCGTTATATTTTCTCTCATTACCAGTCTCACAATTGAATATACCCCAGGTACGCCAGCCGAAACGTCATTGCCTGGACACTCACTTGGTACTTCTTCGCTAATTCTGTGAGCATATCATCATGCTCTAGGTCTAGCGCGTCCACCTCCGCCAAATCTTGCTGAATAAACCGTACTGGCATCAGTAACTCTGCTGCAAACAAATTCGCTTCTTTTTCCTCCGCGCTTTCTCCCGAACTCGAGTTGCCATCCCGCAAATTAACCTGGAACTGCCGATCTATATGCAACTTCTCTTGTTCGTGCAGGAAGAAATGCCCTAATTCGTGGGCGATCGTGAATCGTTGTCGATTTTGGTGATGACACTCATTCACCCCGATAATCGTCTTCTGACGGCTGATATCTCTTAAGAGGAACCCAGA
The DNA here is from genome assembly GCA_031970155.1 of Coleofasciculaceae cyanobacterium CTOTU46601. Taxonomy (GTDB): domain Bacteria; phylum Cyanobacteriota; class Cyanobacteriia; order Cyanobacteriales; family Coleofasciculaceae; genus DALYIW01. The sequence goes on along the minus strand of DALYIW010000015.1, from coordinate 2,486 downwards.
AAGCTCATCCTCAGTAGGTTCATACTGAACCCGGATACCTAAGGTTGAAGCAATCTCCGCTACTTGAACCGGAACCGATTCAATTGTGTGAGCCTCTAGCAGTCGCCCAACCAGACTACGAATATGCTTGCGTCGAACTGCCATAGGTTACTCCTTGTCAACTACTGCCCGAATCCACTCCTGCGCCTGTGGCGATTCAGTTTTAAGCAGGTCATCCAACTCCTGTGTTGACGATTGTGGCTCTGGCAAGAGTGACTCTGGTGCAACGTTCAACGCCCTGGAAATCTCCACTAGCGTGTGTACCAGAAGTTGCTGCCGCCCCTTCTCAATGTTGCTCACTGAAGTGCGAGTCAGTGACACCTCTACAGCAAGGGCTTCCTGAGTCAGATGTCTCTTTTCTCGTGCTTCCCGAATGCGACGACCCAAATCCCTGTAAAACTCCTGATTTTCAGCCATGTGGTACCGCTCAGAGCGATCGCGTTTCTCAAAACAATTCTATCTCTCAATGTCATTAATACAAACTGTTATTAATAATGACTAAAAAATATTTTTAGTCATTATTAATAGTGTCTTTCCTCTATTGCTGTGGGTACACTAAATCTGAAAGCTTCGCATAAGGAAAATTTCGTGTTCCCTCTCCGCACTTATTTCGATGAACTCCTAAAGAATGTTTGCCCTCCTCAACACCGTATTGAAGCAGCCCAAGAACTCCCCCCGTTAGTGCGCGAGTACATTAAGCAAAGCAAGGAGTTTCCAACCGTTTACCCGCATACTCGCCTTGCAGGTTCCTACCCTCAGAAAATGGGTGCAGGTGATGTCAAAGATGTAGATACGCTGGTTCGCGTCCCTGGCGATCCTGAGAAAAATGAGCCGGAAGCCAAGCAACTGATTCTGGACTTGAAAAGCCTGCTGGATGGCTTGCCAGAATACCTGGAGGACGAAGGATATGCCGAAATTGATATCGAACGGGCACGGCGCTCCATCCATGTGTATTTCAAACACAAAGATTTTCATCTGGATTTCGTTCCGTGCATTGCGCCCGATGGCTTCGAGGAGGTTATCTACGTGCCCGATCGCGGCTTCAATGAGTGGATTGCCTCACATCCGATCGGCTACATTAACCTGCTCAACGAGCTACAAAAAGAACATGACGGCAAAGTCAAGCCGCTCGGAATTCTCCTGAAACATTTCCGCAATTACCAGATGAAAACTCGTAAACCCAAGAGTTACTGGCTTAGTGCTCTACTGGTTTATCACATCCAATCCGGCAATTTGGACACATCGCAATGTCTTGGGGTGCTGTTCCACGATCTGCTCGATGCCATCTACTGCCAGTACGATCACTTGCTCTGGATAAGCAGTGATGCGACCCCCAATATCCCCGATCCCATGCTGGGACATAACGTTTCTTGGAATTGGGATCGCAGCCATTTTGAGACGTTCATGCGGCGCATTGACGACGGGCGACGATGGGCAACGAAGGCTCTAGAAACGGACAATCGTGAAAAGGCGATCGCGTATTGGCAGAAGATTTTTGGCGAAGAATACTTCCCGTCAGAGGTTGAAACCGCAGCTTCCACACTCGCTAGTGCAGGATTTCCCGGAAAGTCTTACGTTAACTTCACCGGATTGATTCTGCCGAGTCAGCCCGCTTCAGGTCTCTACACAGCAACTCAAGCGACTAAGTTTCATGGGGCTGAGTGAGTTTGAATATTTCCAACTGAGACCCACAATTAACCTGGCGCTCCAAAGTCTACATATCCTGCATCGGTTTCCAGGATTTACTTACAGACGAGAGCGTGGAGTCGCGGTGTGGCGAGGGACGCTTCAGCCTCGTCCCCTCTCCCCAAAATATCGTGTGGCTGTGCGGTACAAACTCAGTTCCTATCCTAGCGTTAAAGTCATTTCTCCTGCTCTAGCGCCCAAAGCCCCGCACTTATGGAGCGATGGAACGCTCTGCCTGTACTACCCAAAGGAAAATCCTTGGCGACCCGATATGCTTATTGCTACAACCATCCTTCCCTGGACGGCACTATGGCTCTACTACTATGAACTCTGGCTCGATACAGGAAAGTGGTTGGGTCCATCATCCCATGCGACCGATCCCAACCTTCAAGGTGGGTATGCTAACCCTAATGAGGGCGATGGAAAAATTAGCTGAGTTGCGCTCGAACGTATGGCTGAAGATGATCGTTTAATTCCCTCTCTTCTGGAACCCCAGTCACGGGGTGGTGATATAGCGGAGGGTGGATTTTCTTTTCAAGATCACATTATCCTTGCCCGTATCCCTGTCTGGCTGGCTCAGGAAGGCTTCACAGCGATGGTGAAGGAAAGTATTGGCGATGTTGAAGCCAAATTTTTCGTTCCTAATCGTGGCTTCGTTAAAGACTTGATTGAAGTGAAGGATCATGTACTCCAACCCTCCGAGTTTTGGACTGAACTTAAACGATTTCAGAAAATAGATGCAGGCAGTCCAGAGACATACG
>DALYIW010000014.1:1099-58952 GCA_031970155.1 Coleofasciculaceae cyanobacterium CTOTU46601 | reverse complement strand
AGTACCCCAGCCGCGACTTTTGCAAGAGGTCTAATCATGTCATTGATGCCCGAATGGCACTTACAGGACTTCCGCAAATTGACCGTTGAAAGGCCATTTGTAGGGGTGAACGGCCGTTCACCCCTACTATTGTGGTGTCCATGCGTAAGTCCTGACTTAGTTAAAGATAACGGTAGGTTCTATATCCTTAGATCCTTTAGAAGAGGTGGCTTATACAATTAGCTGGCGACATAGAGTTGAGATTTTCTACCTTTGAGTAGATAAGTCATCATTTCTCCCTTGCCTTTGACTGAAATAATACCCCGCTCCTCAAATAGATATTGATCGCGTAATCGCTCATAAGTGTGTGCTGTAACCTGAATGGCACCAGGAATACCTTGAGATTCCATACGGCTAGCTGTATTCACGGTGTCGCCCCACAGATCATAGCTGAATTTTTTGAGACCAATCACACCTGCGACTACTGGGCCGGAGTTGATGCCAATCCGAATACTAAAGGTAGTGCCCGTTTCAGCATTTACCTTAACAATGGCTTGTTGCATGTCTAAGGCCATTTTTGCGATCGCTTCAGCATGATCCGCTCGAGCCGTCGGCAGACCAGCGACTACCATATAGGCATCACCTATTGTCTTAATTTTCTCCAAACCATGGTGTTCAGCGAGCTGGTCAAAACTCGAGAAAATTACATTGAGAAGTTCAACCAATTCTTTGGCATTTCTTTTGGCGGAGAACTCAGTAAAGCCCACGAGATCAGCAAACAAAACGCTTACCTCATCAAAGCTGTCGGCAATAATGCTGGGATTTTGCTTTAACTGCTGTGCAATCGGCTTGGGTAAGATATTGAGCAGTAGTTCTTCTGTTTGTTGCTGTTGCGATCGTAAGGCTTCTTGTGCCTGCTTGCGCTCAGTAATATCCATTTGAATACCTACGAAGTGAGTAAGGATTCCTACGTCGTTATAAATCGGTGAAACACTTAACTCATTCCAGAAGTGCGTCCCATCCTTGCGGTAATTGGATAAAGTTACCGTGCAGCTTTTCCCACTTTTGATCGCTTCTCGTAATTCCGCAAGAGCTGGTTGATCGGTGTCTTTGCCTTGCAGAAAACGGCAATTGCGGCCAATGACATCTTGTGCTGTGTAGCCGCTTATTGCTTCAAACGCCGGATTGACGTAAGTTATCGGCATATCCGGCGCTCTGGCATCACAAATTACAATCCCATTATGACTAGCTGCGATCGCTTGATTTGAGAGTCGCAGTTCTTCTTCTTTTTCCTGACGCTTCCTAATCTCCTCTTGCAGCGCTTGATTTTGCTCTTTTAAGCGAAGATTCAACTTCCGGAGGGTTATGTGGGTTGTAACACGAGCTACAAGTTCTTCTTCTTTAATCGGCTTGGTAAGGTAATCTACCGCACCCACATTAAAACCTCTGACCTTATCTACTGTCTCAGAAAGCGCCGTCATAAAAATTACAGGAATGTCTTTACTAGACTCTTGGGCTTTCAACCGACGACAAGTTTCAAACCCATCGATTCCCGGCATCATCACGTCCAAAAGAACAAGATCTGGATTAACTTCTTCTACTTTCTCAATAGCACTTTTTCCATCCTTCGCCAATAAGACTGTAAAGGAATCACTCAAAATAAAAAACAGTAACTCTAAATTATCAAGGTTGTCATCAACAATTAAAATGATGCCTTTTTCATCACTTTTAAGGCTCATTCATGATTCCTTCTAACTTTCTGGAAAAACTAATGATTTTTTTCTCTCTGACACCCTAAAGCGCAAAGCATCATACTTCAGCATCAAGCAGCGCAGATTTTCAATCCGGCTGCTTTTATCCAGCAACTCGCTCGACAAAAAAAGCCCCCCCTATCACCTATGATACTCAGCTCAACCTGAGGCGAGAAATGACATTGAAAGTATTAGACAAAAGTATTAGACGAAGTAGGCACTCTCTTGCTGTTACCCTCAACAAGCTAGCACACGTTGATCCAAGGGAAGTAACCACCTCCACCTCTAAGAAGACTTGCGGGATAAAGGGGACGCTTAAGGACAACAGAGACAGAATTTACGCATGGACGCCACATCTAGTAGGGGTGAACGGCCGTTCACCCTTACATATGGCGTTTCAAAGGTCATTTTGCGTAAGCCCTAAGAGAATTTTTAGTTGGTCACTTATTTGCGCCAAGCTGCACTAGACGCGATGCACTATCGCGCACCAAGAAGCCATAAAAACCTTTTTTCCAACTCCCGACTCCTGACTCCCCATTTTTAAGCTAGCTAAGTACGGGAATTGCGACATATTTTGATCATAGAGCCGAACTCATTAGGTAACTCTCTTCAATATTCTGATTAATAGAAAGAGGCAATTGGAATGAACCTTTTTCAACCAAACATCAGATCTACGAGGTAACAACTATGGCACTCATTCATTGGCAACCCTTTCGGGAAATTGACAGCCTGCAACGGGAAATGAACCGTTTGTTTGATAGTCTTACCCCTACCGAAACTGGTAAAGAAAATCTTGGGATTGCGTTTATCCCTCCAGCTGAACTTCACGAAACTCCTGAAGCTTTTCACCTCAAACTAGAAATTCCTGGAATAGAAGCTAAGGATTTGGATGTGCAAGTGACTGCCGAAGCCGTATCTATCAGCGGTGAACGCAAAGAAGAAACCAAGACCCAAGAAAAAGGTATGACTCGCAGCGAGTTCCGCTACGGTCAATTTCGACGGGTGATTCCGCTATCAACTCGGATTCAAAATGACAAAGTTCAAGCGGAATACAAAGATGGTGTTTTAAACCTGACTCTACCGAAAGCTGAAGAAGAAAAGACTAAAGTTTTCAAAGTGAATCTTGGTTAATCTTCTCTGACTTCTAGTTCAGTTATCTCTAGAGTCGTTTAGCTCTTCAATGGCAATTAGACGCTTCTGAGAGGAAAGAGAAAAAGCACATAAATAGGTGTATTCAATCCTCTGTATTTATTGATGAGGTCTCTCTTTCTTCTTTTACTAAATGATGCGTTCTAACCATTAACGTGCAGCAACAGGATTAGTAGGACAAGCAAAAATCGATGGTTAGCTTGTTAATCCTGTTGCTCTCTCTACTCGAAAGTTACAGGAGATTAAAATAATGTCAAACTAAATAGCCCAGTTGCTAACCAGCAATTTGCCCCTGAATAAATTTCTGCCCAAGTTCTCCGCAAACTGGTCAATGATGCCAGTAAATATCTGGGCGAAAAAGTTACCCAAGCCGTTGTTACGGTTCCTGCTTATTTCAATGACTCTCAGCGACAGGCTACTAAAGACGCAGGCAAAATTGCTGGTGTGGAAATTCTCCGCATCGGTGTATCAAACCGAGAAGCAGCTTAAGGACTTGGGTGATAAAGTCTCGGCGGCTGATAAGAGTCGAGTTGAAGAACTACTGAAGGATTTGCGGGAAGCGATCGCTCAGGAAAACTGCGATCGCATGAAGTCTCTAAGCAATGATTTGGAGCAAGCTCTGATGCAGGTAGGCAGTGCCGTCTATGCTCAAGCAGGAGGTAGCACTAGCACTCCCAATGGTACAGCCACCTCTACGGCTAGTGGCAGCAGCGACGATGTGATTGATGCTGATTTTGTTGACAGCAAGTAAGGAAGAAAAGGGGAGTAGTAGAATTCTTTGCCTACTCCCTACTCCCTACTCCCTACTCCCTACTCACCACATTTCTATGTTGACTAACGACCTTCTCCAGAAGGTTTAGCTAAATTAGCACAGTAACTATCACTCACCACTGTAGAGTCATAAGACACTTTTACAACTTTTCTGCGATCTAATTGGGACTGAATCTGTTCTTGTGGATGCATGGCAAGTTTCTTGCAAACTACTTGATTGCTGCCTACATACGCAAAGCCCCAAGAATAATTTTCTACATCAGTGCTAGTGGCGTTAGCTGGAGCTAGTGCAAAGGCAGTTAGTAACACTAACTCCACAGTTACTAAAAATACAATCACAAGTCTCACCATAGATTCCTCTCAGTCTAAAAATTTACCTCATCTCTATTTCTCTAATTATTTCCTGAGTTTCTATAGCTGTAAAGATTGATTGTCCTGTTTGACCAGAAACGAGATTTACCAAAAAGCCTGAAGTTCGTTTATGGTATAGGGCACGATGATATCGTGCCCCTACCGTGTAATACCAAATCCGTTCTTACTGAGATCTTGCACTAGTAACGGGACGGGTCTGATCAAGTCACCAATTTTTCCTGAGGAGGCATGACGACTTTCTGGGCTAAACCAACAGCTTTCAGAACTTGAATCGCCCACCACGTAACATCAACTTCCCACCATTGCCGCCCAGCTGGGGCAACATGAGGGTAAGCATGGTGATTGTTGTGCCAACCTTCTCCGTAAGTTAAAAGTGCCGCCCACCAAAGATTACGAGAACCATCATCCGAGCAAAATGTTCGATAACCTTGCAAATGAGCGGCTGAATTAATCAACCAGGTGCTGTGCCATAGCAACACTGACCTTAAAAACATCCCGTAGATCACAAAAGACCATCCCCCCAGAGCATAAAGCAACAGACCAACAGGAATCTGAAGTAACAAGAAGTTGCGGTCAAGCCATTGATAATAGGGGTCTCGCGCTATGTCAGGTGCAGATTTTTTATAAATTTCGCGGTCAAAAAACTCACTTTTTTGATAAAAAAGCCAAAGCATGTGGCTCCACCAAAAACCACGCTCTGCTGAGTAAGGGTCTTTGTCTACGTCCTCAGTGTGAGCATGATGAAGACGGTGACCTGCTACCCAAAAGATTGGCCCTCCTTGAATAGCTAGAGCACCAATGGTTGCAATAATATACTCCAACCATTTGGGCACTTGAAAGCTACGATGGGTCAAAAGGCGGTGATAGCCTAAACAGATACCAATGCTGCCAAATAACCAGTGGAGAAATATCATAACTCCCAAAGCTGACCAAGAGAAAAACCAGGGAGATAGCAAGGCCAAAGCGTGAATGGTTGTGAAGAATGCCACACTAACCCAGTGGATGGGAGTAGGAGAATTGCTCTCTGGGGCAGCTGAGAGTGAGTTGCTAGTCATAATTCTTTCCTGTTCAGGAGAGAGGATAGCTATTGTGGTTTCCAAAATGCAAGTATTACTTGCACTCTCTCATTTTAACTACCGCCATCCAGATATGCAAGTGTTACTTGCATTATTTAGCTTATGTCTCGAACAAATTCTCCAACTCGACAGCGATTGATTAATGCAGCGCTGGAGTTGTTTACTTGTCAGGGAGTGACTGAGACCACAACTCGGCAGATTGCCGAATTAGCACAGGTCAATGAAGTGACGCTGTTCCGCCAGTTTGGGAACAAGCAGGGATTGCTCTTGGCAGTGCTTGAAGATTCTGCGGTGTTTACCCACCTAGGTGAATCTTTGAGAGCGCAAGTCGATCGCACCAGCGATTTAGCTCAGGCTTTAGAGAACTATGTTAGCGATCGCCTACAAGCTCTAGAACAGATTCCAGATTTACTACGCTCTGTCGTGGGCGAAGCTGGCCAGTATACAGTAGAAAATCGTCGGGCGTTAGGACGAGGCTTAACTCTAGCTAATCGTGATGTCGCACGATACCTAGCAGCTGTAATTGAGCGAGAACAATTACAGCCGTGCATACCCGTTGAAAAATTATCCAGTTTACTCTATGTGACGTTGTTTGGGTATTTAGTCATTGAATTGACTAGTGAGTACCATGAACTTTGGAGCGATCGCGAGGATTTCTTAGAGTGTTTGGTGGAACTGTTCTTACATGGAGCCGTATCACCAGAACAGTTGAAATTTGAAGCCGGGTTGAAAGTCTCTGATTTACCAGCGTCTTTAGTTCACTCGATTCTGCAACAAGCGAAAAAACGTGGGTTAAGAGATTATGCTCTTGCTTATGTGCTCTTTGGAGCAGGATTGCATCCTCAAGAAGTGGTTGCCTTAGAGCGATCGCACCAAATCAGTGATGCTCACCAGCACTTATTGCAGATTGCTCAAGGTGCTGTGCGACAAGTGCCAGTAAATCAGTGGATTATGGGGAAGCGCTATGGCTCCTATACTCGCAATCCTCTAAACCATTGGTTAAAAAGTCGCAAAGATAATCAGTCTGCTTTGTTTATCAATGATGTTGGTGAACCGATATCCGAGGTAGAGTTACGCGCTTACTGGCAAGAATTTACCTCCGGGTTGTTAACTCCTGAAGGTCAACCTTTATTCATTGAGCAAGCACGACAAACTTGGTGCGTGGAAATGTTGATGAAGGGAATTGACTTAGAAGACTTAAGTATTCTTAGCGGTTGGAATGCTACGCAATTACAGCCCTATGCCCTTAGAGCTAAGGAAAAAGCGGCATTAGAACGAGCACTCCGTCTCGATCAGAAAGTGTAGTATTTGTTGTTTGTTGTTTGTTGTTTGTTGTTTGTTGTTTGTTGTTTGTTGTTGGTTTATTAGAAATATAAATAACAACTAACCAAAAACTAAAAACCAAATGTGTATTTAGTTCTATGTCGTCTTAACATTCATCGTTAACAAGACTCATTCTGTCCTCTGAAATCAGAGCAATGAATCGCTTGAGGGGTTAGAGCGGTAGCAGGATTTACCGCACACTGAAGATAAGGGTTATTTTTGAAAAATCGACAGTTTCTACAAGGAATTTGATGCAAATATTTGATTTTTAATAGTCCATATCTGGCAAATATCCAGATGTCTGAAGACATAAAAACAAATATTGTCCAAACCATCATGAAGCTGATCGGAATCAATAGCACTGGACTAACGGGCATGAATGGTACATCTAGTTGTGCCCCATCTTGTTGTAAATTAATTTGTCTTTCTGCCATCAGGTTGGTCTGAGCCAGTTGTTTTTCTCTTGCTGTAGAGAGGTTGACAATCTCATCAATCTTCATACAATTAATCTCTATTGATAAAAAATAATTAGAACTTATACTTCTAATTAACAAAATTTGATAGCAGCTCTCACCTATCTTAAGGATTAGGTTTTATATCATGTCCGCTTAAACGCTTAGGATATGGGTAGGTTGGGTCAAGGTACGAGACCCAACATCTGACTATCGGTGTCCACCTACAATTCATAACTAATCAACCGGACATGATATTACCTGATAGAGCAAAAACGCGCCGTTCAACAAAGTAACAGCGCGTAATGCAGGTAAAACTTATCTAAACTGTACTTAGAAACTGGCTAATCAGTCTTTTTTCAGTTCAGTTTTTGGTTGGTAGTAAATCTTCGATCCCTTGTCCTTCACAAAATGGCAGGTACGCCAGGAACGCAGGAAAGAGTTGAAGATAGACTCGTCGGATTTTCGGTAGTAGTCTCCCAAAATGGGTTTGATTGCCTCCGTTGCCGTTTTTAGGTGGTAGTGAGGCATGTTGAGGAAGATGTGGTGAGCAACATGGGTGCCGATGTTGTGATGAATGTCATTGATAAACCCATAGTCGCGATCGATGGTAGAGAGTGCTCCTTTAAGGAAATACCAATCGTTGCCGCGATACCAAGGAATGTCTTGTTCTGTGTGGTGCAAAAAGGTAACCAAGTCAAGCCAGACAACAAAAACTACATACGGGCCAAGATAATATTTCAGCAGAAACAGCCAGCCGTACTGATAAGTCAGCAAGCCTAAAAAGCCCACCATCAACGTCCAAAGGATGGTGCTGGTAATAACACCCCATTTTTCAGAAGGTCGAAAAAGTGGGCTACTGGGGAGAAAGTGAGAGCCGGATTCTCTGTCAGGAGAACGTTTAAACAGATACAGCGGATAAACAAGCAGCAAAACCTCGAAGCGTAAGAACTTTTCCCACCAGCGCATATTCCGATACTTGGTTTCAGTAACGGGATACCAGCTTTCATCGGTATCGATGTTCCCAGTGTTTTGATGGTGAGTTCTGTGGCTGATGCGCCAGCCGTGGTAGGGAACCAGAATGGGGGTGTGCGCTAGATGACCAATCAGATTATTTAGCCATTTTTGCTTGGAGAAAGAACCGTGACCACAGTCGTGTCCAACGACGAACAGCGCCCAAAACATGGTGCCCTGCATTAGCCAGAACAAAGGAAAGAACCACCAGGAATCAAAAAAAACGGCCACCCCATATAGGAGACCGATGATTGAGATATCTAAGAAAAAGTAGGAAAGTGATTTCCAAGGAGAGGGGTCAAAGCAATAAGCCGGAATCGCAGATTTTAGTTCTTGGAGGGTGAAGGGAAGTTCTGAGCGTCCATTATTTGTTGATTGCTTTTCATTAGGACTGAGTAACTCAACGAGGTTTGATTGCACGCAGTTTTTCTTTTGATTTGGTTGTAGACAACAGGACTCATTCTAACCTCCCCAAAGGGTAATGGGTAATGGGCAATGGGTAATGGGTAATGGGTAATGGGTCATAGACTTGTGCCCTTATCCTGTGGTCTATGCAACTGAGAACAGCGATAAACGGCTATATAAGTTGAGGAACGGTTTGGTGGACAACTCCTGAAAAGTGAGACTTAGGAGGGATGACTCTTGAGTCGAGCCTTAGCCAATAATTAAAAGAATTGTTAAGTAGCTCAAAGATGTTGACCCAAATCTGATAGAAATCCATGAATCTTTATAAGAAGCTATCACTCGGATTAAAGTTTTTTCTGGGGTCGCTCTTTTACTTGAGCTACACTCCAAAAGCATTCCTCTACTCACGTCAACGCGATTATGTAGAGCGTACTGCTGTGAGCGGTGATTCACACAATCAGGATACCTTGGATAAACCCGGAAAGTTACTCCGGGCTGAGGCAAAACCTAGAGGAGGTCGCTTCTACTTCGAGCAGGCGGAACTTGAAATCTCTTTTCTCACTCCCGATCTAGTGCGAGTTGAGTGGTTTCCTGGTCTTCCTCCTATTCCTTATGCCATCTCCCAGAAAGATTGGCCGGAGGTAGAAACGACGCTCAGTGAGGTTACTGATGGTTGGCTTGTATTGCCCAAGACTCCAGCTGAGCAAGAATCTGACTTCCTTAACGTCATTATCCAAATGGATGGTAGCGTGATATTTTGCACCTCAACAGGACAAACTTTACGGGAAGAACTGCCGCCGAGGCGATCGCCAAAGGGCTGGACTCATCAAGCACAACTGCGAGAAGAAGAACATATATACGGTTTAGGAGAGCGAGCAGCACCTCTAAACCTGCGTGCAGCCAGGGAGGTAACGAAGAAAGGAGAACTTACCGATCAAGTTAAAACCTTCCGGATGTGGAACTATGATGCTGCTGGGATGTACGGGCCAGGTTCTGACCCAATGTATATCTGTATTCCTGTTTATTTGGGTCTTCACTCGTGTGGAAGTTACCTGATTTTCTATGAGAATTCTTTTGAGGCGGATTTTACATTTGAGGATGTCGCTACAGCTGCTTTTGAGGGAGGAGCGCTTCGTTACTATGTGACGACTGGCTCCCCTGCTCAGTTGCTAGAGCGCTATACACAGTTGACAGGACGCCCCCTACTGCCTCCCCGTTGGGCTTTAGGTTATCACCAGTCTCGCTGGGGGTACCGTACCGAAGAGGCTGTCCGAGAAACAGTTAAGGAATTTAAGTCAAATAACCTGCCTCTGAGTGCGATTCACTTAGATATTGATGTTCAAGTTGGTTACCGTGCTTTCACTATCGACGCAGAGCGCTTTCCAAAACTTCCTAGCTTTACGCAAGAACTCGCAGCTGATGGAGTGAGGTTTATCTCGATTCTTAACCCTGGAATTAAGTACAGCCGCCAGAGCCAACTTTTTCTGGAAGGTCAGGTACTGGATGCATTTTGTAAACTACCCAACGGTAAGCCAGTGGTGGCTCCTGTGTGGCCTGGGTGGTGTGTTTTCCCAGATTTTACTAAGCCTCTGGTTCGCAAGTGGTGGAGTCGGCAGTATGAATATCTCCTTGATGTAGGTGTAGCTGGATTCTGGCACGATATGAATGAGCCAGCCGCTTTTATTACTTGGGGCGATCGCTCTTTGCCAAAAGTAACCCAGCACTTCATGGAGGGCAGAGGAGGCGACCACCGCGAGGCTCATAATGTTTATGGGTTGCTTCAAGCTGAGGCGGGTTACGAAGCTCTCAGCAGGTATCGATCGCAACAACGTCCTTTCATCGTCTCCCGTGCGGGTTGGGCAGGACTACAACGCTACGCTTGGACGTGGACGGGTGATGTTGAGTGTACCTGGGCGGCGTTGCGTCAAACTGTGGCAACGGTGGTCGGTTTAGGACTTTCGGGAATTCCCTATAGTGGCCCAGATATCGGCGGCTTCCAAGGCAATCCATCGGCTGAACTGTACCTGCGCTGGTTCCAAATGTCCAGTTTTCTTACGTTCTGCCGCAGCCACTGCTCCAACAACGTTGAGTATCGCGCACCCTGGACTTATGGAGAGCCTTACTTAAGCATAACTCGGCAATTTTTGCAACTACGCTACCGACTGCTTCCCTACTTTTATACCTTGGCTTGGGAAGCAACTCAGAAGGGATATCCTCCCGTTCGTCCTGTCTTTTGGTCTAATAGTGATGACCCTGCACTCTGGGGTGTAGATGATGCTTTTTGTTTAGGCGAGGCGCTATTGATTTGTCCGATTTTTGAGGAAGGGGCGCGTGAAGCGAAGCTATCCCGGAGGGTATCGCGTTTAGCACTTCTCCCTAAAGGACGTTGGTATCACTTCTGGGATGATGCAGTCATGGAAGGACCGGGGCAAGTCAGTCTTGATGCTCCTCTAGAGCAGATTCCGCTGTTGGTGAAGGCAGGAAGTATTCTGCCGATGACGGAGGATGAGAAATTGATGCTCCATCTCTACCCACCCGTGGAAGGAAGCAGTGAAGGATGCGTATATAGTGATGCGGGTGATGGCTATGCAGAGTGGCGCATTGATCGCTTCGAGATGGTGCGTGATGAAAATGGGCTGCAACTAACCTGGGAACAGCAGGGGGATTATCCTTTTCCTTACAAAAGTGTTCAACTGCATCTGCATGGCTTAAAGCTACAACAAGCTTGGGTAGATGGTGCGGAGGTTGCTTGCCAAGGGAATGTTTTGGAGTGCGATCGCTTTGAGAAAGTTTATTTGAGAGGCGGTTTGTAAAGAAAAGAAGATACAAGTAATAGGTAATAGGTAATGGGGAATAGGCATAGTGTTTTTGTTGTCCTGAATCTTAAAGTCCACGACGCATAATCCGCTCTGCAAGGAATGGCATTAAACGCTGAAGTACAAAGAGTAACTTTGTTTTACCAATTCTCATCTCATAGCGATCGCGACTAAAATCACGCCAGAATTCTTCAACCAATGCTTCTGGGGTAATTTTGCCACGTCCGCGTCCTTGTGTCATGGCAGTATCTACAAGGGGTGGAATGATTTCAAACACGCGCACAGAGGTTCCTTCAAGCTGCCAGCGTAGCGTTTTGGTGAAACTGTGCAATGCCGCTTTACTGGCACAATAAACTGGGGCGCTTTGTTTTGGTACGATGCCTAATCCCGATGTCACATTAATAATGGCAGCAGTGGGATGGCTCAAAAGCTGGGGTAGCAACAGCTTAGTCAGATACAAAGGAGCAAGTAAGTTGATGTCGAGTTCGGTGGTAATGTGTTCTGGCTCAATTGCGGGATCGGCAAATTCATAATTGTACTGAATGCCTGCATTATTGATGAGAACATTGATATCAGGATAGCGATATACCAACTTTTCTAAAGCTTGGCGATCGCGCATATCAGCAAGCTCAACAGTCAGCGTTGGCAGTTGACGCTGCACAGCTTCCGCTTTTTGGGCATTGGTTCCAGTAACGATTACAGCATTGCCCTGTTTGAGAAACCGTTTCGCTAGCGCCAATCCAATTCCTGAGGTTCCGCCCGTAATCAGGACAGTATGATGAGTGATTCGCACAACGACTCCTGATTAGTGAAATCTTAAATCAGTTTAGGCAGAAGCTTGTGATATGACATTAACCTATGTTAATTCGATTTCAGTTGGCTACGAATTCGGCTTAAGCTCACTGGAGTTATCCCAAGATAGGAGGCAATGTGATATTGCTTCAGTCTTGTTTCTAGCCGAGGATACTCCTCTAGAAAATTCAAATAGCGAGTTTTAGCATCATCTAACAGCAAAGCAGCTTCTCGTCGTTCCTTTTTGATGAAGAGAGATTCTGCAATTTTGCAATTTAACTGCTGCAAACTCAAGTGTGATTCTGACAGCGAGCGATAGGTTGAATAATCTGCGATCAATAGGCTGGTATCTTCCAGAGCTTGAATGAATAGTCGAGAGGGTTGTCTCAGTAACAACGCACTATACGCCGCCACAAAACTATTTTCAGCACAGAATGATTTCGTAAATTCATTGCCGTTAGCATCTACATAACATAAGCGGAGAATGCCAGAAATCACAAATCCAATTGTTTGAGGAATCTCACCTGCACGAACCCAAAAATCATTTTGATTTAAGGTATGGGTTTGAAATAAACACGCGATTTCAGCCGCTTCATTCTCTGTTAAAGTGATTAGCGATCGCAAGATTGCGATCAGTTGAGTTTGCTCTTGAATCAACATATCTGCATCATATCTTTAACGTTTTAAATCTGCGGCAGTGCCCCGGTAGCAACCGACGGTGTAAGGATATTCCCAGGTTGCATGATAGTGGTAAAGATTGACCTGTTTCCCATCCCATTCAATTGGGTGAGTGTGTCCATGACAAGCATCCAGATCTGCATTGGTCAACACTTTTCCGCCTTCTCCACGATGACCATAGATGCCAAACCCATCCAATGCGTACCCTAGCAGTGCAGAATGTCCGTTGCCATCAGCGTCTTCAAGACAGGAGGTAATATTGTGATAATGCTGTTGTTAGTCCACCTAACACCCGTCCTCTAAGGCTTCCAGGAGTTACTGAGGTTAAGCAAACATTCATATTTGGCATCAGTAAGCCTAGCCCCGTTCCAGCAATGGCTAATCCCACCAAAACCATTGCGTAAGTGGGCGAAAGGCTAATGACGAGATAGCCAACCGCCATTGAAAGAAATGCGATCGCGTAAATGCCCATGAATGACAATCGTGCCTTGATTTGCTTGTAAGCAATTGCGCTACCTGCACTGAATAATGTCGCGAGGGCGATCGCCAACCCGCTCTGCGATGCAGTTGCATTTACCAGTTGCTTGAGATAAAACGGCAACTGTACCGGAATCAAATAAAACACAATCTGCGATAGGAGGGCGGCTAAATACGTCAAGCCTACAATTTGCCAAGGAAAAACCTCAGTCGCCTCTGTTTCTGAATTTTGAGTAACTTCGGTGCGGTTGGGTTCTGGTAAGACAAGCACCACAAGCGGCAAGATGAGCAATGCCAGGAGATAGATCAGGAATGGCGATCGCCAATTTACATCTGCCAGGAAACCACCCAAGGACAGAAATAAGACTCCACCTAATCCCATAAACCCGGACTGAAAGCCGAGAAACTGGGCGCGGGCTGCTCCGATATAATAATCGGCGATCAGGGCGGTAGCCGTAATCATGATACCTGCCACACTTAAACCCAGTAGGACTCGTCCTGCCAGGATCATGCCAATATTGTTTAATACAGTTGTTCCAGGTAGTACTCCGATGACGAGCGTTTTTTGTGAAGCCAGCTCGGCTCGAATTCCCTGTGTTGCTAGTAGAGTCGCTGCTTTAGAGGCACAGTAAGAGGCATTGAGCGGAAAATTTACCTTCGCTAGCATGGTGAGCATATTGATAATTGCTCCTCCTCCATTTGCTTTGAGGACGGGTGCAAAGGCTAGACACATCCGCAATGTACCGAAGTAATTGACCTCAATCTCCGATCGCATTTTGTCAAAGCTAATATTTGCCACGTATCGCTGGTTAAATCCAACTCCAGCATTATTAATCAGAAGATTCACATCTGAACACTGCTCAACCACGGCTTTGACCGAGGCATCATCGGTAATATCCAGTGAGATTGGAATAATGCGATCGGGATCGGTCGCTGCAATATCTTTCAAGCTATCGGGATTGCGTACCCCTGCATAGATGCGTTTGACTCCAGCCGCTTGCAAACCTTGAATATAGTACTGTCCAATGCCCCCGTTTGCGCCTGTAACGAGCGCGATCGCGCCTTGAACTTGCATTTTGATTTGTCCTTTGTCTGCTGCAATAGGTTTAAGCGAATCTACTTGATTTGCGTTTATCCGACTATTGAGATTTTTCTTGGCTTAAGTCAAGCTCTTTTGTCATAGATAATCACCTCCAAAGGGTTGCTAGAAAGTGAAAACGGTGCGAATCGTTCCTGTCACAATTGCGCCATTACTGTTTTGATTTGCTGCATCACTGATTATTTGAAGTAATGGTGTGATGCGAATACTCTCACTCAATGGAAAATTATAAAAGGCTTCAAAGTTAGTTTGTGTAGCGTTTCCAATTTCTGTCACGATAAATGGCTGAGCAATGCCAATTCCTGCCAAATCACCTTTTCTCAATAAGTCTTGGAAGGAAACTCCAGCAGACCAATAGCTTGGATAAATGTCACCCACCGTTGTGTCTGGATAGGAAGCATAACCGTATCGACCAAATATCCCAACTTTGGGCGTAATTGCCCAATCAAAATTTGTTCCTAACGCCTGAAAATTGCTGCCTAAAACTTCTCCCCTGCTATATTGCAAGCGTACTGTGAGCGATCGCGTTGGCGCATATTCTAACTCCATAACAGCGAGATATGGATCGCCAAACAGTCCTCCTGCTGTACCACCTCCACTGACTGGAAAAAGACGAATATCGTTTACCCCACCCCCGCCGAAGAACTGTTGATTTTCGGGTAAGTTTTCAGCGGCACTGCTGGCAATATAAACCGCACGAAGACTCAAAGAGCCTTGATTAGGTTGCCAATCAATCGCAGCACCCGCGCCTCCTGGTCTGGGTAGCAACAGAAAGTTATTGACCAACGCTTGTGTCGAGAAATCTCGAAAACTAACATTTGCGTATCGATTTTTGTCTACAAAATCACCTGCAACCATCCTTGTACCTGCCGTAACGCTAAGGTTTGGCGTAAGACTGAAGGTGTAGTACAAACGGGCAAGAGAGATTTGTTCAGTTCCGGGAACCGCAAAATCGAGTGTACTGCCTAGATTGGGTTCTAAAAATCCGGCAGCATTATCGTTAGAATCCGCACTGCCTGCAAGCAATCGGAGTTTCAACAAATCAGTGCCGTTGAAACTGGTATTAATATCCAGGCTAAAGCGATAAATTGCCGTTGAATTCGGTTGGTTGTCAGTTACAGTTGCTCCTCGCGGACTAATAATGCGATCGCCCTCAAAACCACCTGCATTCACTGCAAAAATAGCCTGTCCCGACAAGCGCGATGTGGTTGAAAACTGCTGCTCTTCCAGACTGGAAAGCCTAGTTTCGATCTGTTCAGTTTGGCTTTGCAACGTCGCTAGCTCAACCGCAAACTCCTGCTGAAGCTGCTGTAAGATTGCGAAGTCATCGGAGGACAATCTGATGAGCGACTGGGTTGACTGGAGATGATTTAAGCAAGCTTCTATTGCAACCGCAAACTCTTGACGCGACAGGGGGCGATCGCCGCTAAACTGCAACTCTCGATTTCCGGTAATGCAGCCATAGTGTTCCACCAATGAAAGCAATCCTACAAACGCTCTGCTAGTGGGCAGAACATCGGACAGTTGATTCACTAAAGGGAATGGCGCTTGCTCCGAGTAGTTTGGTTCAGATGCAGAGACCCTAGAAGCATCAGGAGAAGCTTGAGCAAAAGCAGGTCGATAAATTATCCAAAGCCCAAATCCTAAAATTCCCCAAATACAGGCTTTCAATTTTTGCGTCATTCTCTACATTTCGGACTGAACAAAAGTAAAAGGTTATGCGATCGCACCAATCACTTCAAGGTCTATATTTCCTAGATATTCGCGGTAGCCGCAAATCCCAATTTTTTGATAGACTCAACAACTGCTTCTGCTTTGTCTCGATTGCCAGCATAGGTGAGAGCAACTGTTGCCCCATCCTGGCCCAATCGTTCGGCGATCGCCCGTCCAATCCCGCGTGAACCGCCCGTGACAATGGCTACCTTATTCTTGAGAGATGACATCAGTGTGCTCCTGGAGTTAAGTTTTTGATAGACACCTATTCATACTGATGATGCGAACCATCACAAAATGGTGCATTGCCTGTATGTTTACAGAGACAAAGCGCAACTTTTTTCTTCTCTGTTACTTCAAACTTAGTCGGAACAAAATCTGTTTTAAGAGCTTTAATTTATCATTAATTCCTTAAGTACGGAAGAACCAATATAGTACTGTCCGATGCCTCCGTTTGCGCCTGTAACGAGCGCGAGCGCGCCTTGAATTTGCATTTTGTTTTGTCCTTTGTTTGCTGTCATGGGTTTAAGCGATACCGTTTGATTTGTGTTTATCTGACTTCGGGTAAAGCCATCCCTTAAACAATCGTGTAACTTGTGGCATCACCACCCATGTCATCAGCGGCATCATAATGCTGATACTAACCAGGGTTGCTAGCCAAGTGGGGAGATTGCTGGTAATTGGCTGCAATAAACCAGGCAAGACGGAGATGACGGGATAGATACCGATGGCACTGACGATCGCTGTTTTCCATCGTGGAGGCGGCGCGACATGAGGCACTTCAGGCAAGGAAAACCAAGCTTCTAGACCATTGACTCGGAACACTCTGGGGGGTTCTGTTAGAGCATCTGCACGCGCAATCCAGCCTTGGCAGATGGGAGAGGTTTCCCATTCTTGGCGATGGTTAGGAGTGTCGAATCGCAGGATCAGTTGCCATTCTCCGCGACGAGTTGGAGGATAGAGAACTTCACTACCCAAATAGCCAGGGAAGGTACTGGCAGCGAGAATGACGCCTCGCACTGCTGCCTCAAAATCAGCTTCGTAACCCGGTCTGACGCGACGAGCGATCGCGATTACTCCTGCTTCTGTTGGCATGATTCTCTCCTCAACCTGAAGACCATCTTGACCCTCAATGAGTCCTGTAAATTCTCAAAATCATCGCTTAACATAGGCAATTAAAGAAACGCCTAAAACGACGAATACCGCTCCAGCAATACGGGTTGAACTGGCGGCGTATTTTGTCAGTCCGATCGCACCATAATGATCCAGAAACAGTGCGGCAATCATTTGTCCGGCGATCGTCAGTGCTAGCGCCAACGCAGCACCAATTTTAGGGGTTGCAAAAATAGTTGACCAAACATACAGCGTGCCTAAACACCCTCCAATCCACATCCACCAAGAGGTCTGCGCTAGCGCCGTTGTTGTGGGTACGGGATATCGCGCAAAGAAACAGATCGCCAAAGATGCTAAAGTTCCTGCCAAGTAGGAGATAAAGGTAACTTGCATGGGTTCGCCCACGTACCGTCGCAGTAGGGTATTAATGGCAACCTGAACGGGAAGGACTGCACCCCCCAGAAGTGCCGCTAAAAGGTAAATGGTTCGACTATCCATGAGACATTCATTGATGAAACGTGAACGGGTCAATTCAACTAGCTTGCGGTAGCAACCAGACCCCCATTAGCATAGATGGTCTGTGCGGTGATCCACTTGGCTTCTGGAGAGGCAAGAAAGCGGATCACGGGTACAATATCTGTCGGTTCACCAATATCACCGTTGATACTCATACTTTTTAACCAAGCAATATTCTCATCTGTCTCAGCAGGGTAGAAGAAGGAAGTTTTCAGAGGTCCTGGAGCAACACAATTGACCGTGATGCCGCGTCCACCAATCTCCTTAGCAAGTGATTTAGTGAAATGCTCGACAGGGCTTTTGCTACCTGCGTAGCCACCATAAGTAGGCGCAGTGACAGCTACAACAGTTGTAATCATGTTTAGAATTCGTCCATGCTCTGCCATCCGGGTACTCGCTTCTCGCATCAGGAAAAATGGCACCTTTGCATTAATTTCAAATAATTGATCGAACTCCTCCTCTGTGAATTTAGCGATCGGCTTGCGAACAATCTTCCCCGCAGTGTTTACGAGAATGTCCCACTGACCGAAGTGCTCAAACGTCGCGTCAACGAGTCGCTTTACCTCATTTACCTGGGTCAAATCACCTTGGTGAGTAATGGCTTGCCCACCCTTTTCAGTGATGCCTTGAACGACTTTCGATGCGTCATCTTGTTTCGATGCACTGTTGTAGTGGACAACAACTTTCGCGCCGTCGGCTGCAAGTGCTTCCGCGAACAATTTACCTAAATTTGCAGATGCACCTGTGATGATTGCAACTTTCCCATCTAGAACATTAGACACAAAGACCTCTTTCACCAGTATTCATCAGTGTTATTGGTAATTTCTTTTGGGTATAGATAAAATCGCTAAATTTGAGCAGGTCGCGCACAAATAAAGATGGGGGTATTGTTACCCACCATGTCCCATGCATCAACAGGGAACCTCCAGCCCCCGCTGTCAAAGATTCTGATTATCGCTAACGGACATCCCTGCATCAGTTGTAAGAATTTTGGGGTCGCGACCCATGAACTTAAACTCCCTAAGTCTTGATACACTGACCATCCGCTACAGTTCACGAGCTTTGGTATAAGCGGCTTCTCTGGCTTGCTCGCTTTGATCATCGACGCTCTCTTTGACAAACTTGAGAGCCGTATTAAAGCTGTCTTCCAGCGCCCGCATTTGTCCTTGATGCTCTGAATAGATTTTCAGCAATCCAGCGCCTTCAGGCGTAGCAAAGTCGTGCAGCAATTCAGCCCCAAGCGGCGACCAAGTGGTTAAAATTGCTCCCATTTGCGTCAAACGGGAAATTGCCGCTAGTTCTGAGCGGGTGTCTAATGCGGCAGAAGCATCTAGCACCACGTAAACATCATAGCCTTCAGCGATCGCCGGTTCAGCCGTAAACGTAACGCACTGCTCGGTGGTGATGCCAGCCATAATCAATTTTTTGCGTCCCGTGCGTCGCACGGCCTCTCGATATTCAGGCACATCCCATGCGCCAACTTTTGAACGGGGGATAAATTGCATATCGGGCAGGATCTCCTCTAACTCGGACATTTCTGCGCCGAGATAGCTGCGTCCCGATCGATCTCCCGTTCCAAAAGTTGGCAAATTAAAGAGACGCGCAATTTTTGCTAAAGCGATCGCATTGTTCTTTAGCAAGCCAGGGTCAATTGAACGGCAAGCACTCATTAAGCCGTGCATGTAATCGATCGGCAAAAAGACGGAATTATGAGGCGTTAGACGTTCAAGTGTTCTTCCAGTTTCAGGCATAAATTCGATTCGCTTATTGGATGTCGTCATAGACATTACAAAATCCTTGACTTGGCTGTCTTGCCTATTCTTGGGAATTTTGTGCTGAAATTGCGGAGTATTGTAAATCTTGTAAACGTATAGCAGCAAACAACACTGAAAGTTTGTTTATGATGTAAGGGGTTTCTTGATTCGATCGTGGATTGAAGTATCTAGGAATCATGACAAGCAGCAATCTATCGCAATCCGATCGTTCTGAAATCAATTACTCAGATTGGGCAGAAGACCATCTCAAAGACGAGTGGCGAGTGTCAAAAAGCTCTCTGCACACAAAGCATATGGCAATTGAGCATTTGATAATGCCCGGTAATACGGTTGATTTTCCACCGCTGACCGAACACGCGATTGTCTTGGCACTAACTCACCAGTCTCGGCAAGTCAACCAATTTGACGGTGGTGAATACGATGGGGTACAAAGCCCAGATGATTTCTTCCTCTTGCCTGCGGGAGTTCCAGCATTTTTTCACTGGAACATTCCCCATGATGTTTTGGCTTTGATGATTCATCCAAAGGGATTGCAGCAGGTTGCCACTGAAACAGAGTGTCTCAACCCTGATCAAGTAGAATTGCGAAGTGTGCTACTCAGTCATGACCCACAACTAGCAGCGATCGCCCGTTCTTTCCATGCCGAAATGAACCAGGCAGGCATCGGTGGACGGCTTTATTCTGAGTCTTTGGCAAACATCTTAAATATTCATTTGCTGCGTCATTACTGCACTCAAGCGATCGCCCTACGGAAATATAATGGCGGATTAAGCCAGCGTAGTTTGCAGCAAGTACTCGATTACATTCATTCCCATCTTGAGCGGGACTTGAGTTTAGATACGTTGGCAAACTTAGCGAACCTGAGCAAGTTTCACTTCATCTACTTGTTCAAACAATCGAAGGGAATGACACCCCATCAATATGTCATCCAACAGCGAATTCAAAGGGCGAAAGAGTTGTTAAGCGATCAAAAACTAGCAATATCTGAAATTGGTCTCGCCTGCGGCTTTGCGAATCAGAGCCATTTTACTCGGTTGTTCCGCAAGCACACAGGTATGGCACCAAAAGCCTACCAGGATCGGTGATTTTGCGTTGCGACTGTAACACAAATGATACGGAATCCGGCTGTAAAGTAGCACTATTGAGTTTGCTCTTGAGTCAACATATCTGCACCACTATCTATGAACTTGGCAAGAATAAAGAGCTGGCGTTCGTGGGTAGGATGCTATGCCTAAACCAGTTTTAGCTCCATCTGAATATTACAGCGTTGATACGATGAAGGCTGCCCAATTACCTTCCGAAACCCTAGCTTCTGGTAGAGATTGATCGCAGGCTCTAAGATGGTATTACTTTCTAAAAAGAGTGTTTCTGCTTTTAACTCCCGCGCTTTGTTGATAGCTGCTTGCCCTAAGAGCCATCCGATCCCTTTACCTTTAGCTTTTGGTGTAACTGCCATTTTAGCTAATTCATAGGTCTTATCATTCATTTTGATTAAGGCACAAGTCCCAACGATTTCACCCTTATACCGTGCCATCAAGATGTGTCCACCTGGTTTCAAAATCTTTTCATCAGGGTGGTTAAGGGATTGTTGGTCGGCTTCTTCTAGCTGAAAATATTGTTCAATCCACTCATAGTTCAGCCGCTTAAAATCATTGTGAAACTCTGGTAAATAATCAATGATTTCAATAGATTTCTGTTCGCGCACTTTTTGCACTGCTTGAACCCGATCGAAAAAGCTTTTGTTAGCAAGCAGAAATTCAGCCTCCGCGATCGCATTCCAGAGATTGTATTGTGACTCTAATAAAAGTTCCTCAACAGCCTGGTTTACATCAACACACTGCTGCTCAAGGCGAGGAATCAATTGCCTCCCAGCATCAGAAAGTTTGACAACGCTCACTCTCGCATCCTGATGATGTTTCTTAGTTGTTGCGAGTCCTCGACTGCTCATTTCTCTAACAATCTGGCTGACAGAAGCATGAGAGTGTCCAATACTTTGAGCAATCTCAGTAACCGCTGCGCTCTCCTTCTGCGACAAGACATAGAAAACAGGAAACCATTTTGGATCTAGCGCAACGTTGTAGAGGGTGTAAATTTTTGCGGCATCTTCAGTAAAGCGATCGCTCAACCTTCGCAGACGACTACCCAGTGCCACTTTACCAATTTGAGAGTAAAAATCCATATCTTGTAATTAATTACGTAAGTACTTACATAAATTATAACTGGTTCAGGGAAAGTTACAGGCTGGCAGTTGATTGTATAGAACTTTCTGAAGCGTTAAAAGCGGTCGATCGAAGGCAATATCTACTCTCTAACGACAATCACTTTAAGGTTAAATTTGCCGCAGTGCCCCGGTAGCAGCCGACGGTGTAAGGATATTCCCAGGTGGCGTGATAGTGGTAAAGATTGACCTGTTTTACATCCCAATAGTTAGCCGGAGTGATTGAATTGGGATTGCGCTCGTACCTGTAAGCATCATCATTGGGAGCGATGGGAAACTGACCCGTTGGACTGGAGGGCAACCGATTTCCAACGAGCGATCGCACCGTTCTATTCAACCGAATTGTCAATTGACTGTCCCAATAAACCTGTCCATCAACCGTAGGCTTTGCGGTTAAATCGTAAGTGCCATCGGGATGAATCCAGGCTCCACTGGCTTGTGATCCACCAATGCCATCGCCGCCCAGGCGAGTTCTGCAAGACCAAACGGAACCCCGTTCAGCCTGAGTTGAAATGCGACCATCGCCGATCAGAATATTCTTTAAATCAATCCTATGTTCAACAGCATTAATGCCTGATTGATTACTTGTAGGAGAAGCCTGCAATTGTGAAATAGAAAAGCTTTGAGGCAATGTAAAGAAAAGCAGTAACGCAATGACAATGAAAATAACTCCAGGAAAGCGAATTTTCATGATGAATATAGCTGATGAACGTAATGAGATGCGGCGTTTTAACCGATTGAGACGTTCCGATGCAGCGCGGTTGTTCTACTGCGGCACTATGCAGTCTAATTAATCTACAATCTCAGTGCTGCGCCACTCTTGCACTACAGCACATGACCATACCAAGAAACCAATTAATGAGAGTCCTGAAACTGCATCGAGCCAAATTAAACTGTGCATTTTAAACGACATTGGCGCAACCATCGGGAAAAGATAGTGCCCCGGACTCGACACACTGGTAATTGAGTAGACTCCCAGCACCAAATACGATAGCCAGAATGAGCGTCTGATGTATAACCAATATCCAAGTAACCCAATCGGAGTCATCACTATGACAGTAGCCAGAATGCCAATTGGCGTAAACCATTCCGGGCCGGGATACTGATTCAGAAATAGAGCATTATCCGTGTAGTGTAGCCAGGTGGATATGAAATTCACAGCGACGATCGCAAGCAGAACTTGTTGAGGACGCTTTGAGAGATTCATCGAATAATCCTGATTCATTTCTTCAAGAATGGATATTGCTACAACAAAATCAAAGCTGATACAGATGACAACGTACCACATTGGGACAAATGTCTTTGCCTGCCCAAGCAAGTGAAACCCTACATCCCATGCAGGATGAATTGCCCATCCAATAGCAATCCACCAGAACGAATAACGTAACCCCAGTAGTGCAAATATTCCGTAGATCCCAACACCTAGCGTTTCTGTAATTAACCAATTAACGGTTGCACCATTAGTAAGACCAAAAACAAGATAGATCAGTGCCGCTACCAATAAACCAGTGGCATAAGGGGTTGGTTCAGCAGTCTTTTGTGTTCTAACAAGTGTTACAAAAACCACTCCCAATGCAATGCCGATGAATAACCATTGACTCATCAAAAGTCTCCGAGAAACCCTGCCCTAGAAGGGCAGGGAGGGATAGGAGGGAAATTGAGTTCTGTTCAACACCCTCTCAATTTCCAAACAATCTATGCATCTCACAATTAAAATGATAAATTGTGAGACATGGAAAGAGCCTTTAAATACCGTTTTTATCCAACTCCTGAGCAAGAGTCCTTGCTGCGAAGAACGCTTGGCTGTGTCCGCTTGGTCTACAATCGTGCGTTGGCAGCAAGGACCCAAGCCTGGTATCAGCAACAACAGAGGATTGGCTACGGTCAATCTTCCACAATGCTGACTGCATGGAAACGGGAACAAGAACTCTCTTTCCTTAACGAAGTGAGCTGTGTTCCTCTCCAGCAATGTTTGCGTCACCTGCAAAAGGCGTTTACAAACTTCTGGACTGGACACGCTAAGTATCCCAATTTCAAAAAGAAACGCAATGGTGGTAGCGCAGAGTTTACTAGGTCGGCATTCCGATACAAAGATGGACAAGTTTATCTGGCAAAGTGTACTGAACCCTTGCCGATTCGATGGTCGAGGCAGTTGCCGAAAGGTATTGAACCATCGACAATTACTGTTAATTTGGAGCCATCTGGACGTTGGACAGTTTCGTTGTTGGTAGATGACCAAACTATTCAACCATTGCCCAGTATCGATGCTGCCGTTGGTATTGATGCGGGTATCACCAGCTTGATTACCACTAGCGACGGGGTGCATATTGCTAACCCCAAGCATTGGGATAAACGATTTAAGCAACTGCGTAGAGCGCAAAAAGTACTCTCTCGCAAAGAGAAAGGTTCTCGAAACCGAGACAAGGCAAGGCTTAAAGTAGCCAAAATCCATGCCGCTATTCGAGACAGCCGCAAAGATTTCCTGCACAAACTGACAACGCGATTGGTGCGTGAAAACCAAACCATCGTTGCTGAGTCGTTGGCAGTGAAAAACATGGTCAAGAACCCGAAGCTTGCCAAAGCCATTAGTGATGCTGGATGGGGAGAGCTGACAAGACAACTTGCCTATAAAGCTCTCTGGTACGGCAGAAACTTCGTTCAACTTGACCGATGGTTCCCTGGTTCTAAAACCTGTTCCAAATGTGGGCATATTGTTGAAAAACTTCCATTAAGTGTACGTGAGTGGAATTGTCCCAAATGCAATGCTCACCACGACCGAGATGAGAATGCTGCAATTAACCACTTAGCGGCGGGACTCGCCGTGTTAGTCTAATGACATAGCGAACTCTCGGCTCAAACGCAGCAGCACGAATCACCAATCCGCCGCCGAGGGAAATCCCCATCAGAATCACATCATTCAATTCAAAGTAGTCTAATACGGCTTTTACAGGCTGTTCCCACTCTGGAATCATCTTTAATTCAGCGTCTTCTAAAGCACCTCCTTGTCCTGGCCCTTCAAACACAACGACATCGTATCCGGCTTCAACAAGAAAGAAGACGATCGGGAAGAACTCTTCAATGTAGCTGTCATATCCACCAAACAGAACCAGAGTAGCCTTCGCTTGTGGTGGAGTGAAGCGATAAGCGGGCAGGAAGCCAGTTTGCTAAGGAATCTGGTATTGCTCATCCTCACTAATGCCATAGCATTGGCGCATCAGTTGAACAAAATGATCTCGCAGGGGATGCTTTTGCGGATCATCTGCCCATACGAAAAATTCAGCCGTGCGGAGGTAGTAGGCAGCAGCGAGGGAGCGGTCCTGCTGAAGGGCTTGCTCACTAAGGAGTGAAAACTCATGGCGCAAGTCAGCATAGGTTTTGATCTTGGGTGCAACGGTTTTCATCTCTGCTAAAGCCGTCGCATCTCCGAGCCACTGAATCCAGCGATTAAATTGGAAGTTGATGCTGACATCGGGATGCAGATCGTAGTAGCCAACGTGAGCGATCGCTCTCTAAATAAATAGTCTCCTTTGCTAATTTTCTGTTGCTTGAGATGAAAATTAACTTGCGAAAAGTCAATACCATGATCGGGCAAAAGTTTGGAAATAAAGTCATTAAGTTGTTTTTGCATTATTGATGCAACGTAAGTTTTATTCGGATTTGAGTTTCAAGGATGATTACAATAGTAGCCAAGATACATGACGAAAGGTTTTCAAACTAATGACTTTAGGTTGTCAAACATGATTAGGCAACCTTAAAATTTTTGAATCTTTGAATGATTGCCACTGCATTCGCAACTCCATCTTCAGATCTGATTTTTTCACCTAATTTTGCTGCACGTTCACGCATGACGCGATCGCTCACAGCCGTTTGAATAGCTTGTGCTAATCGTTCAGCCGTAAGCTGTTTGCGGGGAATTGGGGCTGTTCCCACGCCCAAGTCTGCAACCCGTTGACCCCAAAAGCCCTGATCGCCAAAAAAGGGAATAATGATCGTCGGAACACCTGCCCGGAGTCCGGCTGCGGTTGTGCCTGCTCCTCCGTGATGAACGACCGCCGCCACTCGTGGAAATAGCCACGCATGGGGAACAGACTTGATTAAGAAAGCAGTATTCGGCAAATTCTCTGTCCGCATTCCGCTCCAGCCAGCCGACAGAATTGCCCGTTGCCCTGTTTTTTCCAGAGCTTGCAAAACCAGGTTAGCAGTTTCTTCAGGATCGCGATTGCCCATGCTGCCAAACCCGATATAGACCGGCGGCGAACCTGCTTGCAAGAAGTTCTCCAGATCGGGCGGTGGAGTCCAATCGGATGCAGCATCCAGGAACCAATAGCCTGTGACATGAGCATTTTGCCAATCCGAGGGTTTCACAATCACAGCCGGACTGAACCCATAGAGTGTTGGTAAGCGATTTAGATAGGGAGACTGGTGAGGACCGAAAAAGGGAGAGGTTGGTAAATTCAATACTTGCTTCCGGGCAGCAGCATCGCCAGAACGAGAACCCTGCCAGATGATTTGTCTCAATGCCTGATGAGACAGCCAATTTACGGTTCCGCCAAAGCGATCGATTGATTGCGGAAACAAAATACCTGGAAATGTTTTAGTTGGCGTAAAGGGAAACACAAAAGCTTGTAGCAGGGGAATGTCCAGTTTCTCAGCAAAGGAAAGAGCAAGATAAAGCCCTCCCACACCTGCGATTAGTAAATCCATACCTCGACAGGCTTCTAGCCCTGCCTGCGCCCATTGAATTGCCACCCGTTCGGTTTCTTGTGCCGTCCGTAGAGTTAGCGTAATGAAATTCCCTTTCTCGGTAAGCTTACGCATTTCTGGCGTTTCAATCAGTTCTTGTACATTTCCTTGCATCGGGCAGAACGTCAGTCCGCCAGAAGTAACCAATTGCTCAAAGTTTTCATGGGTCAGTAGCCGAACCTCGTAACCCACTGCTCTTAGCCCTTTCCCCAATGCAACGTAAGGTTGAACGTCTCCCTGGCTACCCAGAGCAATAATGGCAATACGCATTGTGGAGACTCCTATTTTTTGGTGGTGAAGTTGGTTAACCATAGATGACAATAATGTCAATTTGACGATAGCGTCATTTTGATAGGACTGTCAACAGCAAGGTATGCTAGGTTCGATACTGTTCAGAGTGACTTGCATGAAGCCCTCTCGCCGCGCTTCTATTGGTATGGAAAAACGGGAACGGACGCGATCGCATTTGATTGAGTCTGCCTACCGGGTATTTGCTCGAAAAGAAATGGATGCGGTGACGATCAATGACATTATTGCGGAGGCAGGTGTCGCCAGGGGCACGTTTTACAACTACTTTCAAACTCGTGAAGAGGTTCTAAGAGCAGTTGCCGCATCCCTGAGTGATGTGATGAATCAAAAGATTTGGGCACAGTACGCAGCGATCGCAGATCCGGCTGAACGAATGGCGATCGGCTTGCGTCAATTTCTGCATCAAGCCATGCGAGATGCGACATGGGGGTGGGTGATTGTTCGCATTGGATTAGTAGCAGCCCCTTTGAGTGAAACGATCGAACGAGGATTAATGTCAGATTTAAAAGCAGGAATACGGTTGAAGCGATTTCAGGTGGAGAGTACGCAAGCCGCGATCGATCTCGTTTTAGGAACGGCACTGATGGCAATGCGTACCATTCTGGAAGGACATAGCGAACCCAACTATCCAGAACAAGTGACGAAGTTGATTCTCAAATCTTTGGCAGTTAATCATGATGATGCGGATGCGATCGCCTTCAAAGTTTTAGAACCTTTTTCAGAAGAGTAACCGGCTTCTAACAAATGCGTTGCAAAACTATGTCGCAGAGTGTCAACAACTCACCGTCAAGTTCTAGCGAACTATGACGGGAGCTTGAAGTACAGCTCTAGTTGACCAGATAAAGGTTCTTGAAACCTACGTTATTCAGCTCATGAAACCTACAGATACGTGCCAGTTTGTAGCGCTTTCGTACAACGTTAAACATCTGTAACGAGTTAAGGAAGTGCGTTGTACCTAACAAGGCTAAATAACATTATCGAGGCAAACTTTACCAGTAATGAGAGATAGCAGTAATGCGAGTATTTGTTCTAGATAAAAACTTGAATCCTCTTGACCCTTGCCATCCAGCAAGGGCGAGAGAATTGCTAAACCAAGGGAGGGCTAAAGTATTCAAACGCTACCCGTTTACTATTGTTTTACAGGACAGAACTGTTGATGTTTCTACAGTTCATCCTCACAGAATCAAAATCGATCCAGGAAGCAAAACAACCGGAATTGCTGTTGTCCAAGAGAATACTGGACGGGTCACAAGCGCTCTCGAAATCTCACATCGAGGACAACAAATCAAAGCCGCTCTTGATTCCCGTAGAGCATTAAGGAGAGGAAGACGGAACCGTAAAACTCGTTACCGTAAGCCTCGTTTCTTAAACAGAACCCGTAAGTCTAGATGGCTACCACCATCTCTTGAGAGTCGGATTGCCAACATCGAAACCTGGGTGAGGCGGATTAGAAAACTCTGCCCAATTAGCGCAATTTCTCAAGAACTGGTCAGGTTTGATTTGCAGCAGATGCAAAACCCTGAAGTTAGTGGGGTAGAGTATCAGCGAGGCGAGTTGTTCGGTTTCGAGATTAAGGAGTATTTGCTCATCAAGTGGGGTAGAAAATGCGCTTACTGTGGTGTTGAAAATGTCCCGTTTGAGATTGAGCATATCCTCGCAAAAAGTAAGGGTGGGTCGAATCGGGTTAGCAATATGAGCCTCAGTTGTCATAACTGTAACCAAGCTAAAGGTAACAAGCCTGTTGAGGAGTTTCTGAAAAAGAAACCAGACGTTCTCAAGCGAATCTTAGCTCACCTCTTAGCACCTCTGAAAGATGCGGCGGCCGTTAATGCAACTCGTTGGGAGTTGTACAGGCGACTTCAGTCTACAGGCTTGCCCGTAGAAGTCGGTTCAGGAGGTAGAACAAAGTTTAACCGTAAGACCAGAGGCGTTGAAAAACAGCACTGGACTGACGCCGCTTGTGTTGGGGTATCGACACCAGAAAAACTCCTGATTAACGGAGTCAAACCCTTAATCATCAAAGCCAAAGGACACGGAACAAGACAGAGAGCTAGACCCGACAAGTTTGGATTTCCAAAAGCTCATGCCCCAAAGGCTAAGTTTTTTCAAGGATTTCAAACAGGCGACATTGTTAAAGCAGATGTTCCGACAGGTAAGTTTGCGGGACAATATGCTGGGCGAATTGCTATTCGATTTAGACCCAGTTTTGTTTTGCAGTTATCAACCCAAAAGTTTGATGTACATCCCAAATATTTGAAAACCATTCACAAAGCTGACGGATATGAATACCAATCCTAATCTTAAGGAAACGCTCGCGCTCAATTTTAATGTTGGCGGCAATTCCCCTCCCGCTAACCAAGCGCGGGTATAACGGGAGTCCCCTTGCCACATCCAAGATGGAGATGCGACAATTACTGAAAGGGTATTGGTTTTACCAGAAGTAATCCTGCCAATGGTTGTTGTTGGAGAGTTGTTGTTTGGTGCAGAAAATTCGACACGTCCGTTACAAAACTTGCCTCGTTATCTTGAGTTTATATCGGCTTGTACAGTTGAGCAACTAGGAAGAGAAACAGCAACAGTGTATGCTCAAACCCGGTTGCATTGAAACGCAAGGGGCGACCAATCCCAATGAATGATGTATGGATTGCTGCTCAGTGCCTAGAACATGGTTGGGTATTAGTGACAAATGATACTGATTTTGATTATGTAGATGGGCTGATATTGGAACATTGGTAGCAGAGTTAGGTGTGTGTTATATAACAGCCAGCTAACTCTGCGTTAGTGCGGACGGAACAGAGGTTATCGGTCGGTATTCAAAGCTATAGCAATCCTAAATAGGTTGTGGCAAAAATCCATACTGAAAAAGTTTGGGAAAATCAAATATTTGACCGTCAATAAAAAACTTGAACAACCACTTCACTATTTTAAAAGAAGAATTTACTGAGATTTTTGATCAAAGCAATAATCTAGGAGAAGGAACTATTAATTTACTCGATTGGCTGGAGAAAGCGGCTCCTTTTTTTCAAAAAACCGTGAAAACAATAAAGAATTGGTTTGGAGAAATTGTCGGTTATTTTGAGAGAAGAACGACTCAGGGAGTTGTCGAAGGAATTAATAATAAATTGAAGCTAATTAAACGTTCAGGATTTGGCTTCAGAAATTTCGATAATTTTCAAAAAAGGTCGTTATTAGTTTGGCATTTAACTAATACTTAAGCCTAGTGACTGCGAAAGAACCAGAAGTTTGTTTAAAGAAGTTATTTGTGAATATATTGTGGAAAACCGTGCTAAGCCACTCACAGCTAATACACATGATTGTGTTCCTGTCAATGCGTAAGTCCTGTCCTCAACCAATTCTGCTAACCCCATATTTCGAGTCATGATTGGAACATAGCCAAGTTCTTCACGGGCTTTGCGATCCTGAGCGGTGTAAACCATATGTCGCATAAAAGCCGTCAGCAAGCGCGAGGCGTAACGCTAGGGTACGTCTCTACAACTAGAAAGAAAAAAGGGTTTGTAAGAGCAGATTTGGTATCAATCCATTTTCGCAGCTGCCGTTGTGCGATCGCCTTTCTTCCCAAATCCACGCCGTCCCAAATTGACAATCCAGCGCTGTAAATTATCCACGTAAGTAAACAGCACCGGCACCACCACCAACGTCAGCAGCGTGGAAGTGGTAAATCCACCCATCACCGCAATTCCCATAGGGGAGCGTACCTCAACCCCAGGACCAATTCCCAAAGCCAAGGGTATTGTCCCAGCAATCGAGGCAAGAGAGGTCATCATAATTGGCCGCAGACGAGACACCCCAGCATCAACGATTGCCTGACGTTGCGACTTGCCCTCTTGCTGGTTGATTAAGGTATAGTCCACCAACAGGATGGAGTTTTTTGTCACAATCCCTAGCAACAGGACAATCCCAATCAGAGCGTACAGCCCCAAGGCCTTTTGAGCAATCAGCAAGCCGATCAGTGCGCCACCGAAAGAAAGAGGCAACGCCGCCATAATCGTGACGGGATGGAGAAAATTGTTGTACAGCAGAACCAGAATGGCATAGATACATAGCACTGCCACTGCCACCGCCGTACCAAAACGGGCAAAAATTTCTCCCATAATCTCGGCATCACCAGCAGGTTGCTCTACAACTCCAGCAGGGAGAGGATTCATGGCAGGTAGCTTTCTCACTGCTGCTACAGCATCTCCTAGAGAAATACCTTGTAAGTTGGCTTCCACCGAAACCTGGCGCGAGCGATCATAACGGTCTATTTTCGCCGGCCCACTGCCTAAGCGGATATCTGCTACTGCTGTTAAGGGAACCAGGGTGTTATTTTGACCGGGGACTTTGAGATTTTTGAGCGTGTCGATATTTTCTCGCGCTTTGGGGTCGATTTGAACCCGAATCGGAATTTGTCGGTCGGGGAGATTAAACTTGGCTAGATTGGCTTGGTTGTCTCCAATTGTGGCCAGGGATGCTGTACGTGCGATCGCTTGTACCGTCACTCCCAAATCACCAGCCCGCGCTGGATCTGGGATAACTAAAATCTCTGGCTTCACTAAACTGGCAGTAGAACTAACTTCCACTAAACCAGGCACCGTTCTCATCTGCTTTTCCAGTTCGTTAGCCGCTTTCGTCAACGCTTCAGGATTTTCACTCTTGAGGAGAACTAATAAATCCTTACTACTTCCCGTTGCACCTTGACCTTGGAAACTAACTCTTGCTCCTGGAATTTTGGCAAATTGGGGGCGCAACTGCCGCTCAAACTGACCTTGAGAAAGCTTGCGGTCTTCTCTAGGCTTAAGCTGAACAAACACGGTAGCTTTGTTGATGCCATCGGTTGACTGACCCCCACCTGATCCAAGGGTTGCTAGCACATTATTCACAGCAGGACTTTGCCGGACTAACTTTGTCACCTCTTGACCGATGGCTTTAGTGTCTTCCAAGGTCGAACCGGGGGGAAGTTCGATAGAAACCGTAGAAATACCGATATCGCCGCTATCAATTAATCCCTTGGGAATATAGGGGACGAGCATTAAACTGCCGAAGAAGAAGGCTAGCGCGATCGCAATTGTTGTCAATCTGTGCCGCAATGCCCACATCAACAAACTGCGATAAGGTTGCCAGCGCACGCGGAAAGTATGAGGGAACCCGTAGAAGCGAGAAGAACTTTCTTTTGGCTTGACTTTCTTCTCCTTGAGTAAAAAAGCCCCCATCATCGGGGTTACGGTACGCGCCACCAAGGTCGAGAAGATAGTAGAAACGGCAACCGTCACGCCAAATGGCTGGAAAAATTGACCTGGAATGCCACCCATAAAGGCAACGGGCAGAAACACGGCAATAATTGTCGCTGCACTTGCCAACACAGCTAAACCCACTTCCTCAGACGACTCAAAAGCCGCTTGACGAGCCGTTTTGCCCATCGCCATGTGCCGTTCCATATTCTCAATTTCCACGACGGCATCATCCACCAAGTTGCCCACCGCCAGCGCTAATCCCAGCAGAGTCATACCATTGAGGGTATAACCCAACATCTGCTGTACAGCAAAGGTCGGAAGAATGGATAAGGGCAACGCCACAGCAGTAATTAAGGTTGCTCGCCAATCGCGTAAAAAGATCAGAATCGTCACCACTGCTAGTGCTGACGCTTGAACCAGGTCATCGATGGTGGAGTCGTAGAATTGGCGGATGTAGTCAGCTTGCGTGAAAATTAGTTCCAGCTTGACATCTGAGGGCAGCGTTTTTGGCAGTTTCTCTACTGCTTTTCGTACCCCTTCTTCTACCGTTACCAGCGTACTGCCACTGCTACGCAACACTTGGAACGCCACTACAGGTTTACCATTGAGCAGTGAATCCCGCCGGACTTCGCCAAAGCTATCTGTTACTTCTCCTAAACTCGACAAGGGAACATAACTTCCCTTGGGGAGCAAAATTTGATAACTCTTCAACTCCTCCACACTTTTAGCACTACCCAAGGTACGAATACTCTGTTCGCTACCTCCTAAGTTGCCGCGTCCTCCGGGTAAGTTGATGTTAAACTCGCGAATCTGGTCATTGACCTGAGTGGCAGTAATGCCATAGGCTTGCAAGCGGCTGGGGTCGAGGTCAATCCGAATTTCTCGGTCAACGCCGCCAACTCTCTCTATTCGGGCGACTCCCTTCACAGTTAGTAAAGCGCGGCTGATGGTCTGATCAACCATATAGCTCAAGTCTTCAACTGACCGCCGATCCGAGGTGACGGCGTAGGTCATAATCGGACCACCAGCAAATTCTAGTCGCTGAACAATCGGTTCGTTGATGTCTTGGGGGAGGTCTTGGCGGATTTGGGCAATCTCGTTACGCACATCGTTAGTAGCGCGATCGCTATTTGTCCCCAAGACGAAGTTAATGACAGTAGTGGAAATGCCATCGTTGACGGTAGACACCATGTTGTCGATGTTTCCCAAACCTGCGATCGCATCTTCAACTTTCTTGGTGACCTGGGTTTCTAGTTCCGTTGGCCCAGCACCTGGCTGAGTTACCGTAACCGAAACGGCTGGCACATCGATATTTGGGTTTGAATCAATCCCCAGGCTGACAAACGACATCCAACCTACTACTGTCAACACTAAGAACAGTACTAGCGTCGGAACTGGCTTTTTAATTGCCCAAGCAGAGATGTTGAAAGACATTTATTTTGTTGTTTGTTGTTTGTTGTTGGTTGTTTGTTGTTAGTAGATGGTGATTAGTAGGTCAATAGTTTTTTTGACAAACAACTAATAACTGATAACTAATAACTAATTTCTTACCTCTACTTTGTCGCCGTCTTTGAGAAATGGGGCACCTTTTACGACTACGCGATCGCTTGCTGATAAACCACTCTTAATTTCGATGCGCTCACCTGACATGATGTCTCCTAGCTGCACTGGCTGTGCCTTTACAGTGCCATCTCCTTGTACTCGATAAACAATGGAGCTACCATCTGTTTGAGGTAGAACTGCCTTTGAGGGTACGGTTAATCCCTGCGTTGCTGAGGTGGTGATGGCTGCTCGTAAAAACATCCCAGGTCGTAAGGAACTATCAGCAGGTAAGTCCACCTTTACTGTTGCCTGACGAGATTCTTCATTAACAAGAGGCTCAATTTCTCGTACTTTCCCTTGCAGGTTTAGTTTGCTATTTGTGTCAGAAGTGATTTTTACGCTTTGTCCAAGGCGAATTTGTTTGAGCTGAGTTTCAGGAACTTTTAATAAGAGTTCCAAACGCCCGTTTTGGATAATCGTAAATAGTTTGGTCGAAGGTGAACTGACATCGCCTACACGGGCTTCTCGTTCGGCTACTTTCCCAGTGGCGGGAGCCAGCACTCGTGTATTTTGAAGTTGGACTGTTGTTGCTCGCACTTGGGCTTTAGCTTGAGCTAATTGGGCTTCGGCTTGACTAATCACCTCTTTACGAGAACCTGTTTGCAGTTGCTTGAGTTCCTGTTCGGCTTCTCTGGCAGCAGCGGCTAACTGGTCAATTTCTGGGTTGTTGGTGTTGCGGGCTTGGGCGAGGCGTTGTTGTGCTTCAGACAAACTCGCCTGGGCACTGCGATAGTCACTCAATGCTTCATTAAAGCGATCGCGTGTCACAGCCCCCTGGTTTACCAAAGATTCATTGCTTTTATAGCGATTTTCAGCTAAGTTCAATCGCGCCTGTGCTGAGGCGACTTGGGCTTCGGCTTGCTCGATCTGTCTAGGGATACTCGCTTGCCTCTCTCTTAAACTAGCTCTAGCTCTATCTAAGCGAGCTTGGGCTTGAGCAATTTCCTCAGTTCGGGTTCCTGCTCGTAATTCTGCTAAACGGGCTTCAGCTTGTGCCTCAGATGCCTTAGCTTGTGTCAGCTGTGCCT
The DNA here is from genome assembly GCA_031970155.1 of Coleofasciculaceae cyanobacterium CTOTU46601. Lineage (GTDB taxonomy): Bacteria > Cyanobacteriota > Cyanobacteriia > Cyanobacteriales > Coleofasciculaceae > DALYIW01. The sequence continues at coordinate 24,550 of DALYIW010000014.1, read as the reverse complement.
GAAGTACCGAATCATCAAGGCGTGCCATCAGCTGTTCCACTTTCACCACATCGCCCTTGTCTACCAATATTTCCTTGATTTGTAAGCCTGTTGCCTGAGGTGACACGGGAATCATCTCATAGGCGGCAACGCTACCAGGGACTTGCAATGTACGGTTAACACTGGTTTTTTCTACCGTTGCTACTGTCACGCTTTGAGCGGGGGCTGATGCGGTGGGACTCGGAGCTTTCTTGGCAGGCGCAGTTGTTGGTTGAGAGCTAAATAGGCGCATTCCTCCTACAGCCAACAGGACGCCAACGCTCATGCCAATCAACACCCCGCGCCCACCCGATAACCAGTTACGGCGGGTTTTCTCAGTTTCAGGTGTGGGAAATAACTCTAAGTCCTGCTCCTCTAGCTCGAGTTCAGGGACAGTCGCAGATCCATTTAACTGAGATTTTTCTTGCTCTGGAATTTTGTTCGTCACTGTGCTATCCCTCTATCACGAGTTGAGCGGGGTTTTTGTAAAAAAGTTTAATTTTCGTAAAAATATTTATTTTATTTTAATCTTTTCAAGTAAAAAGAGCGTCCTGCGACAAATCATCGCTAGCTAGCCGAGAACACCCATCTAGAGCTGAAAAAGCCTTAAATTTCCTACAAAAAACTTAATTGTTAGCGCCCTTATTTAATGATATTAGGCTTACGGAAATTTGACAAAAGCTAAGGCTTGCCGCTAGTCGTTGCTGATGTCTATACAATCGTTCAAAACCCTACATCAAGCTTAAAGTTCCTTGGGGGGGTAGTGAATTCACCCGATAGGGTGATTTAATACAGACTATTGGGTGAGCCATGAGTATTAGACTTTGGGCAAATTAGTTGAAACCAAGACTTACGCAGAACCTCTACATGTAGGTGGGCACTGCTCACCCTACTACTAGCAGTAGCGTTGAAATCAGCAATTTGCGTAAGTCCTGGAAACAAAAGATTCAAGAGCCGTTAGTGTACACAAAAGAAAGCGCCCAGTTAAGCTAACTTCATCATTTAGCTATGGAATTAAGCCCTATGCAGTGGTTAGGTGATCATCCGATCGGGATGCTTCGCGATCGCACTCTTCTGGCAGTGCCAACTGTCGTGGGCAGCGAAGGTCAGGGTAATGTTGCTGAAGTAGTAACTATTCTCATCGTTTTGTTGTTGGTCGCTACAGGGGTTGCCCTAGTATCGCGGCAACTGCGGATTCCTTATATTGCGGGTTTGGTGTTGGCAGGCTTAGCCATTACTGAGCTTTTGCCCCACCGCATCCGCTTGGACTCCTCTTTAATTTTCAATTTGTTTTTGCCGATTCTGCTATTTGAAGCAGCCCTCAATACAGACATCAGTCGCCTGCGAAGTACGATTAAACCCATTGCCCTGTTAGCCGGGCCTGGGGTGTTACTTTGCGCTGGCATCACGTCAGTTATGCTGAGGCTGGAGCTCGGTCTAGATTGGATACCCGCTTCATTAGTTGGTGTGATTTTGTCGATTACAGATACGGCCTTAGTCATTGCGGTATTTAAGGAGGTGTCTGTACCTCACCGACTGGTGACTTTAGTTGAGGGCGAAAGCTTGCTCAACGATGACGTGGCTCTGGTTTTATTTAGCCTGATTTTGACGGCGTACACCACTGGCTCATTATCGCCCCTCCATGTAGTACAGGAATTTTTGTTCGTTATCATTGGCGGTGCTTTAGTCGGTATCGCCTTGGGCTACCTAAGTATTGGTTTATTGAGGCAAGCAGATGACCCTCTTGGTAGTATTCTCCTGACGGTTGCTATTGCTTTGGGAGCCTTCCAAGCGGGACAGTTTTTACATGTATCTGGCGTGGTTGCCGTGGTTGTGGCAGGGTTAATTGTCGGTAACTTTGAGCATTCTCAAGTGACCTCAGCTTCGACTCAAGTCACTTTGTTCAGCTTCTGGGAATACGCTGGATTTGGCGTCAATACGTTTATTTTCTTACTCATCGGCTTAGAGATTAAGGTCACAACCATCTGGCAGAGTTTGGTAGCAATTCTCTTGGCGTTTATTGCCTATCAAGTCGGGAGGGCACTCACGGTTTATCCTCTGTTAGCCTTGGTTCCTTTTTTTGATCGTCCCATTCCGATGCGCTGGCGACACGTTCTGTTTGTGGGAAATATCAAAGGCTCACTCTCAACTGCCTTGGCTTTGAGCTTACCGACAAATTTGCCAGGACGAGAACAGCTGATTGCGATCATCCTGGGCATTGTTTTGTTGTCTCTGGTGGGACAAGGAGTAACGCTACCTTGGGCTGTGGAACGTTTAAAGATTGCTCATCGCTCAGAATCGTCTCACCAGATTGAAGAGTTACAAGCTCAACTGATGACAGCTAAGGCAGCTCAAGATGAATTAGATGGTTTGTTTAAATCTGGAGTTTTGGCGAAAGCCATTTACGAAGAGATGCGAGCGACCTATCAGGTGCAGGTAGCCGCTTCTGAGAGAACGTTGCGGGATATCTATAACCAGCGATCGCAGTTTACTCAATCTACCAGGAGCGATCGCACTAAACTAGACGCAATCCGTCGGCAATTGCTCCTAGCCGAAAAAGGGGCACTCACTGACGCTCTACGTAGGCGAATTCTCTCAGAAGAAGTGGTACATGAACGCCTCAAAACCATCAATCAGAAACTTCTCAAGCTGGAGGATGACTAGAAAGCAGACCCAAGTAATCCACTACCTGATGCAACATTTTAGATTTAGTCACTACTAGAACGGTTGACCCTGCCTCCAACATGGTATTGCCATTGGGAATGACTAGATCGGCATTGGGATGAGATTGATAGCCAATAATCAAAGAACCCTCTGGAAAACGAGCATCCTTAGAAACTAGGGCAAGACTACGACCAGCAACATGGGAATCTGCGGGAATTGCCAGCTTAAAGACTTCGACCTGCCCTTGCTCATAGTGCATCATCGATTCAACTTGGGGATATTCAAGGGCAGTCACCATCGTAGTAACGGCTAGGTCAATGGTGCTGATCACATGATGAGCACCTGCTAGACGATACGGTTCTGCAAAATCCCGGTTTCGCATCCGCGTCACAATATGGGGGACACCGTAGTGCTTGGCGAGGGTAATCAACGCTAAGTTAAGTGGATCGTCACGCAAGGCTGCAACTACTGCATCTGCCTTGCGAATGCCTGCTTCTAATAGTAGTTGTGTACTTACAGCACTACCTTCAAAGACCATCACCCCCACTTGTTCGCGTGCAAACCGACAAGCGCTAGGGTCGATATCAATGGCCGCGATCGTATGCCCCAACTCCAGTAACTGCTGTGCTAAGTTCAGCCCCACCAATCCTGCTCCGCCAATCAATACGTACATGGCTCACCTGAAGAAGTCAAACAGTATTAATCTTAATGTGCAACCTAACAACTGATTACTGACCACTGACTACTGACCATTGATCACTAACTACTGACGAAGGAAATGAAAGTAGCCGTCTTCAGCACGAAATCCTACGATCAGCTATTTCTAGAAGCTGCTAATGCCGAATATAAACATGAGTTGGTATTTTTTGAACCGCGCCTAACGGCTGACACCGCTATCTTGGCAGCAGGATTCCCTGCCGTGTGTGCGTTTGTCAATGACCCACTGGATGAGAAAACATTGAAAGCTCTTGCTGAGCAAGGAATCCGCTTGATAGCCCTACGTTCTGCTGGTTTCAACCATGTGGATTTAACCGCCGCCACTGAGTTAGGGATGACTGTTGTGCGTGTTCCGGCTTATTCTCCCCATGCAGTAGCAGAACATACAATTGGACTAATTCTGACCCTCAACCGCAAGATCCATCGTGCCTATAACCGTGTGCGAGAAGGCAATTTTTCTCTTGAGGGACTCTTAGGTTTTGATTTGCATGGTCGGACTGTTGGAATTGTTGGCACTGGTAAAATCGGTGCTATCGTAGCGCAGGTTCTGAAAGGATTTGGATGTCAATTACTCACCTATGACTTGCATCGCAACCCGGAGTGTGAAGCACTAGGGGCAAAATACGTAGAACTTCCTGAACTTTTTGCCGCCTCTGATATCATCACTCTCCACTGCCCTCTGACGCCAGAAACCCATCACCTCATCGACAAAAAAGCTCTAGAGCAAATGAAACAAGGCGTCATGTTGATTAATACCAGTCGAGGGGCGTTGATTGACACTGAAGCCGTAACTCTGGCTCTCAAATCCAGGAAAATTGGATATCTTGGTCTAGATGTCTACGAGCAAGAGTCTGATTTGTTTTTTGAAGATTTATCCGAAGATGTTATTCAGGATGATGTTTTCCAACGCTTGTTGACCTTTCCTAACGTTCTCATTACTGGTCATCAAGCTTTCTTCACTAACAACGCTCTCAAGCAGATCGCCCAGACTACTCTCTCTAATATTGCAGATTTTGAACAGGGGCGTTCTTGCCCGAATGTCGTCAACCCTGAACAGATGATTGTCCCTAAAGGTGCGGCATGAGGTGGAGCTCTTGCAAAAATAGATAGGACGGGCAAGATGCCCATCCCACAAATGTCTTTGTTTTTGTTGTGGGGTAGGCGTCTCGCCTGCCCAAGAATTTAATGACAAGGATTTTTGCAAGAGGTCTATTCATTGACCAAAATGCTTGCTTTCTAAGGTATAGGACTTACGCAAATTTCTCATTACGAACCGCCAGTTGTAGGGGTGAACGGCCGTTCACCCCTACGATATGTGGCGTCCCTGCGTAAGTTCTGAGGTATTTTCCATGCCCTATATCCAAGAAATGGGGTTTTCCACCACAAGTACGAGAGAGCCTTATTTTTTAATGCCGCGTCTCTTCACTGTGCATTGATTCTTTAACAGCTTGCACTAACTCTTCTTCTGTACATTGATACAAATCGCGCAGGCGAAATACTTGCCAGACTTCCATCATTGGTGTTGTTCTACCCTTTTCCCGATTGCGGATTGAAGATTGTGAACAGCTGAGTTCATCCGACACATCACTGATTCTCAGCGCTGTACGTTTTCTCAAAGCTCTCAGATTCATAACTGACTGAACGTTCCAACTGGGTTAGCGTTAAAACTTAACGTCAAAACTTAGCGTTAAGTATTGACAATTGACAATTGCTGTAGTAGCCGCTTTAATCTTGATGGGAAAGGCGTTAGTCTATCACTGCCAAGAGACTTACTAACGCCCTTTCCTTTGTTCCTTACGGATAAACTAATCATGCCATACAATACTGGTCGCCGTGCTTACCGCGCAAGGCTCAATCCTTGGGTAATCGTTCGTCTCTTGCCGAATATGCAACGTACTATTGTCGGTCGATTTCGTAGTCGGTCTGATGCTGACGGTCACTTGCAGTGTTTGCGTCAGCTTATCCCTGATGCTTCCTTTGTGGTGGTGTTTGATCTGCAACCTGACATAGAACCAGTAGCGGTTTCTCCTGCAAGCACAGAAGAAGTCACTATTTGAGGGGGGTGAGATGCGATCGCGCTTTCTGATGGGAGGGTGCGATCGCATGTGGAGGGAGTGGAGATGCGATCGCCTTTCTAAGAGTTGAGGGATCATCGCTATCACTCCCGTAACAAGGCTCGATAACCTGCTTGGACAAAATGGATGTCAGCAGTTAGCGCATCCATCAAACCCTGCTCTTCCATGACAACAAATGAAATACAGTCTGTCAGACCCCAACTTTTATCTGGACGAGTTTGATAAAGTTGCATAGCATAGGTCAAAAGTTGAGTATCTACAGTCACAACCCGTATATTGTCAGTACGGTAGCACTGCTCTATAAACTGAATGGCGGCTGTGCGGTTAACAGCACTTAATGCATTGCCAACTTCGATTAAAACAGCTTCAGTCACCCATACTTCGGCAGCATTTCGCAATCGTGGCAAAAATGTCTTAGCCTTATCGTGATACTGGTCGCGTCGGTTCAGTAAGGCTTGAATAAATACAGTGTCTAGGAACAGTTGATCGCCATTCATTCAGCTTAACTATCTGGCTGATGTTTTGGTGTGCCATACAGATCATAATCGTGTTGGCTAGACCAATCGCTTGCTGCATCAATTGTTCCCGTTATTGCTTCTAGGACATCCCAAGCGTTTTGATTCAGATTTCCCCCAGAAATGGTAGATTCTATTCCTTCTTCATCACGCTTCTTCAGTAAAAACTGAACCCAACTATTGTGGTCTGTTTTATAACTAGACTTGGCTGCCATTTCAGCATCCTTAAGAGCTTGTTCAAAAAGCTTACGATCACCACGAATCAGTGACAGATGGTACAGTGCCTTCGACCTTTCGTAGCGAGCCTCATCTGCGTAAAGGATGTCTCGATGTTGAGAAGCAACCTCAAGCAAATCGATTGCACGTTCAAACTCTTTTATCTTTTCCTCTTTAGTTAGTAGATATCGGTTGGCTTTACGCCACAAAGCAGCACCATGATGTAGCCTCGCAACATCAGTGTACTGCTGCTCACTGAGCTTCTCTAATTGATCAAAAAAGATTACTGCTTGAGGATAGTTACGCCTCTTATAGGCTTCCTCCGCTTTGCTTCGCAATTGGTAAGGTTCCAATTCTGCTGGATTAATCTGCGGTTCCTCTGCAACCTCGACAGTTTCAGTGATTACTTCGCTGCCATTAGCATTATCCAGTGGTTCTATAGTAGATGAGAGGTTCTCTGCTGGCATCCAGCTTTTGATAATAGCTTGAGAGATTAATTCCTCTCGAACTGGCTCTACCTCAGCAGCAAAACGATGATACTCGCCATCAATATCCTCATTTATTTCACCACTTAAACCTTCTAACCTAAACAGAAGAGATATTTTTATATCATTGTCGATGTAAACAAATGGAGAAGCTAACCACCGTTCGGAAGTTTCATTACTTGTTTTTTGCCATTCCCAGTATGTTTTATCGTCAGAAATTCCCACAACTTGTCCGTATTCACCACTACCTGTTACATAGCTACGCTTATTAGCAATTTGCCCCCTGAGAGGTGGATGCCATTTTGTAATCATTGGGTTTGCAGTTGGAGGTTCTGCTTGCCATTCTGTTGAAGGGGTAAGTAACAATAGCACCTCTCTACGAAGACCTGCATGTAGCTTCCGAAAGGTATCCCCCGAAATCGGAACATGAGCAATTTTGTTGCGGAGTGAATTGATAGCGTAGAAGCGTCCGAGTCGCGAAAGCTCATCGTCTTCATAAGTGGAAGAAACTGGTGCAATACTCTGCCAAGTTGGAAGAAACGCTAATAGAGCTCTTTGCTTTTTCTTCGCTGAGTTGTTTAAATTGGTAGTAGGTATTTCTTCTAGATACTCTTTAACCGAAGCCACAAATGGACATAGAGGTTGTTTGTCCGAGTTCAGGCGTCCAAAGCGGCTAAGTATATCAATCCACCCACCAATACTGCCACGGCTAAGACAGTCTATTACCATCTTTCGCAATTTATTCAAATCGTCTACGGAACTCGGTTCACCTTCCCAAAAATGCAGAAGTCTGGTAACTAAAGCAGATCCAAGTGTCACTACTAAGGATTCTTGGATGTGAATTAACCGCCAAGTATGCTCATAAAAAGCTGTAGGCTCTGAGATGAGACGCCGACGATAGGCATCAAAAGCATTGGCAACAGGTGTCCATAGCCGATACTGTGCCATCAAACCCTTACCTCGTAAAACTAAAACTGCTACTTCGCTGTTGTAACTGTTATAGCCTATTTAGCCCTTTGAAGTTCTGGGAGTTGTTACTATTTTTTATGGACTCGTGTTCAATATGACTATCCTACTCATGGGAACAAGGGTCGATTGGACAGACGATCTTCATCAAGTGCCTGACGAAGATATTCCCAGGTTTCTGTCTGTTCTTGTTCATCTCCCTCCTCGATCCATAGCCTAGTCAACTCCTTGAGAGCTTTATGCTGTTGAGTAAGTCGGTTAGCTTCAAGATTTTCAGGTGTAGCTTTTTGCTCGGAAGCGTCCACAGGAACTGGCTTCATTGTGACGCTTTCACGAAATAGACGCACAATTTGAAGTAAGTTCGGCAAATATTCTTCTGGCGTTTGCTGAATTTCCAGAATCAACTTGGCTAGGACGTGGTTGTCCTGTGTAGCAGAGTCATCCTGTGAGGAGTCGCTGTTGGTACTCGGTGTGTTGGTTACATTACTTACATCTTGCTCAGACATAGTTTCCTCCTTTATCTCATCTCTTGCTTACCTTAACAACAAGCTAAAATTTTATGCGGCTGTAATTTGTTCTCGTACCCAAGTTCTAAAAGCTCTCATCGTTTTATTCCTCCCATCAGTCTTTATCTGACTCAAATATTGGGTAATTACCTCTACAAGTGGTAATTTAGGAAAAATTGGACTAAACGCAAACTCTATATACTTTCCATCTCGTAAAACATTAATCTGTAACTTCCCCTTTTCAAATCGCCAAAGTTCAGGAACTCCCAAGGCTTCATAAATATTCGGATGAGTGCGATAATTTACATCTATCTCTAAGGCTAAATCTGGAGGTGGAGCGACGGACAAGTCTAATCTTTCTCTCCCTCTTACTGCTGCTTCATTTTGAATATAAAAACAGTTATCTGGCTCTATACCTTTCAGCATTTCCTCATTTTTAAAAGTAGTAGAACCAAGAGGGTAAAAATCAATATCTAGTTCTTCTAGAAGAATTTCAATAAAGTTAGTAATAAACAGTTTACTTGTTTCATGCTCGGATAAGGGCGTCATAATTTCTAAAATTCCCTGAGCATAAGCTACCCTTGACGCCCAATGTTCTCCTAACTCTTCTAAAATAGTTTCAAATTCTTGCCAAGTTACATCCTCTAAAAATACTTTATGACCTGGCGGTATATTAAATCGCTTTAATTCCAACAGCATGGGGTAACGCTCATCTTTAATACTGCAAAAATAGGGTGGGCATTGCCCACCCTACTTGTATTATCGACCAGCTGCTGTAGGCATCCCCAAAATATCCTCAATTCGGGGCATTTCTTCCAGCGAAATCACGCGGCCTTCATCCTCAAAACCAGCGATTTGATCGAAGTTGAGATAGCGATACAAATCTCCAGCAAAAGGATTAATCTTCTTCGCCACAATGTCCATATATTCCTGCACTGTGGGAATTCGACCTAACAGCGCACAAACCGCTGCTAATTCAGCAGAACCGAGATAAACTCGCGCATCTTTACCCATGCGGTTGTTGAAGTTGCGCGTTGAAGTTGAGAACACTGTCGTGGCATCTTTTACCCGCGCTTGATTACCCATGCACAGAGAACATCCTGGCATTTCTGTTCTCGCACCAGCTGCGCCAAACGTGCCATAAATCCCCTCATCCTTCAGTTGTTTTTCATCCATCCGGGTTGGGGGACAAATCCAAAGGCGAGTTTTAACGGGGGGTTCGCCTTCGAGTACTTTCCCTGTGGCGCGGTAGTGACCGATATTTGTCATGCAGGAACCGACAAACACCTCTTGAACAGGGTCATTTGCTACCTCAGACAATAGCTTGATATTATCCGGGTCATTGGGTGCGGCAACAATGGGTTCCTTGATTTCGTTTAGGTCAATCTCGATAATTTCCACATACTCGGCATCTGAGTCAGCTTCCATCAGTACCGGATTGGCTAGCCATTCTTCCATCTTGGCGACGCGACGCATGATGGTACGAGCATCCTGGTAACCTCGCGCTACCATGTTGGTTAACAACGCCACATTCGATCGCAAATACTCCGAGACTGTCTCCACACTCAGCTTAATCGTGCAACCTGCACAAGAACGTTCAGCACTGGCATCCGTGAGTTCAAAGGCTTGTTCTACCTTCAAATCAGGCAAGCCTTCAATCTCCATAATCCGCCCGGAGAAGACATTCTGTTTATTCTCCTTCGCTACCGTCAGCAACCCTTTTTGAATCGCTACATAAGGAATCGCATTCACGACATCTCGCAGTGTGATACCAGGTTGCAACTCACCCTTGAACCGCACTAAGACAGATTCCGGCATATCCAGTGGCATTACACCCAATGCACCTGCAAATGCCACTAACCCTGAACCCGCAGGAAAGGAAATTCCTAAGGGAAAGCGAGTGTGAGAGTCACCACCTGTTCCTACGGTATCTGGCAATAGCATCCGGTTTAGCCAAGAGTGGATAATGCCATCACCGGGACGTAATGCCACACCACCGCGAGAGGAGAAGAAATCCGGCAAGTCTTTGTGGGTTTTGACATCAACTGGCTTGGGATAAGCAGCGGTATGACAGAAACTCTGCATTACTAAGTCTGCACTGAAACCCAGACATGCAAGTTCTTTGAGTTCGTCGCGAGTCATTGGACCGGTGGTATCCTGAGAACCGACGGTTGTCATAATGGGTTCGCAAGAAGTGCCGGGACGTACACCAGGTAAACCGCAAGCTTTCCCCACCATTTTTTGAGCAAGGGTAAAGCCTTTGCCCGTATCGGCTGGCATTTTGGGACGGGTGAAGACGGGACTGGGTTCTAATCCTAGTGTTTCACGAACTTTGTCAGTAAGAGTGCGACCAATTAGTAACGGGATACGTCCACCCGCTCGCACTTCATCGAGAATTGTATCGGGTTTGAGGGTAAAGGTGGAAATGACTTCTCCAGCTTGGTTGGTGATTTCTCCTTTGTAGGGATGAATGGTAATTATCATCCCGGTTTCCATTTTTGTGACATCGCACTCGATGGGTAAGGCACCAGAATCTTCAGCGGTGTTGAAGAAAATTGGCGCGATCGCACTTCCCAAAATATATCCCCCAGATCGCTTATTCGGCACAAAGGGAATATCATTGCCAATGTGCCACAGCAAGGAGTTAATCGCTGATTTGCGAGATGAACCCGTGCCCACCACATCCCCTACATAAGCGACGGGATAACCCTTTTGCTTCACCTGGGCAATAATTTCTAACGCCCCAGATATCCGAGATTCCAGCATTACCGTAGCGTGTAATGGGATATCCGGACGAGTCGTGGCGTGGGGAGCAGGAGATAAATCGTCGGTATTTGTCTCTCCCGGTACCTTAAACACCGTAACAGTGATGGCTTCCGGTAGCTTAGGACGTCCGATGAACCAATCGGCATTTGCCCAGGAGTCAATTACCTGCTTAGCGTAAGGATTGGTATCTGATAGGGCGAAAACGTCGTTGAAGGCATCAAATACCAGCAGTGTCTTACTTAGGGCATTAGCGGCGGCACTGGCTAAGAGTTTGTCCTTGGATTTAAGCAAATCCACAAGGGATTGCACATTGTAACCACCCACCATCGTACCCAAAAGCTCTACAGCTCCTTGGGGAACAATTAGGGGGCTGGTGATTTCGCCTTTTGCGATCGCCGTTAAAAACCCAGCTTTGACGTAGGCAGCAGGATCGACACCAGGAGGAATGCGATCGCGCAGCAATTCCAGCAAAGTTTCCTCTTCACCCGCAGGAGGATTTTTCAGCAATTCACACAATTGAGTGGTTTGCTGGGCATCTAGCGGTAGAGGAGGAATTCCCAAAGCTGCTCGTTCAGCAGCATGTTTACGATAAGATTCAAGCATTTCAGGAGTGTGTTCAGAAGATATCAGCCAAATTTTGCAATAATGTCTGGCTAATCTTCCACTGTAGGATTAATTCCACGGAACTGCCGTTCACCCTTGACGTTTACCATTGCCCTTGATACACAAATTGCATGGCATGAGTGCTGGCCAAATAACCAAACCCGGACTTACATATGGAAGTAGGGAGTAGGGAGTAGGGAGTAGGGAGTCGGGAGTAGAGAGTCGGGAATTGATCAAGCTTTTCCCAACTCCTGATTCCCTAAACCCCTATGCGGGGCGAGAGTCAACGACAGCTATTCATTAGAGACATAAAAATTCCAAGTGTAAGAGAACTGCTTATTTTTATCGTCAGCAAAGCGCACCTCGGCAGTGTGCTTACCAGCAGAGAAGGGTTGAGATGGCTTAGAGGCTGTCTCTAAAGAAAAGTAAAGTGACGCGAATTATGCGAGCGCTTGAAACTGTGCTAACCGTTTCAACATCAAACGAATCATAACTGTGTAAATCATAGACTCACTCGTTTCCGGTAACAGCTCATAATCTTTACTTAAGCGACGGTATTGATTCCACCACCCAAAAGTCCGTTCGACAATCCAGCGTTTTGGTAATATCTGAAATCCTGGTTGACTACGACAAATTACATCCACTTTTGCCGCACCTAACTGCTGAATCACCCGTGAAAAATTCTCGCCGCTAAACCCTTGAGCTACCCAGATGATGACTAAATTATCCATTGCCTGTGCAGCTTCCATCACTACTGCTGCTCCTCCCAAGCGTTCTGGAAAGTTGGCTTCCGTCACGATAACAGCTAACAGCAGTCCTAATGTATCTACTAAGATAAAGCGCTTGCGTCCTTTAAGCTTTTTTCCACCATCGTAACCATACACTTCCTCCTTTTTTCGGCGGTTTTCACCGACTGACTATCGATTATACCCGCCGTGGGGTTGTCTGTTCTCTCCAAACGTTTACGAACTTGGTTTCGTATTTTCGTGTGGATTTTCTGCCATACCCCCAAGCGTTGCCAATGCCGAAAGTAGTTATAGACGGTTTGCCAAGGGGGTAAGTCATGCGGTAATGCACGCCAAGAACACCCCTCCCGCACTACATAGAATATTCCATTGATGATTTCTCGTAAGTCTACTTGACGAGGACGGCCTATGCCTTGTGCCCTTGGCAGCAACGGCTCTATAATTTGCCACTCCTCATCAGTTACATCACTCTTGATAGGCTTTTCTTGTCATTTTCCCTATGCAACTGCATCAGATTTGCTCTATCTTCGGATGAAGCGATCGCATAATTCGACTCACTTTACTTTTCTTTAGAGACAGCCTCTAAGCTTGTCGAAGGGTAACCTACACAAGACTTACGCATGGGCACCACATATAGTAGGGGTTCTCGGCCGTTCACCCTTACATATAACCCTTCAAAAGGAAATTTGCGTAAGTCCTACTACAAAAAAGAGCGATCGCTCTCGATCGCCCTAATTTACCCTGAAGTGAAAAATATCGCTATTTTGTTACACAAAGCAGCTATGAAGCTTCTACAGCCCTAGTAGAGAAAAAATCAGCATCTACAGTTCTTTATGTTCTTGACAAACAACCAACAACCTAAAATCTCCCGACTTAAGTATGAGGAATAGTTATTTTGGCTATGGCTACATAAAGCTGATATTTCTTAAGTGAGAACGCATCATTTTATCTAGGGTTTCACACTTATTATGAAGGGCTAATGTTTGACATGATGCGGCTGGGACAGATTTCTCGACTAACGTAGTCTCAGTTGAGGGTTGAGTAGTAGGGTAGGCAACGTCACGATATCTGCGATCGCTCATCCGTAGCGGTTCGGAAATATGTCTGAGATAGGGAAACTGCCTTTTTTGACCTCGGAACATGTCAGTAATTTCACGGTCAGTCAGTTCCAGCGTGGATGGTGCCTCTTCATGATTAACACCCCGGTAAGAAAGTTTCATGATCTTTTACTCCAATTTGATTTCCCAACAGGTTTGGTTGTGATCTGAGGCACGAGAAAAAGCTTTGTAAACAATTCTTATTTTGGATTGTTTTTTGCCTCAAGACATCTGGCTCAGGATATACACCCAACATCAGAGTCGTCGAGTGATTTATTTCTGTATCTATTTTTACAGTTTTAGATTTATAAGCGCTAAATGTTAAGTAATCCTCACAAATTCCTGAGGAGACTTTTGCTAAAGGAGAGGGGGAGAGGGAGAATCTCTCAACTCTTGCCCCAGAATGGGGCAATAAACTTCATCCTTCGACTTCCAAGAGGGTTAACCTTTCGGCAAGCTCCCTTCGACTTCCAAGAGGGCATCGCCTCCTCACCCTCTCACCCTCTCATCTTCTTGACGACGATACTGTTAAAGTTTGCCAGGGAACCCAGCACCAGCTTATTCTGAAAAACGCAGGGGCGGTATTTGGGGTGATTGAGAAGCTTTGTTAGACGATTTTGAGGTTTCTATGGGCAGTAACGGGAGTGAGAGTGAAGCCTCTCACCATCGGTTTGATGGTTGGTCGCTAGACGAGCGAAATCCCGATGTAATTAAATCTTGGATGCCAATGTGGGAATGGTTATACCGCTACTACTTTCGGGTTCAAACTGAGGGCTGGCATCACATACCCCAAACCGGGAAAATGCTGATTGTGGGTTCCCATAATGGTGGTATGGCTTCACCCGATACATCAATGTTCATGTATGACTGGTTTCGCAGATTTGGCTACGATCGCTTAGCTTATGGATTGATGCATCCATTAGGTTGGAAGGTTCCAGTGTTGGCGCAGGCTGCTGCTCAAGTAGGAGCAGTGTTAGCTCATCCGAAAGTGGCGACAAGAGCTTTCCAGCGAGGTGCTGCGGTTCTCGTGTATCCAGGTGGGGCCCAGGATATGTTTCGTCCCTACAGCCAGCGCCATCGAATTCACTTGGCAGGGCGTAAGGGATTTATTAAACTGGCTCTGCGGGAAGAGGTGACAATTGTGCCAATTATTTCTTACGGTGCCCACGATACCCTGATGATTCTGGCAGATTTTTACCAACAGATACGACAACTGCAAGAATGGGGTCTTCCTCAGTTTTTAGATGCTGATATAGGTGTGTTTCCGGTTTACTTAGGATTGCCGTGGGGGTTGGGGATTGGTCCTGTACCGAATATTCCATTACCCCTACAGATTCATACTCGTGTGTGTGCCCCGATTAGGTTTGAGCGCTATGGCAGGGAAGCCGCGTGCGATCGCAACTATGTAGATGCCTGCTACAACAAAGTCTATACTCAGATGCAAAGGGAATTAGATTGTTTAGCTAACTTGCAAGAAGCTCCACATTGAAATCAAAGGCAGATATCAGGAAATTGACCGAAAAGATATCTGCCTTGGGAAGCAGGGAGGCTATCCCGACAACTCGCCTAAACTCCCGTAAGCCTAAGCGGTCTCATATCAGTCCACACTTCCTTGATATAGGCTAAGCATTCCGTTTTGATACCGCTTTTACCAACGTCTCTCCAGCCCAGGGGGTTTTCCCGATCAGCAGGCCAGATAGAATACTGTCGTTCATGGTTAACCACAACTTTGTAGATAGTCGTGTCTTCGCGGTCATCTGCATTCATTTTGTTTCTCCTGAAATCAAGTTACATTTCTATCAAAAAAGATTGGTGTTCGCTCACAGGAGCCAAATAGATCTATCGTGCTTCCTCGCGTTTATCTTTACCCATTCAACCGCTTGCGGCAAACAAAGTAAGCATTGCCAGCTTTTCCCTCTATGGCAAAATCACGTTCTGCATCGCTAATCCTAATATCAACAAATCCTACATTTTCTAGTGCAGATTCAACTTCTACTCTGGAATAACCTTTGACCATCCAAGTCATATCCGAACGCTGCCAATTTTCTTCTATTAATTGAAATGTAGTAGTTGCAATTGTGCCAATTTTTTCCTCTGGTTCATAGCTTTGTCGAACAGCCCAAGCATACTTATCTGTAACATTACCTCCCATAGAACCATTCCACAAAAGTGACTGATACCGTTCTTCTAGATTCAAATCAAAAACAAACAAACCATCTGCCAAAAGCGCTGTATGCACGTTATGAAAGACGCCTGTTAATTCCTCAATGCTGGTCACATGATTGAGAGAGGCAGACATGGAAATAACAGCTTGGTAAGTGGGTGGAAATTCAAAAAAACGGGCATCGCCTAGGATGAAATGAGCCTCTGGTGCATTTTGGCGAGCATAGTGTAGCATTGCCTCAGATCCGTCGAGTCCGGTTACTCGATACCCCTTGAGCAGCAACTGTTGTGATAGTTGCCCTGTACCGCAACAGAGGTCAAAAATATGTGCGTCTTTGGGGAGATGAGGTATCAGGAGTTTTTCTAAAGGCTGTAGCGCCCATTCGCTTTGTTCTTGACCCCATTCTTCATGGTAGATCCGAGCAAAAGCATCATATTTGGAATAGCGAGTTTCTATCAACATAAAAGATTGCTCCTCTCTAGAGAACTTCAATTAGTGGATTAAACTTTATTGAAACAACTCGTGCATCTTGATTGTTTAGCAAGAATGCTTTGGTAAAAAACCTCCCTCTCGCAGTTCCTTAACGCTATCTTGAACCGCTTGAATTATAGAGTTGAGGTCTTCATCGGTATGAGCGGTTGATAAATATCCTCCTCCTCCTCGGAGAAGCACTCCACGGTCTACCAAGTGATAATGTAGTAAATTCAAGCTCATGGCAGATTCATGATTTTCTGAGGAATCAACATTTCCTGAAGAAGCCGGTCCGAAGAGAGAACCAAAATTTGACAACCGTACTGGAACTTCATCAGTTTCAAAATAATCATTTAAAGTTTGAACAAACTGCGAGGTACGCTGATTCAATTGGATTTGAAGTGTTGAACCTTGATTTTTTAGGTACTTCAAGACAGCTCGTGCAGCTGCCATTGTTAGCGGATGCTTACAAAAAGTTCCGGCAAAAAATGTTGTTTTCTCTTGAGGATAGGATGAATCACCATAACTCCAAAAACCGCCGTCAATTCCATCCATGTAAATAGCCTTGCCAGCGATGATTCCAATCGGCATTCCACCCCCAACAATCTTTCCATAGGTGGCGAGATCTGCTTCAACACCAAACCACGCCTGTGCGCCACCTGGATGAATACGAAATCCCGTAATCATTTCATCAAAGATTAGAACGATTCCTGATTCTTTTGTTAATTGCCGGAGTTGTTGGAGAAATGCTTGGGGCTGAAAACCAGGTTTGCTGCTTTGTACGGGTTCGACGAGAACGGCGGCTAATTCGCGATCGCATTTTTTAATGACTTCTAATGACTGGGGATTTCCATACTCTAAAACTAAAACATTTTCAGTTATATTGGGCGGAATTCCTGGAGCCATGGGCACGGTTTTTAGGATTCCCTCTTCAGTTTTTACTTTGACTAGCGTTCCGTCAGAATGACCGTGATACGACTCAGAAAATAGCGCAATTTTATGACGCCCCGTTGCTGTTCTGGCTAAGCGGACTGCTGTCATCACAGCTTCCGTGCCCGTATTACTAAAAGTTACTCGTTCCATCCCTGTCAATTCACAAATTAACTGTGCTACCTCGCCAGCTAATTCGGATTGCAGCCCGATTTGTATGCCTTTTTCTAGTTGTTCATTCAGGGCTTCTTTGATAAAAAGTGGATTGTGACCCAAGAGATTGGCCCCGAAGCCCATGGTGACATCGATATATTCATTGTCATCAACATCCCAAATTCTTGAGCCGAGGGAGCGCTTGCCCACAATGGGGTAAAACATTTCTTTGAGGGGGAGATAAAACTCTACCAAATTTTTATTGTCTGCAAAAACATTGCGGTAGTATTGCGCTATTTGTTTGGATGTTTTGGTTCGGTTTGTGTAACGCAAAATCAACGCATCTAGATAGTTTTTTTGGCGTGAAATTAGATTATCAGTAGTGGTTGTTTGACTGGCTTGCATTAACTGATACCAAGATTTTGATGGTGATTTGATGAAGTGGGAGAGTCCACACAGGCAAGATTGCCTGATTAGGATTGGTGTAAGACTCCGAAATTATTAGGAGGGGCTTGTAAAAAGCCGCTCTGAATCAAGTAAGAAAAGTAAGTATTTAACAACTGAGCATCAACAAGTGGGCAGAGAATTGAAGTATCTGTTAACTCATCGAGTGCATTTTGGTGCTTGCTGTTTGAGGTTGCTAAATTGGATGTTTTGTCGGCTTGCTCAGAATTTTGACCAGCAAAAAAAGGCATCAGCGGATACAAGGGATTGTCGGGGAAGTGTTCTGGAGCGTCAAGTAACTTGGCTTGCCACTGTGCGTTTGACGTTTGTTGCAGGGGATAGCCAAAGGAGCGAATCCAGTTGACCAGTTCGCTGACGTGGATAGGATGGGGATTGCAGATATGAAACACTCGATTGAGCGATGTTTTTTGCCTAGATAGATGAACAATAGCTCGGCTGACATAATCTACAGGCGTCATATCTACCGTCGCATCTGCATCTGGCGCACATCCGAGTTGGATAAAGCCTTTGATCATTCTGTAGAGGCGATCGTTGGTATTGCAGACTCCGGTTTGACTATGACCTGATACACGTCCTAGTCTGTAAATGCAGGTAGGAATTGTGCGATCGCCTTGAGCACCATCCCAACAGCGATCGCCTGCTGCGGTGACTAATTGTTCTGCCACCCATTTGGTTTGAGCGTAGCCCCCATACGGGACGCCGCTTTCGGACAACACGCTAAGGGTGGAAATGTAGTGTACGGGCTTGACTTGGATTTGACTGGCTAACCTCAGAACTTCCTGAGTCCCCAGCACGTTGCTTGCCTTGAGAGTGGAGTAAGGATAAACCAGATTAATCGCGGCACCATTGTGATAAATAACATCGATTTGACTGGCTAACACTTGAAACTGTTCGGGGGAAAGCCCTAAAAGCGGCTTGGACAAATCCCCCACAACCGGGATGATGCGGTTGCTCAGCGCTTCATTCCAGAGCCAATAGGATTCAAGGTTGCGCTGCACTCTTGCTTTGCCAGATTCGGCATTGGGGGAACGCACTAGGCAATAAATATCCGCTTGCGTCTGCTGGAGCAGTTCGTAGAGTAGAAATGCTCCCACAAAACCCGTTGCTCCTGTTAAGAAAATTCGAGATGGCTCTGCTGTATGCTGAACAAATTCGCCAGCGGGGCGGATCGTTGGGTCTAAAACGGCATCAGCGTTGAGCGTAGCAACCAGGTCAGTAATAGCTGACTTGGAAGAAAGGGCGTTATCTTCTAGCTTGAGAAACTGACATTGAGAACTGAGCGATCGCGCGTGGCGTACCGACCTCAGGAGCGATCGCAATGCCTCCACAAACGTCTCAGCTAAACCCTCAATCGTGGCGCGGCGATGTAGGTTCTCGCTATACGTCCAATCAAGTTTGAGCTTTCCTTCAATAACTATTCCACTAACATCAAGCAGATAGCGCCGCCTTCCTCGCAAGCTACAAGATGACCCGCTTGATTCTTGAGCAATTTTAAACAGCGACGATTCAGATAGAACCGAGTCAGACTGACCTAAGTAGTTGAAGCGAATCTCCGCTTGGGGCAAGGCTTGTAGTTGCTCAGCAATTGCCTGGTTATGACTGAGATAGCGCAACACACCGTAGCCAATTCCTCGATTTGGGATGCTTCGCAGTTGTTCTTTGATGGTATAAAGAGCTTCTCCAGGATGAGAAGTATCTCCCAAATCCAAAAAGACTGGAAAGATGCTTGTAAACCAGCCCACTGTCCGCGACAAGTCTATATCCTGGAACAGGTCTTCTCGCCCGTGACCTTCCAAGTCAACGAGTAGCGATCGCTCTCCCGTCCACTGAGTACAAGCTTGTACTAGCGCGGTTAGTAGTACGTCGTTGATTTGGGTTTGATAGGCTGAAGGTACCTCTTGAAGCAATACTTGAGTTTCTTCTACACTGAGGGCTACCGACACAGTACCAGCCTCAGCCACGGTGTTGTCATTTCGATTTGGGATTTGGGATTTTAGATTTTGGATTTTCCCCACAGATTCATCCGTGGGCTTGTGACTAAATTTCTCTCGGTCACCTCCAGGAAAGTCCACGGGTAAGGGGACAATTTGCTGGCGAGGTTTGGTTAGCCAATAGTCCAACTCTTGTTGCAGTGTGTTGAGGTGAGCATATTCGTTCAATCGTCTAGCCCACTGCTGAAACGAGGTTGTTTTAGCGGGTAAGCCAATCGCCTCGCCCTGGCTAAGTTGGTCGTAGACAGTTTGGAAATCTTCTAATAAAATTCGCCAAGACACTCCATCCACAGCTAAGTGGTGGATAACGAACAGCAAGCGGTTAAGTTGAGCAGCGCCCAGGTCAAACAAAGCTACCCGCACAAGTGACCCTTCTGATAAGTTGAGACTAGCCTGAATTTCAGTTGCTGCCGCTGAAATTTCTGATTCTTGAGCATCTGGGGAGAGCGCTGACAAATCAATCCGCGTTAATGATACTGACCCTTCACAATTGGCGTTAACCTGCTGCCAACCCGATTCCTGCTGAATAAAGCGCAGGCGCAGTGCATCGTGGTGTGCGAGTAATTGCTCTAAAGTTTGCTCCAACACTAAGGGGTCGAGTGTTTGTCGAACCTCTAGCAAAATTGCCTGGTTCCAGTGGTGGGGTTCAGGAAGATTCTGTTCAAAGAACCAGTGTTGAATGGGCGTGAGATCTACTTCGCCTGTCACCAATCCTTGCTCGGCTTGAATGGTTTGGTTCGGACCAACGACGGCGGCGAGTTCGGCAATGGTTTGACATTCAAATAGTTGCTTGGGGGTCACCGACAAACCTGCCTGGTTGGCTTTGGCAACGACTTGCATACTGAGAATGGAGTCTCCGCCCAACTCGAAGAAGTTATCGTCAATTCCTACTTTCTCCAGTCTGAGAATTTGACGCCAAATTTCAGCGAGCACTTTCTCAACGCTTGTGCGAGGTGCCACAAAATTGCCGTCCCACTCCGGTAGAGTCAGGTTGGGGGCTGGCAGTGCCTGACGGTCTACCTTACCATTGGGCGTTAAGGGCAACGCTTTCAGCCAGACAAAAGCAGACGGTATCATGTATTCCGGCAATTTTTCTTGTAGGAATTGGCGCAGGTCATTCGTCGTTAGCGAAGAGGCGGGTTGAAGCACAACATATGCCACCAAACGGGGATTGCTCTGCTCCTGGCGAACCAAAACTACCGTCTCCCGAACGGCAGGATGTTGGCTTAGTACAGCTTCAATTTCCCCAAGTTCGATGCGGAAGCCGTGAATTTTGACTTGCTGATCAATCCGTCCGATAAATTCAATGGTGCCATCCGGTAGATAGCGAGCTAAATCCCCAGTTTTGTACAGTAGAGTGCTTTCCTGCTCTTGATTAAAGGGGTTGACAATAAACCTCTGGGTCGTCAAATCGGGTCGGTTCAGATAGCCCCTAGCCACTCCTGCGCCACCAATGTATAGTTCGCCCGGTACGCCAATGGGTACGGGTTGTAGATAGGAATCCAACAGATAAACTTGTGCATTTGCGATCGCCCGACCAATTGGAACAGTTTGCGATCGCTGACCTATTTCTTCAGGTTGAATGGAATAGGTGAGCGTGCCAACTGTGGTTTCTGTTGGGCCGTAGTGGTTGAACATCCGGCACTCTGGCGCAAACTTCCGGATTTCTTCGATCAGATGCCAACTGCAAGCCTCACCTCCGAGAATGAGTCGCTGCCGAGGCAAGATTTGTTTAGGGTGAGAACAGGTGAGTAGGGCGGCAAGATGGGATGGAACAATCTTGAGACAGTCGATGGGATAGCGGCGAAAATAGTCCGCAAGTGCCTCTGGGTTAGCAGCACGTTCCTGAGAAACAATGTGGAGACATCCACCGGTACACAGGGATGCAAAGATTGTCGTGTTGCCTAAGTCGGCGGCAAAGGTGGAAACAGTAGCAAAGCTGGTGCAGCCTGAAAGGTCGAGTGTTTCAATAATAGCGTTGAGGTAATTGAACAATTGCCGATGTTCGACAGCTACGCCCTTGGGTTTGCCCGTAGAACCTGAAGTAAATAGAACGTAGGCTAAATTTTCAGCCGTTACTGTGCTGACAGGATTGTCGTAGTTTTCCGTTGCTATTGTGCCCTCGTCTGCATCCAGACAAATTACTCGCACTCCGGATTCAGGAAGCCGTTTGACTAGATGCTGTTGAGTCAACACTACGGTAGCTTGAGCATCCTGCAACCGAAAGGTTAAGCCCTCAGTGGGCAAGACTGGATCGAGGGGGAGGTAGGCACCGCCCGCCTTAAGAATGCCGATGAGTCCTACTATTAGTTCTAAAGAGCGTTCTACAAACAGCCCAACTTGCACCTCCGGTGCGACTCCCAACTGCTGGAGGTAATGAGCGATTTTGTTGGCTTGTTTATTAAGTGCGGCGTAGGTTATTTGTTGGTCTTCAAAGATAACAGCAATGCTATCTGGCGAGATTGTAGCTTGTTGCTCGAACCAGTGATGAATACAGCGAACTGGCGAGTAGTTAGTTTGGGTTTGGTTAAACTTAATTAATAGTTGATGGCGGGCTTGTTCGTTTAGGATTTCTAACTGCGCGATCGCGGTTTCTGGATGGTTGATGGCACTCTCCAACAAGGTTTGAAATTGAGTTGCCAAGCGATTGACAGTCTTTTCATCCAATACAGTCGAATTGTAGTGAAATTCTGCACTTATAGTATCCTGTTGCTGAATGCAAGAGAGTTTGACGTTGAAGCGGTCAAAACAGACGTATTGGTGCAGGATTGAAAATGATACTCCATCAACCCAATAGGGTTCAGGTCGTTCTTCAAACTCGAAACTCAAAGGAAAAAATAGAGGTTTCTCAGTTTGGTCTTGGGCAATTTCCCAGGTGAAGTACTCTTGCCATTTATAAACGTCTTGGAACGTTTCTCGAACTTGCTTGATGATTTCACTAAATTGAGCTGTTTCATTTAAATGACACGCTAGCGGTAAATATTTAGCGAACAGTCCCAGTGCTTGCTCTAATTCCTCATATTTCCGCCCTTCAAATGCACTGGCAACAATGATGTTTTCTTCACCTGTCAAACGCCATAGTAGAACCTGCCAGCACGCTAGTAAAACGACAGAAATTGAAGTGTCATAGGTATGTGCTAGTTCTTCCAGTCCTACGACTAAATCTTGATTAATTGTTATCTGTAAATGCTTTGGCTTAAATTTAGTGTGTAGAGGTGATACCTTTTCAAAAGGTAACTTCAAATTCAAAGCAGCAGAAACATCTTGCTTGCGCCAATACTCTCGTCCTGTTTTTGTCTCTTCTGATTCAAGTAATTCATTTTGCCACTCTGCAAAATCTGCATATTGAATAAATTCCTCGTTTAATTCTTCACCTCGCAAGCAACTTGTATAAGCACGACCAATCACACGCACCAAATTACCCACCGTTGATGTATCTGCGTTCATTGCGGGTAGGCAAACAATCCATACTTGTTTGTGTGGTGACAGCGCGATCGCATATACATGCAACAGTGTTCCTTGAACTACGTCCAAAGGCAATTGACTTACACTATTGAATACTGCATTGATTTCAGCCTCTTGAGCTTGAGGTGCTAAATTTTTTAAATCATAATAGTCAATTGACAACGTAGAGCGCTCAACGACTACCTGTAGTGGAATTGTCATTCCCGGCAAACCAGGAAACGTCGTGCGTAATATTTCGTGACTATCAACAACATTTTGCAAAGCCATTTCTAAAATTTTTTGCTCAAAATTGCCTTCAATAAGAAGTGCAAACTGAACCTTAAACGGCAGCATTTTATCTTGATCTTGTAACAACCAAAGATGGTTTTGTTGAGGAGAAAGCCGATAACCTTCAATCATTTTGTGTTGCATTATTATGCCCTTAATTTACTAATTTGC
>DALYIW010000014.1:0-1089 GCA_031970155.1 Coleofasciculaceae cyanobacterium CTOTU46601 | reverse complement strand
ATGTTTTATAGGGATTTAAATTTTTTATATTCTGTAGGGTTGAGCCATCCCTGCTAATACTTTACGCGAACCCATAAATGGCTGGCGTCCGTGTGCGGCTAGCATATTATCGAGCAACAATATATCTTTTTTTTGCCAGGGAAAAACAATCATTTCCTGTTGATACGCTTCACGAATGGCATCTAATACAGAAGATTCAATCGGAGAGCCATCACCATAATAAGCATTACGGGGAAGGTCTTCTTCTTTAAATTCAGCTAAAAGGCTGTCGCGAACTGTTGAATCTAAACTGGAGACATGAAATAAATGAGCTTGATTGAACCACACCATCTCGCCAGTTTTAGGATGGATAGCAACGCTTTGACACACCTGGCGAGTTCTCAGTCGATTGTTATCTTTCCATTCATATTCAATTTTAGCCTTGCGGCAATATTCTTCAACATCTAGTGGATTATTGGTCTGAAAAACCGTTTGCCAAGAAAGGTCTAATCCATTTCCATAGTTTCTCACATACATGACCTTTTTTTGCAGAAAATAATCGCGAATATTGGGGTCAATACGTTCAAAAACTCTTCGACTATCAGCAATTGGCGTAGCTCCTCCTTGTTGAGCTGGATGAACGCAATAAAAAGCAATTTTCATAGGCCAGTTTTGGGTATAAGCCATCTCGTTGTGTAACGGGATAAATTGTTCGGCTGGGTACTCAGTAGAGGTGTAAATATTGCCACTGATATGAGTGCGTGGCGTTGAGCGATATGAATATTTCAGTAACTTACCGCCAAGTGTTTCGAGCAGTTGCTCAAACTCAGCAGTATCTGGCATTTGGAAACCTCGAAAAAGAATTCCTCTATGCTTAAGTAAATGGGTTTCAATAAACTCGCGATCGCTTGCTGCCCAAGTTGCCAAATTCAGACCTTCTACAGAAGGTTGAACGAGTAAAGGCATTAATGTTTCAGGGTAAAAAGGCTTGGCTTCGACTAAGTTTGAGTAGGAAACACTGACAGTTTTTCGCTTAAGAGTAGCTAACTGTTTTAAACTAGGTTTTGAGGACTGTAACTTTTTCATAGTTGTGAAATTTATGAATTACAA
>DALYIW010000013.1:46654-60194 GCA_031970155.1 Coleofasciculaceae cyanobacterium CTOTU46601 | reverse complement strand
CCCTAATCCCCCATCCCCATCCCCATCCTTCCTATTGACGAATTGCTTTACGTTTGGTTTGTTTGAACTTTTGAAAACTCACTTGCTCCAATTCTTGTTCTTGGAGAATTTGCTGTTGTTTATCTGTTTCAATTAGCAAATTTTTGAATGTACTTAGTTGGGTATGGGGCTGTTGAACAAACTGAGGAAGTAGTGTTTCAAAATGCTTAGCAATCCTAGCGGCATCAATGCGAGTGCGATCGCCTTTAGCAGTGCCTCTAGGAGAATCGCACATCACCAGCAGCGATAATTTGGAACCAAGGGTAGCCCTAATTGTGAGAGGATAGTGATTTCTGAGTGCAGTACGAGCATCGCGAATTTCTAAATCAGAATTTTCCTGCAAAAACGGCTCATCGGGATAGTTTTCAAACACCGCAAGAGTTTCAAAAAGCGGTATACCTCTAGGAACTTCACTCCATCCCTGAATTTGAGCTAACGGGGTATAGTCGTACTGTCGGGCTTCAACTTGTTGCGTTTGCAGGTGCTGGAGCCAAGGCAAAAGAGACTGCTGGGAAGGCACTTGCACTCGCACGGGCAGGGTATTGATAAACAACCCTACCATCGACTCGGCCCCCGCCAGAACCGCCGGACGACTTGAAAGGGTTGCCCCAAAAACTACGTCATCGCGATCGCTATAGTAGCTGAGCAGTAATGCCCAAGCCCCCTGTACCAGGGTATTGATCGTGAGTTGGTGCTGTCGAGCAAACGATTGCAACGCGGTGGTTGTGGCTGTTGATAGCTGGCATTCCAACTCGTGATAGGCGTCCTGATCAAGCGACTGTTCACAACAATTGCGATCGCGTCCTAAAGTAGTTGGTGTAGTAAATCCTTTAAGTGCTTGTCGCCAATAGGTTTCGGCATCGGATAGGTTCTGTTGCTGTAGCCAAGCCATATAATCCCGGAAAGGACGGCTTGGCTCTAAGTGAATGGTTTGATTGTCGCTGAAGGCTTGGTAAAGTGCAAAGACTTCCTTGAGCAGCAACGGTGTAGACCATCCATCCAACAGTATGTGATGATGACTCCAAATGATTTGATAAGTATCATCGGTCAACTGAAGCAGAGTTAATCGCATCAGGGGGGCAACAGCAAGATCGAAGCCGCGATCGCGATCAATTTGTAGAAACGCTTCCAAACGCACTTGTTTTTCGCTGGCGGTTAATCCTCGCCAGTCTTGGTACTCATAGGGTAGGCAAACGCGCTTCACCACAATTTGCAGTGGAGTGTCATTTCGATTTGGGATTTGGGATTTGGGATTTGGGATTTTCCCCACAGATAAATCTGAGGGCTTGTGACCAAATTTCTCTCGGTCAAATCCTTGCCAAACAAAAGCGGTTCGTAAAATGGAATGCCGTTCAACCACATGCTGCCAAGCTTGCTCAAAGGCTGATAGATGCACAGTGCCATATAACGTACATTGGGTCTGGGTGAAGTAGGCATCTGACTTGGGAGCATACAGAGAATGAAACAGCATTCCCTGTTGTATGGGAGAGAGAGGATAGATATCTTCCAGTTGTGGCTCTTGTTGGAGCAAGGTGTTGAGCTGATGTTGGTTGAGAGTTGTTAGGGGAAAATCTGAAGGCGTGTAACCTCCAGCGTTAGGAGACTGGCAGTGGGCAATGAGCGATCGCAGCGCATCTAAAAACCCTTGAGCTACCCTCTCAATAGTCGATTGACAATGAATGGCTTGGCTATACGTCCAATCCACCCGCAACTGACTGCCAACCACAAAACCATTAATTTCTAATAGTTCGCTGCGCTTATCTCGCAGGCTGCGTTCTGGGCCGCTCGACTCTTGAGCTAATCTAAATAGCGAGGATTCTGAAAGCGTTTGGTCGAACTGACCTAGGTAATTAAACACCACCTCAGCTTTGGGGAGTTGGCTCAAGGATTCGACTGTTTCCGGGCGATCGCTCAAATAGCGCAACAACCCATATCCAATTCCCCGATTTGGGATGCGCCGCAGTTGCTCTTTGACCGTTTTGAGCGCTTCCCCAGGATGAGACGTGTCTCCCAAATCCAACAGGACGGGGAACATTGAGGTAAACCAGCCTACCGTGCGCGACAAGTCCACCTCATTGAAAATTTCCTCTCGTCCGTGCCCCTCCAAATTAACCAGTAGTGAACTGGCTCCCGTCCACTGAGCAAAGGTCTGAACGAGTGCTGTTAGTAACACATCATTAATTTGAGTGCGATAGACAGATGGCACTTCCTGTAACAGAGCTTGAGTTTCTGCGACACTTAATACAACGGAGATATTGTGAGCTGAAGCTACCGTATTAACGCCCTCACAATAGTCTACGGGTAGGGAAAAGCTCGGCTGGCTCAGGGACGTTAACCAGTAATCCAACTCCTGCTGTAGTGCTGTTGAGTTGGCATATTTCCCCAACGTTTGAGACCACTCTTTAAACGATGTGGTTTTGGGTGGTAGGGTAACGGCTTCCCCTCGGCTTAACTGCTGGTAAGTTGTCTCTAAATCCTCAACTAAAATTCGCCAAGAAACGCCATCGACAACTAAGTGGTGAATCGCAACCAGTAAACGGTTGGTGTGAGGCGCACCCAGGTTAAAGAAGGCTACCCTCACGAGAGGTCCGTTGGTGAGATGCAAGCTTGTTTGTAGTTGAGTGGCGGCCGCTTCCAAAGCAGAGGCTTGCTCGTCTGGTGGCAGTCCCGACAAATCCACCCAGGAAAAAGGCACGATATCGTCAGGCGGAGCATTGAATTGCCGCCAGCCGGAAGCGGTTGGCTCAAACCGCAGGTGAAGGGCATCGTGATGAACTAGCAACTGCCGCACAGCTTGCTCTAAAACGTTGGGGTCAAGAGATTGACGCACTTCTAGCAGCAGGGCTTGGTTCCAATGATGGCGATCGCGTAAGTTCTGCTCGAAGAAATCGTGCTGAATGGGAGTGAGCGCTACAGAACCTGTGACCCATTCCTGCTCAGCCCGGATTTCTTGGGATGTATTGACAACGGTGGCGAGTTCTGCAATCGTCTGGTGGACAAACAATTGCTTAGGGGTTAATTGCAAACCCACTTGATGAGCTTTGGCAATGACCTGAATGCTGAGAATCGAGTCCCCGCCCAATTCAAAGAAGTTATCGTGGATGCCTACCCGTTTGACCCCTAAAACCTGTGACCAGACTCTGGCAAGGGTTTTTTCTACGGGGTTGCGAGGTGATTCAACGGCTGCTGCCGATGCGAGTTCTAGTGGTTCGGGTGCGGGTAGCGATCGCCGATCAATCTTGCCATTGGGGGTTAGGGGCAGGGCGTCCAAGAACAGGAATGAAGAAGGCACCATGTATTCAGGCAACCGTTCTTTCAGGAAGTTACGTAGTTGTGTTGTCCATTCCCGTGTCGTTGTTTCTTGGGGCTTCAGATGAGGTTTGGATGACCAGACGACATACGCCACTAATCGTTTGTGTCCGGTATCTTCTTCCCTGACTAATACCACAGCCTCTCGAATGGCACGATACTGGCTTAAAACGGCTTCAATTTCCCCTAACTCAATCCGGAAGCCTCGAATCTTCACCTGATCATCAGCGCGACCGAGAAATTCAATGGTTCCATCGGGCAGATAGCGGGCTAAATCTCCTGTTTTGTAAAGACGCGCTCCAGGTTCTTTGCTGAACGGGTGAGGAATGAATTTCTCGGCTGTCAAATCGGGACGGTTGAGGTAACCTCTTGCTAGTCCGGCACCGCCGATGTAGAGTTCTCCAGGTACACCTAGGGAAACAAGTTGGAGGTGGGCGTCGAGTAGATAAATTTGGCTGTTGTCAAAAGGACGACCAATGGGTACCGAACGATTGGCTGCGCCAGTGTTCAAAAGGCGATCGCACGATCCGTTGAGATTGGCACTGTCAAAATAGGAGCTGTCAATCGTGGCTTCGCTCACACCATAGGAGTTAATCAACCGTGTTTGAAGTCCACAAAAGCGCTTGACCTCTTGGCATCCCTGCACCGACCAATTATCAGACCCTACCACTAGCAACCGCATGAAGTCCAAAGACTGCTGAGTTTCCTCCAAATAAGGAAGCAAGTTCATCAGGACAGCCGGAACGAATTCCGCGCAGTCAACTCGCTCTTGGCGCATCAGTTGATAAAGCTTCGGCGGCTCTAGCAGCAACTCTCGCGGACAAAGAACCAACTTGGCTCCCGAACACAGCGCCCGAACCCAGTCTCCGGAAAAGACATCAAAGGAAAAGCTCGCCATTTGTAGGTGACACGTTCCTACTGAGCGCAACGAGTAAGCCTTTTCCCAAGCTAAATAGGCATTCACCAGACTGCCATGGGTTACCATAACACCTTTGGGTTGACCTGTAGACCCTGAGGTATAGATAACGTAGGCTAGGTTTTCTGGAGTTGCGCGATTAATTGGATTTTCATCACTTTCGTGACAGATGCTCTCCCAGGTTGAATCCCAGCAAACTACCTGGGTTTCATGATTTGGCAACGCCTCAACCAGCCTTTGTTGGGTTAACAGCACGGGCACTTGAGTATTGTTCACCATAAAAGCCAGCCGCTTTTGGGAATACTGCGGATCGAGGGGCACGTAAGCCCCACCCGCCTTGAGCACGCCCAAGACGGCTACGATCATTTCCACCGAACGCTCCATGTAAATGCCAACCTTAACCTCTGGCTCAACACCGAGTTTTTGTAGGTGATGCGCTAATTTGTTGGCGCGTTGATTCAGTTCCCGGTAAGTTAAGAGCTGGTCTCCAAAAACAACGGCAACTGATTCGGGAGATTGCTTCACCTGAGCCTCAAACCGATGATGGATGAACTGTTTGGGGTAATCGAGTTGGGCATTATTCCACTGCACCAGTAGTTGATGTCGTTCAGCGGCTGTCAACAACGGCAAATCGCCAAGGCGAACTTGAGGATTAGCAACAATTCCCTCTAACAAAGTCAGAAAATGTCCCACCATCCTGCTAATGGTGGCGGCATCAAATAGATCAGTGCTGTACTCCACCGAACCCATTAATCCTTCTGCCGTCTCCATCATGTCTAGGCTGAGGTCAAATTTCGCTGTATCGCTCTTGACTTCTAACAGGCTTGCCGTCAAACCTGGCAGCTTTAGGTCTGGTATTGGAGCGTTATTAAGAGCAAACCAAACTTGGAAGACGGGGTGGTGGCTCAGGCTGCGTTCAGGTTGCAGTTCTTCTACGAGTTGCTCGAAGGGTAAATCTTGGTGTTCGTATGCTTCCAATGCTACCTCACGCACTTGATGCAAGAGTTCGCGAAATGTGGAAGTGCCCGATAGGTCGGTACGCATTACCAAGGTATTGACAAAAACGCCAATTAACTGTTCGGTTTCAGCTCGATTACGGTTGGCAATTGATGAGCCGACCAGGATGTCATGTTGTTGGGTATAGCGATAGAGCAAGGTTTTAAACCCTGCCAGCAGAGTCATGAAGAGCGTAACGCCTTCTCGCTGGCTCAGTATCTTGAGTGCCTCAGATAGATTCGGAGTTAGCCTGAAGAACTGAGTGGCTCCCTGACCTGTTTGAACTGATGGACGCGATCGCTCGGTGGGCAGTTGCAACACGGGGAGATTACCTCTCAACTGCTGTTTCCAGTAAGACTGTTGAGTCTCTAACACCTCACCTTGCAGCCATTCTCGTTGCCACACGGCAAAATCGGCGTATTGAATAGGAAGTTCTGGGAGGGGTGAGGGGCAACCTTTAGCAAAGGCGTCATACAGAGTACTGACTTCGTGAACGAGTACGCCCATCGACCAACCATCGCTAATGATGTGGTGCATCACCAGTAACAAGATGTGGGTTTGCTCGTTAAGTTGGAGCAAAGTTGTCCGTAGCAACGGGCTTTTGGACAAGTCGAAGGGACGTTGAGCATCTTTGGCTATTCGTCGCTGAACCTCTGCCTCTTGCTCTTGGTTCGGCAAGCCTCGTAAATCTACCACTGGCAAGCTGAGGGTCAAGTGAGGAGCAATAACCTGAACCGGTTGTCCATCCATCGTGCCAAATGTGGTTCGCAAGACCTCATGGCGTTGCACGATTGCGTTTAAGCTTTGCTCTAAAACTGCCAAATTGAGTAATCCCTCAAGCCGCACGGCGACGGAAATATTGTATTGAGGGCTACCTGGCTCCAATTGATCGAAAAACCACAGCCTAGCTTGAGCAAACGAGGTGGGAAAGACAAAAACCTCGTCTTCCATCATCTGGATAGAGTCGTCAGCAACATTCAACGTCATTTCGATTTGAGATTTTGGATGCAAGGATTTTGGATTTTCCCCACGGATGAATCCGGGGGCTTATGACCAAATTTTTCTCGGTTATTGGTTCAAGTCCTCACTTCGGAAACCGCCAGCGCTTGCTTTTAGGGAAGAACGCTTAACGCGACGCGCTGCTCGCGCAACGGGCACAATAGCCGATTCTTGAGAGTCAGTACTGCTAGTTTTTGCTTGCTCTATTTTTTTAGAGAGTTCAGCGATTGTTGGGGCCTCAAACAAGGCGCGTAAGGGCAATTCCACTTCAAAGGCTTGGCGCAATTTGGAGATTAGTTGAGTGGCGAACAGAGAATGTCCCCCCAATTCAAAGAAGTTATCGTGCACACTCACTCGGTCAAGGTGGAGCACTTGTACCCAGAGGGTTGCTAGTTTTTCTTCAGTAGGAGTGCTAGGAGCAACAAAGGCACTCTCTAACTCAGGTCGGCTGGTATCCGGTGCTGGAAGTGCCCGACGGTCTACCTTACCATTAGGAGTCAGTGGCAGTGCTTCCAGCAGGACGAACGCCGAGGGCACCATGTAATCAGGCAAATGCGTTCTCAAGAAGCGGCGCAGGTCGTCCAGTGAGACTGAATGGGGGATTTTGGGCACCACATAAGCGATTAATCGGCGATCGCTCGGTACATCCTCTCGTGCTATCACCACCGCCTGCTGTACCTCTGGGTGTTGGCCCAGTACCGCCTCAACTTCCCCCAGTTCGATCCGAAACCCTCGGATTTTGACTTGGTGGTCAATTCGACCCAAGTATTCAAGGTTTCGATTGGGTAAATAACGAGCTAAGTCTCCCGTTCGATAAAGTCGCTCTGTAAGCAGAGGAACTATTCTCCCCTTCTCTTGATGAAAGGGATTGGTAACAAATCGCTCAGCCGTCAGTTCGGGTTGGTTCAAATAACCTCTAGCTAAGCCCGCGCCGCCAATATATAGCTCACCACAGATTCCTACTGGAACCAGTTGTTGGTGTTGGTCTAGTAAATAAAATTGGGTATTGGCAATGGGTCGGCCTATGGGAATCGATTCGTCCTCGCCGTCAACGGGATAAATAGCAGACCAAATCGTCGTTTCGGTGGGGCCATAAAGGTTCCACAGGGAAGCTCCCCGCTGTTGCAACGATTGGGCTAGGTCTGAATCTAAGGCTTCACCCCCGCAGAGAATTTTCAGTTGAGGGTTTCCCTGCCATCCTGATATCAACAGCGATCGCCAAGTGGCTGGTGTAGCTTGCATGACTGTCGCGCCGGAATCGTTGAGCACCTTTAACAACTGGGTGCCATCGGCGGCAACGTCCCGACTGGCTATAACCACACAAGCACCCACAATTAAGGGAAGGAATAGCTCCAAAACTGCGATATCAAAGGTAATCGTAGTTACGGCTAAGAGAATATCTCGGTCTGTCAGTCCTGGCGTCTGGCGCATAGACCAGAGGAAGTTCACCACGGCACGGTGAGGAATTTGCACGCCTTTGGGTTTTCCCGTCGAACCGGAGGTATAAATGATGTATGCCAGGTTGTTAGGGGTTGACAAATTGACCAAGTTGTGGTATAAACATTGAGCGATCGCCTCCCAATCGGCATCCAAGCAAACGACCCGTCCCCGGTAATCAGAAAAATCCTCAACCCGTCGCTGAGTCAACAGTATAGGCACTTGGGCGTCTGCCAGCATGAAGGCTAATCGCTGTTGAGGATGAGCTGGCTCAAGCGGCACGTATGCCCCACCGGCTTTGAGAATGCCCAATAGTCCCACGACCATCTCTAGAGAGCGCTCGACGTTAATGCCGACTAAAACCTCCGGCCCGACACCGAGTTTTTTCAGGTAGTGAGCCAGCTGATTGGCGCGTTGGTTGAGTTCGCGATAGGTGAGTTGTTCGTCTGCAACTACCACGGCGATCGCATCTGGTGTCTGCTTGACTTGGGCTTCAAATAACTGATGAAGGCATTGGTCTTGGGGGTAATCTGCCTGGATATGATTCCACTCTAGTAGTAACTGCTGGCATTCGCGATCGCTGAGTAATGGCAAGTCCTTGAGGCACCGATTGGGATTGGCAACCATCTCGTCAAGCAACGTCGATAAATGCCCCAACATCCGCGTCATCGCGTTTGTTTCCAGACGGTGGCGATCGTAGGACATCCGCAGTAGCAACTCAGAACCGGGTAAAACCAGAAGAGTGAGAGGATAGTTAGTTTTTTCGACTGAATGCAGGTTCTGAACATCCAGAGTACCGCTCAGTTGTTGCAACGATTGATCTACGGGATAATTCTCAAAGACTACGAGGCTCTCAAACAAGGACATGCCTCTAGGAACTTCGCTCCATCTGTGCACCTCAAGCAATGGGGTGTACTCGTACTGAAGTGCCTCAGCTTGTTGTCCTTGGAGTCGCTTCAGCCACGGCCCAATAAACTCCTCCGGCGAAACCTGTACTCGCACAGGTAAAGTATTGATAAACAGTCCTATCATCGATTCGGCTCCGGTTAGAGAAGCCGGACGCCCAGAAGACGTAGCTCCAAAAACCACATCTTCCTCACCGCTATAACGACTCAATAACAGCGCCCAAGCTCCTTGTACTACAGTATTTAGAGTTAGCTGATGTTGCCGTGCCAGAGACTGTAAAGCAGCAGTGGTGGCGGGTGAGAGTTGGATTTCTTGTTCTTGATAGATGGCGGTTGCCTCTGAAGCCTCGCGAAGGATGCCGAGAGGAGTTGGTGCTGTAAACCCCTGAAGTCGTTGTCGCCAAAACGCCTCAGATTTGGCTAAGTCTTGCTGCTGTAGCCAACCAATGTAGTCTCGGTAAGGACGAGAACTCGGCAACTCTAACTCCCGACCTTGGCAAAATGCTTCGTAGAAGCTGACAATCTCTTTAAGCAGTAACGAAGCAGACCACCCATCTAGTAACAAGTGGTGATGGCTCCAAATAAATTGATATTCTTGTTGAGCCAGTTGGATGAGAGTTAGACGCATGAGGGGGGCTTTAGCGAGGTCGAAATTTTGTTGGCGATCGCATTCTAGAAATTCCTCAAGTCTGAAAATAGGGAGTCGGGAGTCGGGAGTCGGGAGTCGGGGAAGAGAATTTTCATTCTTGCTTTGTGAGCTTGTGCTTATGGTTTCTAGCTTGACTTGATACTCCTGTGAGGCAAGCCCTTGCCAATCGTGCTGCTTGAGAGGCAGTTTTACCCGTTGCCCTACCACTTGAAGGGGTTTTTCCAGGTTTTCCCACACGAAAGCCGTTCGCAAAATTGGGTGTCGGTCTACAACTCGTTGCCAAGCTTGCTCGAATGCCGAGATGTTAAGGGTGCCGTGCAACGTACAGATGATTTGACCGAAATACACCCCAGATTCTGGCGCGTACAGGCTGTGAAATAACATGCCCTGCTGCATGGGAGACAGCGGATAAGCATCCTCAATATTTTTCCAACTCATTGGCTTAACCCCCTTCAAACCGAATGCGTCCAAATGCTGCGCTCAGTTCCTCTTGAGAAAGATCGAGCAGTGGGAAGTCAGAAGCTGTATAGCCTCCAGCATCAGCAGCCTGACAGTGAGCGATCAGCGATCGCAAGTGCGTCATAAAACTTTGAGCTAGTTGCTCGATTGTGCGGCGTTGGTGAACGACATCGCTGTAAGTCCAGTACATCCGCAACCGACCCTCATCTACAAAACCGCTGATATTTAACAGATGGCTTCGAGTCCCCCGTAATCCGTAGGGAGACCCGATGGGTTCTCGTGCGGGTTTGAACGTCGAGGACTCTGGTAAAACTTGGTCGAGTTGACCGAGGTAGTTGAAACTAACTTCCGGTTGAGGCATTGCTTGCAGTTGCTCGACAATTTCTGGGTTGCCGCTGAGATAGCGCAGCACACCATAGCCAATGCCTCGATTTGGGATACGGCGCAGTTGCTCTTTGATAGATTGCAATGCCTCTCCTGGATCAGCGGTATTTTCTAATTCCAATAGCAGTGGGAAAATTGAGGTAAACCATCCCACCGTCCGGGATAGATCGGCATCCTCAAAGAGTTCCTCTCGTCCGTGACCTTCAAAATCAACCAAAATCCGTCGCTGTCCCGTCCACTCCCGAAAGGCTTGCAACACGGCGGTTAGCAACACATCATTGACTTGGGTGCGGTAGGCGGCTGGTACCTTTTGTAAGAGCGATCGCGTTTCTTCTACACTAAGGGCGACAGATACTAGGTGAGCCGATGCGATAATGTTGTCGCTGAAAGTGAAATCCACAGGAATCGGGGCAACCTGCCTGCGTGAGTGTGCCAGCCAATAGTCCATTTCTTGCTGTAATGATGCCGATGTCGCGTACTGCTGCAAGCGTTGCGACCACTGCTGAAATGAGGTTGTTTTCGCTGGCAGTTGAATCGTCTGGCCTCGTTTCAGTTGCTCGTATGCACTCTGGAAATCTTCTAGCAAAATTTGCCAGGAAACCCCATCAACAGCCAAGTGGTGAATGATAATTAGCAGGCGATTGAGTTGATTTGCCCCCAAGTTAAACAGGGCAACCCGCATCAATGGCCCAGTCGAAAGGTTTAAACTCTCATGCAATTGGGTGGCAGTGGCTTCAATCGCAGGGGCTTGCTCCTCGGATGCCAGTGTTGACAAGTCATATTGTGTTATGGGCACGATGTCGTCGGGGCTTGCATTGACCTGCTGCCAACCGGATACAGTTTGCTCAAAACGCAAGCGGAGGACATCGTGATGCCTCAGCAACGATCTGAAGGCTGGCTCAATGAACGTTAAGTTGAGGTCTGACGGCACTTCTAGCAGAACAACTTGGTTCCAGTGGTGGGGGTCGGTCAAATTTTGGTTGAAGAACCAATGCTGGATGGGTATCAAGGGGATTGACCCCGTGATCAAACCTTGTTCGGCTTGTATCGTCTGAGTTCCACACACCGTTGACAGTTCGGCAATGGTTGGGCGTTCAAATAGTTGCTTGGTGGTAAACTGAAAACCCGCCTGATTGGCTTTGGCAATAATTTGAATGCTGAGAATCGAATCGCCACCCAACTCGAAGAAGTTATCGTGAATGCCAACCTGTTCTAAGCCGAGGACTTGAACCCAGATATCGGTTAGTAATTTTTCTAGCGCCGTGCGTGGTGCGACATAAGTTTTTGGTTGGGCGGTTTCTGGTGCTGGCAGTGCTTTGCGGTTGACTTTGCCATTAGGCAGGCGAGGCAATGCCGAGAGCAACATGATGTTAGATGGCACCATGTATTGGGGAAGCTGCTGCAATAAAAATTGATGCAACTCATTAGTTGTGGGCGTGCTTTCGGGTTTGGTCACAATATAAGCAACTAAGCGCTTAGTGCCAGATTCATCGTCCCAATCAGAAACGACAGCTTCGCTAATCCCTCGATGCTGGGTGAGTACTGCCTCTATTTCTCCCAACTCAACGCGGAATCCCCGCCGTTTAATTTGGCGATCGCAACGACCGAGAAACTCTATACTTCCATCTGTGCGATAGCGTGCTAAGTCTCCAGTTTTATACAAACGCGCACCCGGTTCATTGCTAAAGGGGTTGGGGATAAACCGTTGGGCAGTGAGTTCGGGTTGGTTGAGATAACCCCGTGCTAAGCCAAGTCCACTGATGTACAGTTCGCCGGCTACACCAATCGGCACAGGTTGTAGGCGGGAGTCTAATAAATAAATTTGTGTGTTAGCAATAGGACGACCAATCGGTACCTGTAGCCTCAATTCCTTTGGGGGACAAGGATAGACACTGCTCCAAACGGTTCCTTCAGTCGGTCCGTATTCATTAAACAGGGAGGCTTGAGGAACACACTGGTAGTGACGTTCGACCAGTTCTTGAGTGCAAGACTCACCCGCTACAATAACCGTTTGCAACGACACTAATTGCTGGGAGTTTGCCTGTTCTAATAAGAGGGCGTAGAGAGACGGAAGACTCAATAAATGAGAGATGCGATGGTGCGCTAGTAAATCTAACAGTTGTGGGATTTCTCGCTGCACACCGTCTGGAGGTAAGACGAGACTTCCTCCCTGGCATAACGTCCAAAATAAACCTGCTACCGAACTGTCAAAGGCAACCGACGACAGTAACAGGAAACTCGGAATGGGTTGGCGGTAGAAAGTAATGCGATCGCGCGTTGAATGGACTAAGTTACCATGCGTGACGAGAACTCCCTTCGGCTTACCCGTAGAACCGGAGGTGTAGATGATGTAGGCTAAGTGATCAGCGGTCACTGAACTAGCAAGGTTTTCTTCGCTTTCTGGGGCGAACTCTTCCCAGTCGGACTCTAAGCAAATAGTCTGCCCTAAGTAGTTGGGGAGGGTTGCTAGCAAGTGCTTTTGAGTTAACAAAATGGGTGTCTGAGTATCCTCCAAGATAAACGCCAAGCGCTCTTTAGGATAGGTGGCATCGAGGGGAACATAGGCCCCACCCGCCTTGAGAATGCCGAGAAGTCCTACCACCATTTCTATGGAACGTTCCATACATATGGCAACAGGTACCTCTAACCCAACTCCCCGCCGCCGCAGGTAACCCGCAAGTTGATTTGCCCATTCAGTTGGGCGTAAGTCAGTTGCTGGTTTTCAAAGACAACTGCAATATTATTCGGCGTGCGAGTAACCTGTTCTTCAAATAAGTGGTGAATGCACGAGTTTTGAGGATAATCGACCCTTGTATTATTGAACTCAACCAACAGTTTATAACGTTCGATATCGCTGATAATTTCTAACTCACTCAGCTGAGCTTCTGGATGTTGGCTAGTATTCGCTAGCAAGGTAGAAAATTGCTCTGCCAAACATCGAATATCCGCCGTTGAAAATAC
Organism: Coleofasciculaceae cyanobacterium CTOTU46601; assembly: GCA_031970155.1. Lineage (GTDB taxonomy): Bacteria > Cyanobacteriota > Cyanobacteriia > Cyanobacteriales > Coleofasciculaceae > DALYIW01. Next base: position 47,140 of record DALYIW010000013.1, on the reverse strand, counting down.
ATTGGCATCGTAGTGAAATTCTGTCGTTAAAGACTTATCTTGCAAACGGCAAATCAGTTTAAGTTTAAATCGGTCAGTGCAAGCGTATCGCTTATGAATTGAAAAGGTTACATCGGCGGCAATTTTTTGTGGGAATAGTTCTTCAAATTCAAAGCAAAAAGGGAAGAAAGAAGGCAAATTTCCCTGCTCATTTCCCGTAGTAATTTGTTCCCATGTAAAATATTCCTGCCAAGTCAAAATATCCTGTACCAACTCATTGACTTGCTTTAAAACATCAATAAAATGATAGTTTTCTTTCAGATTAATCTGAAGAGGTAAATATCTTAAGAATAAACCTAATGCATCGTCTAACCCTTCATATTTACGACCATTGCAGGCTATCCCCACCAGAATATCGGGCTGCATGATGAGTTTCCAGAGCAGGATTTGCCAACAGGTTACTAAGAAAGATGAAATTGAAACCTTATGGTGTTGACTGAGGATTTC
>DALYIW010000013.1:0-46644 GCA_031970155.1 Coleofasciculaceae cyanobacterium CTOTU46601 | reverse complement strand
AATCGGAGAAGGAACAGTTAAGTCGAACGAACGAGGGTGGAAATCTAGTGTCTCATGCGGTTGATTTTCTAACGGAAGTTTCCAGGTTAGCGGACTCAAGATATCTTGCTGACGCCAGTACTCTCGTCCGGCTTGCCACTCGTCTGATTCTAAGAGTTCATTTTGCCATTCTGCCAAATCTGCATATTGTAGTGGTTCGTCGGAAAGTTCTTTATCTTGAAAACAAGCGACATAAGAACGACTCAATTCATGTATCAGTTTTTCCAGTGCGATCGCATCAGCGCAAAGTGCAGGTAAGCTGATAAATAAAACCCATTCTTGAGAAGATAATTTTACCAACGAAACCTGCATAAGTGACCCTTTTTCAAAGTCAAAAGGTACCTGATGCAACTCATCCCAAAGAGCTTCAAGTTTATCGGTTTGTTCAGAGGCATCTAACCCAGAAAAATTACAGTCGATAACCCAAGCAATGCCAGTATCTCCAATAACTTGTAGGGGAAGATTCATACCAGGCAAGCCATGAAACGTTGTACGGAGAATTTCATGTCGGTTGACGGCATTCTCTAAAGCAGTTTTGAGACATTTACGGTCTAAATTTCCTTCAATGAGAATAGCAAACTGAACGCGATAGGGCTGTGTTGAATCTGCTTGTTGCAACAGCCACAGGCGCTTTTGCTGAGGAGAAAGTCGAAACCCACTTGTAATTTCTTGTTGCATCACTCTACCTTAATAGCCTCTGGATTAACTGTTTTTTGTGCTATGCGTTTCAGCCATACCAACTACGACTTGGCGCTGTCCTGAAAATGGCGATCGCCCGTGAGCAACTGACATATTATCCAGCATTAAAATATCTCCTTGCTGCCAAGGAAAAATCACCTTTTCTTGGTGATAAGCTGACCGAATTTCATCTAAAACTGAAGTTTCAATCGAAGAGCCATCGCCGTAATAAGTATTATGGGGCAAATCTTCTTCTTTAAACTCTGATAATAAGGCTTCACGTATAGTTAACTCTAACGTTGAAATATGAAAAAATGCAGCATGATTGAACCAGACCCACTCACCTGTTTTCGGATGTTGGGCAATGGCTTGACGGACTTGCTTGGTTCTCAACCGTTCTCCGTCTTTCCACTCAAATTCAATATGATTTTTTCGGCAATATTCTTCTACCACATTTTTGTCACTCGTTTGAAAAACAGTCTGCCAAGTTAACCCAAATCCATCGTTGTAGTTTCGGATATACAATACATTTTTCTCAATAAAGCGCTCTCTAATTTTTGGGTCGATGCGTGCCAAGATTTTCCGAGTATCGGCAATCGGGGTTTCTCCGCCTTGCTGAGGTGCAATGAGACAGCCAAAGTAAATTTTTAAAGGCCAAGTCAGCCAGTATGTTCCCTCATTGTGAAGAAAGATATGTTGTTCAGCTGGATAATCTGTGGAGGTATAAACTTTCTCTCCAACTTCATGGCGTGGTGACGAGCGATCGCGATAGTCTAGTAAATCTCCATTAGACGTGGCTTTGACAAACTGATGAAACGCTGCGGTCGTATTTGTACTGAAGTTACGAAACAAAATGGCTCGGTGTTGTAATAAAAGTGTGTCGATAAACTGCCGATTACTTGTCGCCCAAGTAACAAGATTAACTCCATCTACAGTTGGTTGAATAACTAACGGCATAGAATTCTTCGATAGCCATTCTGTTCCAACTAATTTATCTTTAGAAAGATTGACAGGTTTACGACTGGCAGACCTTAATGAATTAAAATTTTGAAATTTCATTTTTTAACTTAAAAAAACACAAATGAACGCCCTGTAATCAACTCATTACCGTGCTTTATTCGTGGACTAGCTATGGCTATGTTTTCTTATGGGTTTTTGCCTCATTTTCTTTAGCCTTTGAACATTAGCCGCTTCAAGGTCTTTCGCTTGGAGACGTTGTTGTTCTTTGTCAGCTAATTCAAGACTTTGTATTAGAACGCTCAGCCCAATCTCAGGCTGTTCAACAACGTTATGCAAGAGTATTTTAAAATGCTCTATGATTCGAGCAATGGTTGCAGCTTCAAAGCGATTAGTCTGGTATTCAAACACGCCTGCAAGACCTTCTGGAGTTTCCCACATCAACAGAGCTAATTTAAATGGAACGGTGCCGTTATCAACTTCTAAAGGGTGGAGAGTCAGACTCGGTAACTCTAACGGCGGCATCGGAGCATTCTGAAGGGCAAACCATACCTGAAATAGAGGATTATGGCTGGGGTTTCGCTTCGGCAGCAGTTCTTCCACTAACTGCTCAAAAGGTAAATCTTGATGAGCATATGCTCCGAGTGCCATCTCACGGATGCGTCGCAGCAACGCTGAAAAACTGGGGTTGCCTGACAGGTTGCCGCGCAAAACCAAGGTATTGACAAAAAAGCCGATGAGGGGTTCAGTTTCGACCCGATTTCGGTTGGCAACGGGCGAACCGACGAGGATGTCTTCTTGCCGCGAGTATTGGTAAAGTAAGAGGTTGAACCCGGCGAGAAGGGTCATAAATAGGGTAACGCTTTCTCGTTGGCTTAGTGCTTTGAGTTGCTCAGTGAGGGATTTGGGAAGAGCAAACCATTGCTTTGCCCCTTGGAATGATTGAACGATCGCGGACGGTTTCTCGTTTGACAATTCTAAGACGGGAAGTGTGCCACTCAGCTGTTGCTTCCAGTAAGCTAACTGAGATTGTAGAATCTCCCCTTGCAACCACTGTCGCTGCCAGACGGCAAAATCTTTGTACTGGATGGAGAGTTCGGGAAGGGGTGACGGCTTGCCAAGGGAAAATGCTTCGTAGAGTGTTGCCAGTTCTTGAATTAATACCCCAACAGACCAACCATCAGCGACGATGTGGTGCATGACAAACACCAGTACTTGCTCGGTTTGGCCTAATCGCAGCAAGCTAACGCGCAGCAATGGTCCTTGTTCTAAGTCAAAGGGTTGTCCGGTTTCTTGGATGATGAGTCGCTGAACTTCTTGCTCTCGTTCGGTTGGCGGCCAAGTTTGTAAGTCCGTGACGGGTAGAGTGACCTTCAGGGTTGGTGTGTTAGCGCAGCTTTCCGTTGGAATCACTTGCACGGGTTGCCCATCTTTGAGTAAAAAGGTGGTTCGCAAAATTTCGTGTCGTCGTACCACCTCATTCAAGCTTTGCTCTAGGGCAACTAGGTTTAGTTTACCCGCGATGCGAATGGCAGCAGGGACGTTATAGACTGGAGTACCCGGCTCTAAGCGATCGAGAAACCACAACCGTTGTTGTCCAAAAGAGAGGGGTAAATCTTGCTCCCTAGAAATGGGGACGATAGGCTGAGGGGGTGACTCTGCGCGAGCAGTCGTCTCGATACACTGAGCGAGTTGGGCAATTGTCGGCATTTCAAAGAGGTGGCGCAAGGGAAGTTCTAACCCGAATGCCGCACGCACACGAGACATGACTTGAGTTGCCAGTAAGGAATGTCCGCCTAATTCAAAAAAGTTGTCCTCAATGCCAATCGTTTCCAACCCCAAAACTTGAACCCAAATACCTGCCAGTACCTCTTCCACGGGTGTGCGCCAAGCAATTGCGGAACTTTGGTTTCTTTCTCGACGTGTCTTGATTTGCGGGATTTGCGCGATAGGAATTTGGTCTAAAAGTTGGGCAATTGTTTGCTCAGGATTGACAACAATACTTTCTAATAAGGTTAAAAAATGTTCAAGAATTCGATGAGCACTGACTCGTTCTAAGCGATAGCCATCCCACACAAATTGAATTTTCAACTCTGAACCGGGAATGACAAGCAATGCGATCGCATATTTAGTTTGGGCACCTTTGTAACAAACTTGGCTGATATCAAGACTCAGTTCGGCAGATTGCAAAATCGATAAATCAACCGGATAGTTTTCCAACACTAAAAGGCTTTCATATAAGGGCAAAGATCCAGGAACATCGCTCCATTGATGAACGTTTCCGGCGGGGCTAAATTCAAATTGTCGTAGTTCAAGGTTGTAGATTTGGATGCCTTCAAGCCACGCCCAAAGCGAGGCGTCTGGAGAAACTTTAACCCGCACTGGTAAGGTATTAATAAACAGCCCGATCATTGACTCAACTCCCGCCAAGTCTGCCGGACGCCCAGAAACCGTTGTGCCAAAAACGACATCTAATTCACCGCTATAGCGACACAATAGCAATGCCCAAAGACCTTGTAAAAAAGCATTTAAGGTTAAACGACGCTGCCGGACTATAGACTGTAAGGCGGCGGTTGTTGAAGTAGCTAAGTCAGTAATTTTTTCGCCATAACGTTCATTTGGTGGAGCACAACTATCGAATTCGGCTGGAATTCCCAATCGGGTAGGTTGGCTGAAACCTTGTAGCGTCTTGCTCCAAAATATTTCAGCTTGGCATAAATCCTGTTTTCTTAACCACATGATGTAGTCTTGATAGGGACGGCTGGGTTCTAGATGTAAGTCTTGGTCTTGGCTAAAGGCTTGGTAAAACGAGAGAAATTCTTGGAAAACAATGGGCAAGCACCAGCCGTCCATCAGGATGTGGTGATAGGTCCAAACCAATTGATGGGTGGTTTCTCCTAGTTGAAAAAGAGCCAGACGGATTAAGGGAGGTTTGGATAACTCGAAACCAAAACGGCGATCTATGTTGAGATACGTTTCCAGTTGCTGTTGCTGTACGGATGGTGAAAAATCTTGCCAATCTTGCCGTTTTAGGGGAACTTTAACCTGTTGCAGCAGTACCTGAAGTGGTTCGTTTTGCTCTTTCCAAACAAAGCCTGTTCTCAAGATCGAGTGGCGATCAATGACCCGTTGCCAAGCACGCTCAAAAGCCGACGGATTAAGATTGCCTTGCAAAGTACAGTGCCACTGCTCGATGTGAATGCCAGACTTAGGAGCGCTCAGCGTCTCAAAAAGCATACCTTGTTGGGCTTCCGAGAGGGGATAAATTCCTTCAATATTTTTGTTTTTCATTGTCCAGGTCCTCGCCTCAACCTAGTCCCATTTCTTCTAAAACTTTGTCCAACTGTTCCCGATTGAGATCGACATCAGGAAAATCAGATGGCGTGTAGCCTCCGGCGTCGGAAGATTGGCAGTGAGCGATGAGCGATCGCAACGCCTCCAGAAAATCCTCCGCTAGGCTACAAATTGTGGTTTGTTGATGCACGGCTTGGCTGTAAATCCAATCGAGTCGCAACTGACTGCCTACTACAAACCCATTGATTTCCAGCAGATAAGGTCGCGTTCCTCTGGGGCTGCGTTCTAACCCGACCGATTCTTGAGTTAATTTGAACATAGAAGAATCCGGCAATGTTCGATCCAACTGTCCCAAATAGTTGAAAACTACTTCAGCCTGAGGAGGCGATTTCAGCGGTTCGGTAACGTCCCGATTCTCATGGAGATAGCGCACGATGCCGTAACCAATTCCCCGATTTGGGATGCGGCGCAGTTGCTCTTTAACCGATTTGAGTGCTTCACCAGGTTGGGATGGGGTGGGAATTTCCAACAAGACTGGGAAGATGGTTGTAAACCAACCAACAGTGCGCGACAGGTTGACCGTCTCGAAAATATCTTCCCGTCCGTGACCTTCTAAGTTGACCAGCAGCCTAGACTCTCCCGTCCATCGGGCAAACGCCTGCACCAACGCCGTTAGCAATACATCGTTAATTTGAGTGCTGTAAGCGGATGGAACCTCCCAAAGGAGTGCTTGAGTCTCGTCTGGGTTCAGCGTTACTGATACTGTCCTAGCGTTAGCGATCGCGTTATCCCCTTCAGGAAAGTCTACAGGTAAGGAGGAGATTGGCTGACAGGGTTCAGCTAACCAGTATTCCAATTCTTGCTGTAGGTCTGGCGATCGCGCGTAGTTTCGCAGTTGTTGGGCCCATTGCTGGTACGAGGTGGTTTTGCTGGGTAACTCAATTGCCTCACCTTGACTTAATTGTTGATAAGCCGTTTGAAGGTCTTCCAACAAAATCCGCCAAGACACCCCATCCACAACGAGGTGGTGAATGACAATGAGCAGGCAGCGAGGTCGATTATCCCCTAGGTTAATTAAGGCAACGCGCCATAGTGGTCCTTCTGAAAGATTGAGACTGGTCTGAAGTTCAGTGGCGGTAGCTTCTATGCTTTGTCTTTGTTCGGTTGGAGCCATCTCGGATAGGTCAATTTGGGTCAATAGCACGCTCGTATCCGAGTCAGCGTAGCGTTGCTGAATGCTAGATTTTTCCTGAATAAAGCGCAAACGCAGGGCATCGTGGTGCTGGGTTACGTGCCGCACAGCTTGTTCTAACAAGGCTGAGTCAATGCATTGACGCACTTCTAAATGTAAAGCTTGGTTCCAATGGTGGGCGTCAAGAAACTCTTGTTCAAAAAACCAGTGTTGAATGGGGGTGAGGGGCAACTCGCCGCCGACTGTTTCCTGTGCGATTGGGAGGGTTGGGCTGACTTCTACCACTGGGGCTAAGCGAGCGATCGTTTGACGTTCAAACAACAACCGGGGACTGGCCAGTCGCAGCCCTGCTTGGTTAGCTTTGGCAACAATCTGCATACTGAGAATGGAATCTCCACCCAACTCAAAGAAGTTATCGCGAATGCCCACCCGATCCAGCCCCAGTACCTGCGCCCAAATCTCAGCCAGTGCCGCTTCGATGGGAGTGCGGGGGGCTTCAAACGTACTTTCTAAGTCGGGTCGGCTGAGGTCGGGTGCTGGTAGACAGCGCCTATCCACTTTTCCGCTTGGAGTCAGAGGGAGAGCATCCAGAATCACAAACGCGGAGGGGATGAAATACTCAGGTAATGTTTCTTGCAAATAGGTGCGTAGTTGTGGTAGAAGTTGCTCGGATTCTTGACAATGGCGACTCGGCACGATATAAGCGATTAACCGCTTGTGACCTGGTTCGTCTTCTCGAACGGCAACAACAGCATCCTGCACACCTGGAGAACTCGTCAGCGCCGCTTCAATTTCTCCAAGTTCGATGCGGAAGCCTCGAATTTTGACTTGCTGGTCGATGCGACCCAAGTATTCAATGTCTCCATTGGGCAAATAACGTGCTAAGTCTCCCGTTTTGTAAAGCCTTTCTGAACAACAAGGAATATTTCTGTGTCCATGCTTGTGTGTCTGTCTGTCTCTCTCTTGCTGAAAGGGATTGTCAATAAACCGCTCAGCCGTCAATTCAGGGCGATTGAGATAGCCCTTTGTCACCCCAGCGCCACCCACGTACAGTTCACCGGGAATTCCAATCGGTACTAACTGCTGATGTGGATCGAGAATGTAAACCTGCAAGTCTGGAATTGGGCAACCAATCACGCTACCCAATCCAGCGTTGAGGTCAGTTATTGATAGGGGGCGGTAGGTAACGTGAACAGTCGTTTCCGTAATGCCGTACATGTTGACCAACTCAGGCGAGCGCTCGCCGTGACGTTCAAACCAGGGTTGTACACTTTGCAGTTCTAAGGCTTCTCCTCCAAAAATTACTAAACGCAGATTCGTTAAATCTTTAGCATTAGCGGCAGTTTCTTCAACCCGAATGAGTTGGCGGAAGGCCGAAGGGGTTTGGTTGAGAATGGTTACTTGTTGAGTGGAGAGCAACTCGTAGAAATCGTCGGGCGATCGACTTATCCAGTAAGGCACGACAACGAGACGGCCGCCGTAGAGCAATGCACCCCACAGTTCCCAAACTGAAAAATCAAAGGCGATGGAGTGAAACAGCGTCCAGACATCCTGTTCGTTGAAGTGAAACCACGTTTGAGTCGCCTTGAACAACCGAACGACGTTGGCATGGTTCACTAAAACACCTTTGGGTTTACCTGTGGAACCGGAGGTGTAGATGACATACGCCAGGTTATCGGGAGTTGCCCGTTGTGCTGGATTTTCTTGACTGTACTGAGCAAATGTATCAGCATTCAAACAAGCGATCGGAACTTGATGCTCTGGCAGTTTTTCCAGCAAATGCTCTTGAGTGAGTAGCAGCGACACTTGGGCATCTTGCAACACAAATGCTTGTCGATCTGGTGGGTAGGCGGGGTCTAAGGGAACATACGCTCCACCTGCTTTGAGAATACCCAGCACTCCAACGACCAATTCTAGCGATCGCTCAACGCACAAACCTACGAGTTGATCGGGTTTAATACCTAAAGATTTCAGGTAATGGGCGATTTGATTGGCTCGACGGTTGAGTTCCCGATAGGTTAGTTGCTCATCTTCAAATACCACGGCAACCGCATCGGGCGATCGCTCTACCTGAGCCTCAAACCATTGGTGGAGACAGATATCTTGGGGATAATCGGCCTGAGTCTCATGCCACTCTACAAGTAACTGATGGCGCTCTGCCTTAGTCAAAAGAGGTAAGTCAGTGATTGCGCGATCGGGATTGGCGACGATACTCTCTAGCAAGGTTTGGAAATGCCCGATAATCCGCGTAATCGTTGCAGCATCAAATAAATCCGTACTGTACTCAACGATGCCACTCAAACCATCCGGTGTTTCTGATAAGTTCAACGTCAAGTCAAACTTAGTCGTTTGAGAGCCAATCTCCTGAAGGTTTAATGTCAAATCCGGCAGTTCGAGGGATAGTGCTGGTGTGTTCTGAAGAGCAAAGGTGACTTGAAATAGGGGGTTAAAGTTGAGATATCGCTCTGGCTGAAGTTCTTCCACCAGTCGTTCAAAAGGCAAATCCGAGTGAGCATAGGCTCCTAGCGTCATCTCTCGCACGCGATGCAACAACTCTCGAAAACTGGGGTTGCCGGAAAGATTGGTACGCAAAACTAACATGTTGACAAAGCACCCAATCAGCCCCTCAATTTCAGGGCGGTTGCGATTGGCAATAGGAGAACCCACTAAGATGTCTTCTTGTCCGGTATAGCGGTACAGCAACATCTTGAACGCGGTTAAAAGCAGCATAAACGGCGTTACTCCCTCCCGCTTGCTCAACACTTGGAGTGCTTCGGTGAGGGCTTTGGGGATGGTGAAGGGTTGCCATGCACCCTGAAACGTTGGCACCAAAGGACGGGGGCGATCTGTTGGCAGTTGCAAAACGGGGAGTGTGCCACCTAACTGCTGCTTCCAGTAACCACGTTGCGTTTCTAGTACATCTCCCTGAAGCCATTGTCGCTGCCAAATCGCAAAGTCAGCATACTGGATTGGGAGTTCAGGCAAGGGTGAGGGATACCCCTGAGAAAAAGCATCATACAACGCCGCTACCTCGCGAACCAACACACCTGAAGACCAGGCATCACTGAGGATGTGAGGCACGGTGTAGAGCATGACGTGTTGAGTTGCACTGAGCTGTAACAGTGTCACTCGCAGCAATGGCCCTTGAGCAAGGTTAAAGGATTGCTGCATCTGCTCAATAGACAACCGTTGCACCTCTGCTTCTTGTTGAGTTTCGGGCAATGGCGTGAGGTCTACTATTGGAATCGTCCAGGGTTGGGGTGGCTTGATAATCTGAATAGGTTGCCCCTCTGCCGTAGGAAAGGTGGTGCGTAAAGTTTCGTGACGGCTGACAATTTCGCTAAGCGTTTTCTCTAAGACGGCGACGTTAAGTTCACCCTCAAAGCGCACGATCGCAGCAATGTTGTAGAAGGGGTTACCCGGTTCCAGTTGGTCGAGAAACCACATCCGCTGCTGGGCATAGGACAGTGGTAAATGATTCGCCTCTTTTCGTTTAGGAATAGACTGGGTTTGTAGAGTTTTTAAGCCCTTCTTTTTCAGTCGTAGTTCAAATAGTGCCCGCTGTTCTGGAGAGAGAGCAGCAACTCGCTGAGAAAACTCATTCATTGCTGGATAATTCAAGTTAATGATTCAAAGCTGACTAAACGGTATCGACTTCTAAAAAATGCTCGACTGGAATGCTTAATTAATTACCGACTCAGTAACGCTCTACTTTGATTTGCCACACCACAACGATTCTTCAATTGATTTACGTATTCTAAACTTGCCATCAATGAGTCAAAATCGATGCCGAAATCAATCAAGCAAGCCACTTCATCAACTCCAGCTTTTTTCAATCGCTCGACCATTGGCAAGCAGGTTTCAGGTGTTCCAATCAAAACCCGACCGTCAAACAGACGCTCGAAGCCAAATGCCATCAGGCTATCGATATCTTCTTCGGTAAATGTCTGTAAGTCTACATTATAAAAACGTTTGATAATACTTTCAAAAAGTCCGGCATGATTCTTGAGATAGCTAATAAAAGGTTTTTTGACTTTTTGCTTGACAAATTCATAGTCTTGCCCGACAAATGTATGCAACATAACAGCAACTTGTCCAGCTTTAGGGTCGTGACCGTGTTGCGCTAAAGATTGGCGATAAAGTAATATTTTTTCTTCAACTTCCTCTAGTGGGCCATATAGCAAAGAAGTTAAGATATTAGCGCCAATTTTACCCGCTTTTACAAATGATTCTGTCGATTGACTGGTAACCCAAATCGGCAGATTAGGTTGTAAAGGTTTGGGAAATAAACTGATGTTGACTTTATTTCCAGACTGATCGCTTGCTTCAACAGTCTCATTTTTCCAGAGCCTTTGAATCACCTCAATTTGACTCCACATCAACTCCTTGCGATTGTCAAACTTCTCCGGAGACAGAACAAAATCATCAGGGTGCCAGCCAGATGCAACCGCGATGCCTACGCGACCTTTTGACAAGCTATCGACCACAGACCATTCTTCAGCAACCCGAATCGGATTGTGGAGGGGCAAAACAACACTTCCTGCTCTTAATTGAATGCGTTCAGTGACCATTGCCAGTGCGGCACTGAGAATTGATGGGCTAGGATAAAGTCCGCCGAAGGGCTGGAAATGTCGTTCGGGAGTCCAAACCGCATTAAATCCATTCTTATCGGCAAATTTGGCGCTTTCAAGCAATAACTTGTACTTCTGATCTTTGGCAGATGAGCCATCTTTATCTGAAAAATAAAACAAACTAAATTTCATGGTTACATCCTCGCAATTTCAGAAATATATTGATTACTGCAATTCCTGAGCTAATTGAAGTTCAATTTCTTTTTCTGAAAGGTTTTCAATTTCTGCTAATAATTGAGACATCTCGTCTAATTCTTCCTGTTTGGGTTGATTTTCTGCAATAACCCCAGAAAGTTCGGCGATTGTTGGAGCTTCAAAGAGCAGCTTTCGTAAGGGCAATTCAACTTGAAAAGCTTCGCGCAAGCGAGAGATTGCTTGAACAGCTAACAATGAATTTCCTCCAATTTCAAAGAAGTTATCGTGAATACCTACTTGCTTAATTCCTAGCAGGTCTTGCCAAATCTTAGTAACAGTTTTCTCAAGTTCATTTCTTGGAGGAGCATACGCAGTTATCAAATTAGGTCTGGAGTAAAGGGAGGAAAGTTTTTGCTGATTTAATGGTGCAACATTTGGCAAAGATTTGACCAGAAATCCTTGATTAATTCGCGCCGATAAATCGCCAGTTGAAACTATGATTTGAGCAGTTTTACTTGCTGATAAAACGGTTTGGAAAACCTCTACACCCTCAGCTGGTGTCAGGGTTAATTCAGCAGCTAGAGTTGTACGTTGTTCATCCCAGAAGCGCCAGAGATCCCAGTTGATGCTGAGCCAAGGAATGGAGTTGGTTTGGTGGTATTTTCGGGCAAAGGCATCGAGCAATGAATTGGCTGCCGAATGGACAATTGAACCTCCGACGAAGGACGAGATAGATGATTGCAACAGGCAAAAATCAAGCGGGTTGTCTTGGAATAAGTTTTGTAAGGTTAATAGACCTTGCACAGTAGGTAAAAAGTGCGACTGACATTCAGTTTTATTGGTCTGTTGAATAGATCGAAAAGACTCTTGTTCAAAACTTTCTACAGAGTAGATAATGCCGTGAATTTGACTAAATCGAGTTGATGTTTGAGCGATCGCACTCTGAAATTCTGCCGTATTGCTGACATCAGCACTAACGATAAGAACTTCTGCACCTAGCGCTTCTAACGCCTGTATTTTCCGAATCTTGCAGCTGGTTTCGTCTTGCTCGTCATGAGTTGTCAGCCATTGTGCCCAATCTGCGGGTTGGGGAAAATGCGATCGCGTTAGCGTTGGCGATGTGTTCTTTGAAGGAGTAGCGGTAGCAACGTTAGGTGCGTCAGCGCTGCTGCAAAGCACAGATCCAGTCAAAATCAGTTTGGCTTGTACGGTTTCAGCGAGATAGTGTGCTATTTCCAATCCAATATCTCCAACCAGCCCCCCGACAATTAAATAGACGCCTCTTTGCCTTAACATTGGGGTTGGCTCTAGGCGCACGGGTTCAAAGTTTTGTACCCAACGGTGCTTTCCCCGATAGGCAACAACAGACTCAGGCGAGTTGGCTGTTAGTTCTGCAACAAGTTGCTCGATAAGTTGATTTTCCTGCACCGTTCCGGGCAGAGGCACAATCATATCAACACTGCGGCAGGTGATATTGGAATACTCTTGGGGGATTACCTTGCACGAACCTAAAACCGTTGCCTTCTCAGCACACAACTGTTCGTCGCCGGTTACTTCATGTAGGTTATTGGTGACAACGGTAATTTGCAGCGTCTCCGAAATGTCTTGTTGTCTGAGTGCTTGTGCCAAGAACAAAAGGCTGTAGAACCCCAAGTCCTGACACCGTTCAAACCTCTCGATCGTTGTAGACGCTTGGGAGTTTGGCGCAATCCCCCATAGATGAACGATTTGGTGAGGGATTTGACCCAAATTACCCAAGGTTTGGACTAAGGTATCATAATCGTCGCGGTTTTGGGGATTGATGGCATATCTGTTCGTCCCCAGCTGGGTGAACTGATGCGCCTCCTCGACGGTAATCACGTCTTGGTTGTGTTGCTCCAGTCGCTGAGTCAGTTGCTCTCCCACCCCACCAATATCGACAAACACTAGCCAGCGCTGTTGCTGCTCTGGCTTAACCGATTCAAGTGGCCAAACTCTCTTCCACGAAGGAATGTAGAGCCAATCTGCTACATTTGGCTTTTTACCGACGGGGTTTTGAGGTTGGTAAAAAGCCTTGGTTGGTGATGGTGGGTCAATCCAATAGCGCTGGCGCTCGAAGGGATAAGTGGGTAAAGGCGTGCGGTGACGTTGCTCTTGGCGATAAAATCCAGACCAATCGATGGGGACTCCCACTAGCCACAGTCGTCCCAAGGTATTGAGTAAGAATTCTAAATCAGACTGTTGCTCTTGGGGATGGCGTAATGAAGAAATCGCGATCGCCTCAGGGGCGTCGCCAAAGGCGATCGCACTCTCTACATTTTGCTGTCGGGTGAGGGTGGTGAGCGTATTGCCCGGACCGATTTCCAGCAAAATGCGATTAGGCTGTTTCAAGACTTCGGCAATTCCTTGGCTAAACCGTACCGTTTGTCGCAAATGCTGCGCCCAGTAGTTGGGTTCTGTGGCTTGTGCGTTGGTAATCCAGGTGCCAGTGAGGTTGGAAATAAAGGGAATTTGCGGTGGGTTGAGAGTGATGCCCTTGAGCTGTTGAGTCAACGGCGCGATCGCCGCATCCATCATCTGAGAGTGGAAAGCGTGGGAGGTATGCAGCCGACGACAGGCGATTTTTTGCTCACTCAGGCGTTGCTGCAAACTGGCGATCGCATCGAGGTCTCCGGAGATCACACAAGCTGTCGGTGCGTTGATCGCCCCCAGACAAAGGCGATCGTTGAGGAGTTTTTTCGCTTCTTGCTCTGGAAGCGCGACGGATAGCATGGCACCCCCAGGCAGTTGCTGCATCAGCCGCCCTCGAACCGCCACGAGTGACAGAGCATCTTCCCAAGAAAATACGCCAGCCAGACAAGCCGCCACATACTCCCCAAGACTGTGACCGATGAGAGCTTCCGGGTACACGCCCCAAGACATCCACAACTGTGCCAAGGCATACTCGATCGCAAAAAGTGCAGGACCAGCGATCGCCGTTTGGTTAAGTTGCTCTGTTGCTATTTCCACTTGTTCCTCGCTGGGGTAAAGCAGCGTGCGTAAATCTAGTCCCAAGTACGGTTCAAGCCATGTCGAGCAGCGATCAATCCAGTCTCGAAACGTTAGTTCAGTTTCGTAGAGTTCCTTACCCATATTGGAATACTGGGCACCCTGTCCGGTACACAGAAACACCACTGAGCGATCGCTCGGTTCTTGGTAGTGAGTCAAAATAGCTTGAGTGTCTCTCGTATTCAGCGCTTTGACTGCTTCGTCAGCCGTTTGACACACCAACATCCGGCGATGCTCGAAAGTACGGCGACCAACTTGAAGGGTGTGAGCAACATCTGCCAGGTTAAGCATTGGATGCTCTTGGAGATGCTCAGATAAGTTGTCTGTCGCTTTCTCTAACGCGGACTCAGTTTTAGCAGAAAGCAGCAACAATTGCCAGGGACGAGACGGACTATAGGCAGCAACGGGTGGAGCTTCTTCAAGGATGACATGGGCATTTGTCCCGCCCATGCCAAACGAACTCACTCCAGCACGGCGCGGCGTTGAGTCTGCCTTCCACTCTTGGAGTTGGGCATTGACGTAGAAGGGGCTGTTTTCCCAGTCAATTTGGGGATTGGGTTGCTCGAAGTTCAGCGTCGGAGGGATTAATTTATGGTTGAGTGCGAGAGCGGTTTTGATTAACCCCGTAACGCCGGCTGCTGCATCTAGGTGACCGATATTGGTTTTAACCGAACCAATTGCACAAAAACCTCGCTTTGAGGTGCTAGCGCGAAAGGCTTTGCTGAGGGCAGCAATTTCAATCGGGTCGCCTAAAGCGGTGCCTGTGCCGTGAGTTTCAATATAGCTAATGGTTTCCGGTTCCACGTCAGCCAGCGCCAGGGCTTCAACGATGACCTTGGCTTGACCCTCGATGCTGGGGGCAGTGTAGCCGACTTTCAAAGAACCATCATTGTTAATTGCCGAACCTCTGATAATGGCATGGATGCGATCGCCATCCGCCAGCGCCTCTGATAGCCGTTTGAGAACAACGACGCCAACGCCGTTGCCAACAACCGTCCCTTGAGCCTTGGCATCAAAGGCACGGCAATGTCCGTCCGGAGATAATACACCTCCTTCTTGATACAAATAGCCTGATTTGTTGGGTACGAAGACCGTCACTCCACCTGCCAAAGCCATATCGCATTGATAGTTCAGCAAACTTTGACAGGCTAAACTAACGGCAACCAGTGAAGTCGAGCAAGCCGTCTGAACGTTGATACTCGGTCCTGTCAAGTTCAGCTTGTAAGAGATGCGGGTTGCCAGGAAATCTTTGTCATTTCCAATTAATGTTTGATGCACCCCAATTGCCTGGATTGGGTCGGAATTGGCATACAGGTTTTTCACTAAGTAGCTATTCCAGCCCACACCTGCATAAGTTCCAATCTGTCCCTTATACCGTTGAGCATCATAGCCCGCATGTTCCAGCGCTTCCCAGGCAGATTCCAACAAAAGACGATGTTGTGGATCAGTCATTTCCGCTTCTCTGGGATTGAAGCCAAAAAATGCCGCATCAAAGAGTTCAATATCTTCTAAAACGCCTTTGGCTTTGACATAGTTGGGTTCATTGAGTAGTGCAGAATCGATGTTTGAAGCCTTTAGTTCTTCATCCGAGAAAAAGGCGATCGATTCCACGCCATCTCGCAGGTTTTGCCAAAATTCATCAATTGTTTTGGCTCCTGGAAATCGACCTGCCATGCCAATAATAGCGATTCCTTCCATCGAATCGGAGGCTGCCAAACTATGCATTAATTTTTTCCTCCTTCCTTGAGCAATTGCTTTTTTCGGTTGAGTGCTTCTTTTTGCTTTTTGACGCGATCGCGAATCGGATCGAAAGAAGGTTGCTCAATATTTTCTTGACTTAAATGCTTGGCTAACCGAGCAATCGTGGGATGTTCAAATAGCTCGATCGCGGTAAGGTTTTGTTTTAATCGTTCCTGAAGCTGGCAATGAACTTGGAGCATCAGTAATGAATGACCCCCAAGGTCGAAAAAGTTGTCATGAATTCCCACCGTTTCCAGATGAAGAACGTCCTGCCAAATCGCCGCGATTGTTTGCTCCAACTCAGTTTTTGGCATGATATAAGCCACGTCCAACTCTGGGCGATCGCTTTCTGGTGCACGGAGCGATCGACGGTCTACCTTGCCATGCAACGTTAGGGGTAAGGCATCCAGCATCACAAAGGCGTCTGGCACCATGTATTCTGGTAACTTGGCTTTGAGAAAGGCTTTTAACTCGTTCGTGGTCAGTAGACTTCTTGCCTGAATCGGAATTACTCCCTTTAATTCCTCTTTAGTTAGGGGAGGGTTGGGGTGGGGTTCAAGATATTCGTGCAACAGGTCTAGTGTTTGTCTTGGATAAGGGACGACATAAGCCACCAAGCGTTGATCTCCGGGTCTATCCTCCCGTGCTAAAACTACCGCTTCTCGAACGGCGGGATGCTCAGACACCGCTGCCTCGACTTCTCCCAACTCAACGCGAAAACCTCGGAGTTTCACCTGATGGTCAATTCGCCCAATCAGCTCTAAGTTGCCGTCGGGGCGGTGATAAGCTAAATCTCCCGTTCTGTAAAGCCGCGCCCCTGGCTGGTTGCTAAACGGGTCTGGAATAAACTTGTCGGCGGTTAAATCGGGACGGTTGAGATAGCCGCGAGCCAAACCTAGACCACCAATATACAATTCTCCCGGTACGCCAACGGGCATGGGTTGCAAGTAGCGGTCTAGTACATAGAGTTGGGTGTTGGCAATAGGCCGTCCAATCGGGATTACTCCTGAGTGATGCTGACCCTTGGGTACCTGATAAACACAGCAACCTACTACCGTTTCCGTCGGTCCATATTCATTAATTAACGCCGTGTCAGGAGCCGCATTTTGCCAAAAGGCGATATGTTCGGCTAATAGGTTCTCGCCCCCAATGATCAATGCTTGCGTGCGACCTGCTGCCTCTTGTGCAGAAAACTGCTGTCCCAGTAACGTCAGTTGAGCGGGTGTAAGTTTAACTAAGCTATAGTTGCAATTCTCGTGCAAACTACGACATAAAGACTCTACCCCGACGGTTTCTGGCAACAGTTCAACGGTTCGACCGACCAATAACGGAGAAAAGAGTCCCGTAATCGTCATGTCAAAAGCAATGGACGAGTGAACAGGCGAGCCTTTTCCTTGTTCGACGGCATAGGCTTGGGTACACCAAGATAGGTAGTTCACCAGGCCTCGGTGGGGAATTAAAGTTCCCTTCGGTTTGCCAGTAGAACCGGAGGTGTAGATGACATAAGCCAAGTTCTCAGGTGTTACTGGACTGGTGGGGTTCTGGGTGTCATGCAAAACAATACTTTCCCAGTCTGCATCTAGACAAACAATTTTTGTGCCTTCAGTGGGTAATCTGGCAGCTAAATGCTTTTGGGTAAGCAAAACTGGCATCTGGGTATCGTTGATGACGAAAGCCAGTCGTTGAGTTGGTAATGAGGGGTCGAGTGGCACGTAAGCGCCACCAGCTTTAAGAATGCCCAGCAATCCCACTAGCATTGAGAGCGATCGCGTTATGCATACACCCACCAGTACCTCTGGCTTCACGCCCAGTCCCTGCAAGTATCGAGCTATTTTGTTCGCCTGCGCGTTGAGTTCTGCATAGGTTAATTGCTGATTTTCATACACCAATGCAATATTGTCTGGCGTCTGTTCAACTTGTTCTTCAAACAACTGATGGATGCATTGCTCATATGGATAAGGAGCTGTTGTTTGGTTAAACTCAACCAGGAGTCGCTGTCGTTCCTGAGGACTGAGAATTTCTAAATGAGCGATTGCCGCTTCAGGCTGATTAATAGCACTGACTAATACTGTCTGAAATTGCTCACTTAAGCGTTGAATCGACTCTGCTGAAACGATGTTAGCATCATAATAAAATGTTGCCTTTATAGAATCATCCAAGCGAGTACAACACAGCTTAATTTTAAAGCGTTCTGGGCAAGTGTATTGCTTATTAATGGTAAAGTATACACCTTCTACATGAAATTTACTAGATAAATTTTCAAATTCAAAACAAATCGGAAAAAACGACAAATTACTACTATCTAGTTTTTCCCAAGTAAAACTCTCTTGCCACTCAGATGCTTCCTGAATAGATTCATCTAAACGTGCTAAAACTTTATTAAATGATTCATGACCTTCAAAATGACCGATAATCGGTAAGTATTTAGTAAGTAAACCGAGTGCTTCCTCTAGTTCTTTATAATTACGACCATCAAAAGCAACTCCTACAATCAAGTCAGGTTGTTCGGTAACACGCCAAAGTAATATTTGCCAACACGCCAAACAGAATGTAGAAATTGAAGTTTCATACTTTTGAGCCAATATTTCAAGCTTCTTGGTAAGTTCTGGATGAAGGATCCAACTCAAAGAGTGCGGCTCAAAATCTGATGTTTCAGAAAAAAGATGTGCCAACGGAAGTTTTAATGTCAAAAGCGAAGAAAATGGAATCTGCCGCCAGTAATTTTGCGAAGCTTCCTGGTTTTCTGACTCCAGTAATTCGTTGAGCCATTGAGCAATATCTGCATATTGCAGTGGTTCGTGTTCTAGTTTTTCATCTAACACGCAAGCAGCATAAGAATAGCTCAATTCACGCACCAAATTTTTTAACGTTCCAGCATCCCCATTCATCGCTGGCAAACCTAGCAGTAACTCGTACTGATGCGGGGCAAGAGGAACTAAAGAGGCACGCAGCAAAGGCCCTTTTTTTAGGTCAAAAGGCTGCTGAATTGCATCATGAAAAAGTTGATTAAGTTCTACTTCTTGTTCTTCAACGGTCAAATTATTGAGATGCTGCTTAATTTCCCACGATAAGTCGCTATTTCTCTGTGCAACAACTTGCAGCGGAATGCTCATTCCCGGCAAACAATGAAATGTGGTGTGGAGGATTTCATGGCGACTGACAACCTGTTCTAATGCTATTTTTAAAGCCTTTAGATCGAGATTGCCCTCAATCCGGACAGCACATTGAGTTGAATACTTCAGACTGGAACCACTTTTTTGTAACAACCATAGATGCTTTTGTTGTGGGGATAGTTGAAATCCCTCAATAATTTCTTTTTGCATACTTAGTTCTCAGTGCCTGGGTGTGAAATTCCTCTGCGACTGGACTGTTTTTTCTAGCCCGTCTATGCTTTTTCTGGGGTAGCGCGAACCGTCTTTCTTTGAATTTGCTTTAACTCCTGCTGATAAATTTCTTGGCGTGCTCTGCGTTGAATGAGTTTTTGCTTTTTGTCCGTTTGGGTGAGGAGTTCTTCAAGTTCGCTAAGGTTGAGCTGAGGTTGTGCGACAACAGTATGCAGCAGCGTTTCAAAATGGTTTAATAGGCACACGATACTTGCCGCTGCAAATAAATCCGTACTGTACTCTATCCACCCAACCAAACCTTGCTCTGTTTCTGTCAAATTTAGTAGCAAGTCGTATTTCGCCGTTTGGCTATCAATCTCTTGAATAATTGCGCTTAAACCGGGCAATGTTAAGGGTGGCATGGGTACATTTTGCAGCACCAACTTGACCTGAAACAGAGGCGTTCGTCCCAAAGTTCGTTCTGGGTTCAAAACTTCCACCAACTTGTCAAAGGGAATATCTTGATGGGCATAGGCCTCTAACGCCACCTGTCGGACTCGTGCCAGCAACTCCTCAAATGTGGGGTTACCAGAAACATTGGCACGCAAGACTATTTGGTTAACGAAAAACCCAATTAATTCCCCCGTTTGAGAAGGGTTGCGGTTGGCAATGTCCGTGCCGACAACGATATCATCTTGAGCAGTGTACCAGTGCAGCAACGTCTTAAAGGTGGCTAGCAAGGTCATAAACAGCGTGACACCTTGCTGCCGACTGAGCCGTTTGAGCGCATTGGTTAAGGACTTGGATAGGATGACTGATTGCCGGACGCCTTGGAAGGTTTGAACCACTGGGCGAGGATAGTCTGTGGGCAGTTTTAGCACGGGCAAGCTATTCAATTTTTGTTTCCAGTACGCTAGATGAGACTTCATCACGTCTCCCTCCAACCACTGGCGCTGCCACACTGCGTAGTCTGCATACTGGATGGGGAGTTCAGCTAAGGGAGAAGGTTTCCCGGTGGAAAACGCATCGTAAAGGACTCCTAGTTCTTGAACTAGAACGCCCATCGACCAACCATCCGAGACGATGTGATGCAGGGTTAGCAACATCACATTCTCGGTTTCGCTTAGCTGTAAGAGGGTCACTCTTAGTAAGGGTGCTCGTGTCAAATCGAAGGGTTTTCCAGCTTCGTGTGTTGCCAGTCGTTGCGCCTCGGCTTCGCGTTCGGGAAGGGCGCGTAAGTCTATCACAGGCAGGGTTATAGTGAGTGTGGGATGGCTTACTTGGATGGGTTTTCCGTCTACTGTAGTAAAAATTGTTCGCAAGGCTTCGTGTCGCCGCACAATTTCATTAAAGCTTTGCTGAAGTGCTGCAACATCAAGTAAACCATTGAGACGAATGGCAACTGCAATGTTGTAGAAGGGATTGCCTGGTTGTAAGCGATCCAGAAACCACAACCTAGCTTGAGCAAATGACAGGGGCAGGTCTTTGGTTCGGGAAACGGGTATGACAGTTGAACTGAAAGGTGCTGGTGTTGTGAGTTGAGCCTGAATCTGCATTGCTAGTCGAGCAATGTTGGCATCCTGAAAAAAGTCGATCGCGGCTAAGCTCACCCTCAGGTCTACTTCTATCTGATTTTTTAGGTCAAAGACCATTAATGAGTCCACTCCCAAGGCGCTTAAAGGCTGCTCAAACTCGATTTGGGATGGCTTTAGTCTCAGCACTCGCGCTACTTGCCCTTGAAGATAAGACTCAACAAGCGATTGGCGTTCTTTTGGCTCAACTGCTAGCAAGCGATCGCGATTGGCAGTACCTCGATTGCCGCATTCGCGGGTAAAACTAGACTCGTCCTCAACGTCTAAAATGCTGCTTCCTACAACGTTCAAGGTGCCTGCGAGAAACTCAGCTCGACAAATACGGCGTTGAATCTTACCGCTAGATGTTTTGGGAATGCTACCTGCTTTAACCAACACTATCCCATAGGCTTGCACGTCGTGGTCTTTTGCGATCGCCTGTCGGATAGCTGCCGCTACTTCCCTAACATCGGGTTTTTGTCGAAATTCCAACTCTTGAACGACAACCAACCGTTCTTCATTGCCAACGTCCACAGAAAAGGCGGCACTACTGCCAATTCGCAGTGAACAATGGCTGCATTCTGCGGTGAGTTCGATATCTTGAGGGTAAAGGTTGCGACCGCGAATCACAATCAAATCTTTAACACGACCAGTGATAAATAGCTCTCCATCGTGCAAAAATCCTAAGTCTCCCGTTCGCAAAAATGGCCCCCGATTGGTGTCTGCCAGGTAAGCGCAGAATGTCTGGTGCGTCTGTTCTGGACGATTCCAATAGCCGCAACCGATACTAGGTCCGGATACCCAGATTTCACCCACTTCATCGGGTCGGCATTGGATTCGTGTTTCAGGATGGGCGATGACAATTTGCTGCTCTGGCAGGGTTTGACCGCAGCTAACAACACTTTGCACGTCCTCGCTCTCATGACCTACTTCAACAACTTGATGACGTTCCAATGCAGATTTTTGAATGGTTTTGATCAGGGGCGGCGCAGCTTTGAAACCGCCACACACCATCAGGGTTGCTTCTGCCATCCCATAACAGGGATAGAACGCCTCTTGACGAAAACCACAGTCTGCAAACGTAGCGGCAAAGCGCTGTAAGGTATCGGATCGGATGGGTTCAGCTCCGTTAAAAGCAACGCTCCAACTGCTTAAGTCAAGGTTTTCTCGCTGTTGGGACGTAATCTTTTGAAGGCACAACTCATAGGCAAAATTTGGCCCACCACTAGTGGTTGCCTGATAGCGGGAAATCGTTTCTAGCCAACGGTACGGACGCTGGAGAAACGAGGCTGGAGGCATTAAGAAACAAGGAAAGCCACCGAATAGGGGTTGCAAAATGCCGCCGATGAGTCCCATGTCATGGTAAATTGGCAGCCACGAAACAAATTTACTATCGGGGGAATGCTCCATGAATTGGTAAGTTGTGGCGGCATTGTGCAGCAGGTTGCCATGACTAAGCATTGCACCCTTTGGCGTTCCCGTAGAGCCGGAGGTATATTGCAAAATCGCTAATGTATCTCTATTAATCTCAGGTTCTTGCCAAGCCTGTTCGCTGCCGTCTGCAATCGCGTCAGTCTCCAACCATTGCAAGGTTGAACCCAACAGAGATTGCACATGAGATGAAATTGCTGTTGTTGTCAGGGCGATCGCTGCTTGCGCGTCTTGAACAATGGCTTTGATTCTGGGCGTGTTGCGTTGGTTGCGCGGTGGGTAAGCGGGAACGGCAACGACGCCTGCATACAGGCAACCAAACAGCCCTGCCAGATAATCGAGTCCTGACGGATACACTAATAACGCTCGCTCACCGCTTAACCCCAAAGCCTGAAGTTGAGCCGCGATCGCACAAGCTTGTCGATCCAACTCTCGATACGTGAGACGAGCGCCTTGTGTTTCTGCATCGGGCAAAAAGGCAAACGCTAGTTGATCGGGCTGGTGGGTGGCTCTACAGCGCAATAGCTCCACTGTCGTGGCAAAATTACGCTTCATTTCCGGAATTTCTGGTAAAATGCAACCCATTTTACTGTTTTCACTCTGTAGGGTCGATAAACTCGTGGGTGTGGAATACAGCAACTCGAATCAAACTTGACAGGTCAATACATTGAATCCCGCTTCTAAGAGACAGCAACAACGGTAAAATTCGCAGTTGCCAAGAACGAAAATGTGAATCAAGGAAGCTGGCTCGTACAGTAGCCATTTTCTACCCCACTATTAATAATTATTCTTATTAAGCCAGTAATCAAGCAGGATAATACAAGTCCTTGAATGCTGTCAAACAATCGCTCAAACGCCTAACCTATAAGCTTTTGTCACGTTACAAAACCTGATCGCAGGAAGTTAGAGGAGTTTGGATCTCAACAGTTAACTGTTGACAGTTGACTGTTAACGGCCTCTTGCGGCGCGTCTCCTTCCCGAGCTAAAAGACACTCTTGTGCGATTGCGCTGCTCTTGCGTAAAGCAAGCAACTTCTGTTAAATGCCCGTTAGCTTAGCTGTTGCCTAGCTAGAAGGTTTTCAGCCGTCAACTTTTGGAAAGGTATTGCAAATAATTCTTGATTAAGTTGGTAACAATGACCACTTACAATAGTACAAGTCTATTACAAGTGTCAAGTATTTATTGCCAAAATTATTTCTCTAATGTTTATCAGGCTCTGTTGGCTTCAGCAGTAGAACTCGCTAGACTTGTAACACTTTTTAGCAAATCACGGCAACCCAATCGAATCCAAATATCTCGAAAGTCTTTGTTCTTAAAGGATTGAACGTTAAAAAATTTTTCGGTCAGTATGGCAAGGGTTTTCGGTACAATCAGTAAACTCCCAAGCCGTTGGTTGGTAAATTTATAATTTTTTATATTTTTAATGCCAAAAAATTTCATTAACATCAAAAATTAATGGCATCTTGATTCTACAAATAAATTGTGGTAACGTCCCTAACTTAGTAAGAACTATTTTCAATAACTGTTGGGTTGCAATCGGCGATCCGAGTCAGTGTGTGTAAGGAAACCGGATGAAACTACAGCCAATATTTCCTGTCCTACCGTTTGTAAGTGCAGTTGTCGCGTTTGCGGCTCAGCCAGCCTGGGCTCAGGTAACCCAAGTCACAGATGTACGAGTTGAAGCCACGCCCGATGGCTTGCAGGTAATCTTGCAAACAGCAGATGGCTCATCACCTCAAGTGTTTACCTCCAGTAACGACCGAGCATTTGTAGCTGACATTGCCAATGCTCAACTGCGCCTGCCGGAGGGGACTCAGTTCCGTCGAGAAAACCCAGCTGAGGGCGTCACGTCGATTGTGGTGCAGTCTTTAGACACCAACAGCATTCGAGTAACGGTGACAGGTGAGGCAAAAGTACCTGTTGTCAAGGTAATACCCAGCGAACAAGGGCTAGTTTTTAGCTTGATGCCAGTTGCCCCAGTGGAGGATGAATCAACCTCAAAGCCAACGACTGAAGCTGACGAACAATCAAAGCCACTGGCTGAGGCGGAGGAAGAAATTGAGGTAGTGGTGACTGCCACGAGAACAGCAGAAAACCCGCAAGACATACCGCGCTCAGTAACGGTGGTGACTCGGGAACAGATCCAACAGCAAAGCACGATTTCTAGGAATCTGACCGATATTCTCGGCGCAACCGTTCCTGGCTTTTCGCCTCCTTCTCAAACCAATGCTACGCCGTCTTTGCGGGGTCGCACACCTGCTATTTTGATTGATGGCGTTCCCCAATCGACGAATACGCGGTTCGAGGAATATCTGACAACAATTGATCCGGCGGCGATCGAGCGGATCGAGGTTGTGCGCGGTCCGAGTGCTATTTACGGCGATGGGGCAGCGGGTGGAATTATCAACATTATTACGCGCCGAGCTAGCGCGAAACGAATTGTAGCGGAGACAGAGGTCGGGACTCAAGCCGCTTTAGGCAATTTACAAGGAGATAGTTTCGGCTATAAGCTGCGGCATTTTACGGCCATCAACGAGGGCGATGTTGACTTTACGTTTAGCGTACTTCGGGCAACTCGCGGTGACGCTTATGATGCCCAAGGCGATCGCATCCCCATTGACTCCATTACCCCCGAAAGCGAAACGTGGAACGTCTTGGGCAAATTAGGCTTCAACTTGGGCGACCAACAACGCCTGCAAATCACCTTCACTCACGATGATGACGAGCAAGACTTTGAATTTGCTGTCCCGGGTCTGGAACCAGGCGATAAAGCGCGAGGGACGGGTGTCGTTCCCAGGTATGAAGGCGCTCTTCCCACGGGGAGAGAAAACACCCTTGTCAGCTTAGACTACACCAATGGCAATCTTTTCGGCAGTCGCCTTCAAGGTCAACTGTATTATCGTGACTATACGTTGCGGGGGACGACATTTGACGACCGATCTATTGGAATTAACGAACTCAATCGCAACGTTTTGGAATCCGAGAAATGGGGCGGGCGCTTGCAAATTGAGACACCTTTTTCTCAGAGTGCCAAGTTACTGTGGGGTCTTGATTATTCCAATGAAGACACTCTCCTCGATCGCGACTTTTTCGACATCCCTACCTTTGACGATAGCGAGGGTCGGATTCTGCGTAAAACAGAAGAGCGAGTGGTCATTCCTCGTTACGACCTCAACAGTCTAGGGATTTTTGCTCAATTTCAGTGGGATGTTACTGAGCGTTTCCTGCTCAGCGGAGGCATTCGCCACGAAAGAGTTGGCTTGAGCGTCCCCGACTATACCACTGCTGCCGGTGAAGACATTGAAGGCGGAGACATCGATTTTAGCGACACCCTGTTCAACGTCGGTGCGGTCTACAAAATCACCAAATCTGTCAGTGTGTTTGCCAACTTTGCTCAAGGGTTTTCGGTACCGGACTTTGGCAACGTTTTGTTTGCTCCCCCTCAAGGTTTTCGGGTGGAGGCCGATCTGGACATCACCAGTCCGCAGCAAATCAACAACTATGAGATTGGCATCCGCGGCAACTGGCGCAATGTCCAAGCGTCTTTGGCTGCATTTTACAACCAGTCCGACCTAGGGACAAGTTTCCGCCTCTTGCCCAATCAGCGACAGGAACTTGTCCGCGCCCCCGAACGAGTTTATGGCTTCGAGGCGACCTTGGATGTGCAGTTAAATAAGGCTTTGCAATTGGGCAGCACTCTCAGCTGGTCAGAAGGGGAATTTGACCCCAACGATGACGGCGACTACAAAGCATTGAACAGCATTCGCATTTCACCGCTCAAGCTAACCGCATATGTCGAGCATCAAACTACACCAGGTTGGCGCAATCGTTTGCAACTCCTGTTTATTGGCAACCGCAGTCGCTCCTTTGAAGATGATATCGATCTCAGTCCCATCGAAAGCTACGTCACTGTGGACTATGTCAGCAGCATCAAAATCGGCCCGGGGACGCTAAACATCGGTGTTGAGAACTTATTGGACAACCAATACTTCCCGGTTAGCTCTCAAGCATTCGGCAACTTCAATCCTAGCGTTAACTATGCCGCTAGAGGTAGAACCATAGGTCTTAGCTACACCTTTAGTTGGTGACGAGCCAATGATGCTGCACTCAAGTCGGAAAAAGTCAAGAAAGTTTCTCGGTTTGGGATTGTTCGTCCTCACGCTCTTTGCCATCTTCTGCATTGGTGCTTGTGGGGATAAGGCGGCTTTGAGGGTCGCCGATACTGTGCGATCGCCAGCACCAGTACGAGTCATCCAACATGCCATAGGCAAAACCCAGGTACCGCTCAACCCCCAGCGAGTCGTTGCTATAGGTTTTACTGTAGACCCGATTTTATCCTTAGGTGTAAAACCGATTGGCGTTTCCTCTGATGAGCCGAAATATCTACAAAGCCAACTTGAGGGTGTAGTCAACATCGGTACCGACTATGCGCCAAATTTAGAAAAAATTCTGGCATTAAAGCCCGATTTGATTTTAGCCAGCAGGGATTTACACAAAGGAATTTACAACTCCTTGTCGCACATAGCACCAACTGTAATGGATCAAGCCAAAAGTAATGCGGACTGGAAAGAAGTCACGATGCTAGTTGCCAAGACACTGGGAAAGACTGAAAAAGCCGAGCAGGTTATGGTCAATTACTACGCACGACTGGAGGAATTTAAGGCAAAAATGGGCGATCGCCTCAATCAAATTGAGGTTTCTGTGATTCGTCCACTTCCGGGTCAGATGGAATTGAACTTTAAAGATGTATTTCCCGGCACAATCCTGGAGGATGCCCATCTACGCCGACCGCCAGCTCAAGACAAAGACTCTTGGGGTACGGAAATTACCAAGGAGCGCTTTCGCGATGCCGATGGTGATGTCATCTTCATGTTTACCTGGGGTTTTGAGTCTCAAAATGCTTTAAAAGAACTCAAGACAGACCCACTTTGGTCTCAATTGAATGCCGTTAAATACAATCAGGTTTGTCAAGTCGGGGAACACTGGATTTCACACGGACCCATCGCCGCGAACCTGGTAATTAACGACTTGTTTGAGTGCTTGGTGGAGGGCAATAGGTAGTGCAAGAAAATTACCAGACTAGCCTGCGTACCTTCGTGATCATCTGGGTCAGTCAGTTCGTTTCTCTTGTCGGTTCCCAGATGACGAGCTTTGCCACGGCCATTTGGGCTTGGGAAATTAGCGGTCACGCCACGCCCTTAGCTTTGATGCTGTTCTTCAGCCGGACACCAGGGATAATTGCCGCCACGTTTGCTGGAGTAATTGTTGATCGCTTCAATCGCAAGCAAATGATGATGGTAGGAGATATAGCAGCGGGCTTTTCGACTATTATCATCCTGTTGCTGCTTGTGAACGATAATCTGGCGATTTGGCACCTTTACGTGGCGACAGCGGTTAACGGGTTGTTTGGCTATTTTCAATGGTTGGCTTACTCCTCGTCCTTAGCCCTGCTTGTGCCCAAGCGGCATTACACTCGAGCGACTGCCATGGGGGCTGTCACTGACTTTGGCTCCGATGTCATGGCTCCTGCGATCGCTGGGGTGCTTTACTACGCGATCGGCTTTTCGGGGATTTTGGCGATCGACATTATCACCTTTTTGACTGCTGTCAGCACGGTCTTCGTGATGCACATTCCCCAACCCACTCAGAGCGAGGCAGGTCACCAAAGCAGCCAGAGTATTTGGCACGAGATCACATTCGGCTTTCGCTACTTCCTCAAGCGTCCCAATTTCTGGGCTATCCTGATTTTCCTGCTGAGTCTTAACTTTATTGATTCTCCGATTGGGGCCCTGTATTCACCCTTGGTTTTAGCCCGCAGTAACAACGAACCAGCGGTACTCGCCAGCGTGCAATCAGCCCTTGGCATTGGTGGTTTGGTCGGTGCTCTGACGCTGAGTACTTGGGGGGGGCCGACTCGTCGCATCTACGGGGTATTGCTGGGTGTAATTGTCAGCTACATCAGTACTCTAATCGTGGCTCTGGGAAAAGTGCCATCCGTTTGGATTGTGGCAAGTTTTTTTGCCGCGTTTTGTTTGCCCTTCATTGGCAGTTCAGCTCAAGCCTTTTGGATTTCCAAGGTAGAAGTGGACGTGCAGGGGCGCGTCTTTGCCAGCCGTGATTTAGTCTCCAATGTTATTTCGCCTTTGGGGTTGTTGCTAGCCGGCCTGTTGGCTGACTATGTTTTCGAGCCAGCGATGAAGCCAAAAGGCATACTGGCTGGCCTATTCGGTAACACATTCGGCACAGGCGTCGGGGCTGGAATAGCGCTTGAATTTGCCTTTTTCTCCGTGTTGGCCATACTCCTGGGTATCGGAGGGTTGATCTACCGTCCGATGCGCGATATCGAAACCATCGTACCAGACCACGATGCTACGGCTGGTTAGGTTAGGTCACTTTTAAGGATGAAGGATCATGATTCTTACCAAGACTAGTAGTAATTGCCGATTTTGCTCTATCCTTTCTAAAGCCAATGGTGAAGACCCAATCGGTTCGGCCGACTATTGCGATCGCTGGCTGATTATCGAGCTAGCTCCCCCTTGGGTGGGAGACATTTGGCTGGAAGCTATTTTACTGCCTCAAGGAGTTATTGATAGCCTCAAGTTGGCGTGGGAGTCTGGGTTAAAACTATTGCCAATTGCGATCGCTCCCGATCGCGAGTACTCTCACCCGAATTTTACCCGCGTGTTGTACTACCGCCGCGTGGGAGAGCGTTTTGCTCAGTTTGAAAAGCAAGAGTTCGTTATCCCTCACCCTCAACTCGGTTCTTTAGTCACGGCGCTGGTTGAACAACCAGAAGGGCTATCCCACTTTGATACCTATCGGCAAGAAACTGCCCATATCCGGGAGTTGCTTGTTTGTACTGATGGTAATGTTGATGTGGCTTGTGCGCGGTTTGGCTATCCAATTTATCGAACCTTGCGCCAAGAGTATGCCGTTGCTTCTGGCGGACGACTGCGGGTGTGGCGGTGCAGCCACTTCGGTGGACATCAATTTGCCCCAACCCTGGCTGATTTTCCCCAAGGGCGCTTCTGGGGTCATTTGGAGCTAGAAATGCTCCATCTACTGGTGCAGCGCCAGGGTTCAGTCCTGGGTTTGCGTCCATTTTATCGAGGCTGGTCTGGTTTGTCGCGTTTTGAGCAAATTGCCGAGCGAGAAATGCTGATGCAAGAAGGCTGGGCGTGGCTTGACTATCAAAAAGTCGGTCAAGTGCTGGCAATGGATAGTGAAGCTCAAACCTGGGCGGAGGTGCGTATTGACTTTACAGCTTTGGATGGCAGTGTTGGCGGTGCCTATGAAGCTCGAATAGAGGCTAACGCATCAGTGACAACAGCCCTTTGGAGTTCAACAACTGATGATGATGAACCCTTAGTTCCAGTCAAACAATATCGTGTCAGTCGCTTAGTCAAAGTTGCTTAGGAGTTGTCCAAAATTTCTTGACACTCCCCCGCATAAATGACGGGGGATTCTAAGCGGATACTTCAGGACGGGGTAAAAATATAGATGCAAAAGCATAGCTGCTCCAAAAGAAAATTATTCCAGCTGTTTTCACTGCTTTTTAGTTTTATCGTGGCGTTGCTGGTCGGTGTTCATCATCCCGCCACTGGTCAAAACCGCACAGAAATCCTTTGGGATACTTATGGCGTTCCCCACATCTACGGTCAGGATACTAAAAGTCTGTTCCATGCCTTTGGATGGGCACAGATGCAAAGCCATGGCAATCTGATACTACGCCTTTACGGTAAAGCACGCGGCAGAGCCTCTGAATATTGGGGAGAGAAGTACCTAAAATCCGACCAATGGGTGCGAACCATGGGAATTCCCGATCGCGCACGTCAGTGGTACAAGGCACAAAGTCCGATGTTTCGAGATAATCTCGATGCTTTTGCGGATGGAATTAACCGCTATGCGCGAGAACATGCTGACCTGATCGACGACGAGGTTAAGGTGGTGTTACCAGTCGATGCGGTGGATCTGCTCGCTCATACCCAGCACTTGCTCCATTTCACGTTTATGGTTAATCAAGACCACGAGACTAACTACGAGAGCCAACTGCCAATTGGGTCTAATGCTTGGGCGATCGCGCCAACTCGTTCTGCCAGTGCCAACACTATGTTGGTTGCCAATCCCCACGTTCCTTGGTCAGAGCCATTTATCTGGTACGAAGCACAACTGACTGCTCCAGAAATCGACGCCTATGGAGCCACGTTGGTTGGTATTCCTGTTCTCTCCATGGCATTCAATGATTTCCTCGGTTGGAGTCACACGGTCAATACCCACGATGGGTGGGATGCTTACAAACTCACTCTGGCAGACAAAGGCTACTTCTTAGACGGTCAAATCCGGGCGTTTGAGATAGAACCGCAAACCCTCAAAGTAAAGCAAAAGAACGGCTCCTTCCAAGAAAAGCTCCTAGTCGTGCGACATTCTGTTCACGGCCCTGTCGTTACCCAAACCGATGGCAAAACTGTTGCGTTACGCGCTGTGGGACTTGATCGTCCTGGTGTGCTGGAGCAGTGGTGGGATATGGCAAGAGCAACCAACTTAACTGAATTTGAAACCGCCGTCAAACGCCTGCAACTTCCGATGTTTACGGTCATGTATGCCGACCGTGATGGTAACATCATGCATCTGTTTAACGGTCAAGTTCCAGTTCGAGGCGAGGGCGATTTTGAGTTTTGGAGCGGATACATCCCTGGAGACACGTCTGCGACTTTGTGGACGAAACTTCATCCCTACGAAGACCTACCCCGTGTCCTCAACCCACCTACTGGGTGGCTGCAAAATGCCAACGATCCACCCTGGACAACGACATTTCCCGTCGCGCTCAATCCTGATGATTATCCCTCTTACATGGCACCGCGCCAACCCATGCAATTTCGGGCACAACGTTCTGCTCACATGCTTGCTGAAGACGATCGCATCTCGTTTGAGGAAATCGTCCAATACAAGCACTCAACTCTCATGGAACTTGCTGATCGTCTGCTTGATGACCTAATTCCTGTGGCGCGGCAGCAAGGAAGCGGGTTAACTCGTCGCGCCGCCAATGTACTGGAGACTTGGAATCGCAAGGCTGATGCAGACAGTCGCGGTGCAGTGTTATTTGCTTTTTGGGTTCAACAGGTGGATTTGTCTAAGTTATTTGCCATTCCTTGGAGCCTAAAATCTCCCTATACCACTCCCGATGGTTTAGCTGACCCTGAGGAGGCAGTAGTAGCACTCGAAACCGCCGCCTCTAAGGTCGAAGCCACCTATGGAGCGCTAGATGTGCCGTGGGGTAAGGTGTTTCGGTTGCAGCATGGGGACGTGGATTTGCCAGCCAGTGGAGGGTCTGATCAACTGGGTATTTTTCGGGTTCTCAATTTCGCTCCAACTTCAGAGGGACGCTTCCGCTCAATTCAGGGGGATAGCTATGTTGCCGTGATCGAGTTTTCTAATCCAGTCCGAGCAAGAGTCATCAACAGCTATGGCAATGCAACTCAACCTGGTTCGCCGCACATCAGCGATCAGTTGGAGTTGTTGGCTCGCAACCAATTGCGTGTGGCTTGGCGATCGCGAAAAGATATCGTGGCTCACCTCGCTTCCCACGAGGTCTTATAAGGCAGCAATACATCTGCGTGACGAAAGAGTCTCCCCACTAGCAGTGGGGAGATTGTCAAGGCTAGGTCAAACAGCGATCGCACCAATCATCTTTGAGTAGCGATCGCTAATTTAGCTCCTTTAACCTGACGCAAGCGATCCATCACACTTACCACCTGACCGTGATCGACTTTTTTATCAGCATTCACGATCACGATTGATTCAGAGTTCGGTTCCACTAGAGAGCGTACCGCCTCTTGCAGAGCCTCCAACTGAATCGGTTTACGGTTAAGCGCAATCTCGCCATCTGGCTTAATCGTCACAGTAATTTTGGTACTGGGCTGAGCTTTTGCTGTTGTGGCGCTTGGTAAATTTACTGGTAGTCCTGCCGAATAGGTCAAAGATAGCGTTGAGATAATGAAGTACGCAAGAATTGAGAAAATCACATCAATCATTGGCGTGATGTTGATTTCCGATGGCTTGTCTGACTCATCGGGAAGACGCATAGACATCTCTCCCTTGTTCGTATTGACGACGATAAAGTAGTTCCAACTGACCGCCGTACTCCTGAATCAACGCTAACTGTCGCTGATAAAACCCACGGAACATATTGGTGAAAAACAGGGTGAAGATAGCTACAACTAACCCCATTACTGTTGAGACTAGAGCTTCACTAATCCCTCCGGTGACTCCTGCCGTGCGGGTACCTCCCACATCACCAATCTTTAGGGAAGAAAAAGCCGTCATCAATCCCAAAACTGTTCCCAACAGACCCAAGAGCGGAGAAAGACCTACTATTGTATCAAAGATCGTGTTAAATCGCTTTAAAGTTGGTAGTTCTGCCTGTGCCGCACTCTCTAAAGCCAGTCGAAATTCCTCCGGGTTGGGGCGGTCTAATTCTAAAGCTTCCAGAAAAATCTTAGCAATGGGCAGATCGGCGTTCTGCTGAAGATAGTTGATGGCAGCGCTGGGCTTTTGCTGGTAAAGTTTCAGAACGTCTCTGACCACGCGACGCTGCCGACGATTGACCCGAAACCAAAAAATTAAGCGCTCAGCTATCAGGGTGACAGCCGTCAGGGAAAATGCGAGTAAAGGCCAAGCGACTATTCCACCCGCCTTGAAAAAAGTGAGAATTGCCATGCAGTTTCAAAAACGGTGATTCAAAAAACTCAGTCAGCTAGGGTGCCTATTGTACAAGACGATGCTGAGAAAGCTTTTCAATAGAAATATTACTAATAGTTCTCATTGTCAAGTGTCTGTGTCAAAGAACTTTCACAACTTGAGGAGTGGTGAGAACGTTTAATGCAAAGTTACAAATGTCAAAACCTTTGCCTTAATAGACTTCTATGCATTTTACACAAATCTTAATCGCCACAGCTGTATCTAGTTTTCTTACTTGACTTACCGAATGATTGGCTTGATTTTATAATTTTATTGCAAATATTTTTCATGAAGTAACTATGACAGCTTGTCTTTTGACGTAAATGGCAACCTTACTCAGAATATGTTGTAGCTTTTTTTGGGCGATCGCAAAATTTAGCCGCTCAGCGCTTGCTAGAAAAAGCTCAATAGTGTGGTGTGAGTCATTTTAGTTCAAAAAGCATGAAATTGCATCTTCTCGTGCCTAGCATTATCTTACTCAGCTGGGGTCTAGAGCCAATCGCTAGTGCACAACCAAATTCTCCTAGAAAGACTGATATCAAACCGATAGAGACAAATACCAGCCATCAGCCTCCATCATCGCAGTTCACTTCCACCACCGCAGCTTCCCCTCCAGAACAACCCATCTCAGATATCCCTAGACTCAGTGAATTAAAGCGTCTCCACACTAGCGCTAAGTTGCTTGTTCAACAGCCAACTCCGTCCGAACTGGACTCCACACCAACGAATCAAACAGAACCTAATCCTTCACCAACAAACCAAGCTGATGACGATGCTAAGCCAAATCCCTCAACCAACCAAACCCAACCCAATACTACCCAGGAGCAAGAAGAAATTGAAATTACTATAACGGGAGAGAAAAACACTCTCCCAGAAACATCTTCTCCAGAGTACACAATCACTGAAGAAGAGATTCAAAAGCAAGGCGCTAATAGTGCAGCTGAAGTGTTGAGAAACCTACCTGGATTCGCCATCAACAACGTTGGTTTTGGAGCAGATATCCATACAGGTACTTACTATCGAGGAACCTCTATTAATCAGTCTGTCTTTTTACTCAACGGCAGACCAATTAATACCAATATTAACACTTATCATGGCTCAATTGACCTCAATAGCATTCCTGTAGAGTCTATTGAACAAGTGGAATTATCTAGTGGTACAAGCTCCACTTTGTACGGTTCAGAAGCTTTTGGTGCAGTCGTTAATATTGTTACTAAACAGGGTCAAGAGGTTCCTAGACTGAATGCAGGAGTGCAATATGGTTCATACGAGCAGTTAAACTATCGAGCTAGCTATGGTGGTTCTACTGGTTCGCTAAAATTCAACTTCGGCTATGAACAAAACCAGGCAGATAACCGTTATCGTGTCCCAGTTGGTGCAGCCAATCGTGACTCAGAGGGGCGCTTGTTTAATGGAGATACCGCTGTTAGCAACTACTTTGGTAATCTCACGTTTGATATCAATCCTAGAAATACGGTTAGTTTAGATGCTTACAAAATTACTAGCCGTCGGGGTCTAATTTATTTTGGTTTTCCTTTGCAAAGAGACCGATTAGACCATGATGCATTGAACGTAGGTTTATCTTGGAAAACCTTGCTGGGTGGCGGTGAAGATTCTGTTCTCAGAACGACACTTTCCTACAACCAAGATTACTTCAATACCTATGGCCCAACTCAAAATATTTATTACCGTACAGGTACACTGAATGCACAATCCATTACAGGGAGAGTAGAGCATCAGTGGCAACTTACTTCTAATAATAAGTTGACTTGGGGAGTCGATTTACAGAATAACTATTTAACTGGAGATATTTTAAGTACAGCTCCCGATCGCATTGAGTTGAATGGAACTGAAAATAAAGATAGATTTCATGGGGCGTTATTTGCTTTAAATACCTGGAAAATCAGCAAAACATTCCAGGCAGATTTTGGGCTGAGACAAAATTTCACGAGTGAGTTTGGTAGTTATTTAAATCCTAGTGCGGGCTTACGGTGGGCGATTACTCCAGCTGTGGCTATGCGTGGGAGTTGGGTGTCAGTGCAGCGCAACCCTGGTTTAGATCAGTTATATGTCTATGACACGGTTCATAATTGGTTGCCCAACCCTGACTTAACGCCAGAAAAGGGTTCTTCTTGGACTGCTGGAGTGGATGTCAAGGTATCTCCCAGATTGACAGGGCAGTTTACCTACTTTGGTAACAGTTTGCGCGATCGCCTGGGAATACAAGCTGGTAAATGGGCAAATATTGGTCTTGTCAACACCAACGGATTCGAGGCGGCACTTCGCTGGCAAGTGACTTCACAGTGGTCAACTTTCCTCAACTACACGTATACCGATGCGAAGATTGAAACTGGCTCAGAGAAAGGCTTACAGTTATCTATGGTGCCTTACTCAGTGGGACAAATCGGTATTGGTTATGCCTCAGCTGGGTGGCAGCTGAATTTGTTTGCTAGTTACAACAGTGGTGCTCGTAGAGCTTTCTTTACCAACCCTGGTGAGAGTACTACAGATTTTATTCCGTCCTGGCTGAGTCTAGATTTGAGTGCCCGTATTCCTGTAACCAAAAACATAGGGATAGTTGTTTATCTGGATAACTTGGCTGATGTGCCTTACGAAAAAGCTAATCGCATCTATGAGCCAGGATTCACGTTCCGCGTCGGTTTACAAAGCAGTTTTTAGAAAGCGACAGCAGGTCAAAGAAGATGAGGGGGTGAGGGGGTGAGGGGGGAGAAACCCCTGCGTAAAGGCTCCAGGCTTGTACCCTTTGAAAGTGGGTGCATCACACTCTCGTCGGTCATTGATAGACTGTTGCAATTAATATGCAGATGTTTAATTTTAAATTCTTTCAATAAAGACATAAAGGTTTAGGAGGATTTTGTCAAGTTCAAAAAACACAAGTCTTTTGTTTATGATGAGTTGGGTTGAATAGTTATCTGGCGATCGCCTGAAATTTTTCTTGACAACTGCCTATAAGTTATTCTATCGTTTAACACTTAATGCAACTAATATGCAATAATGTGAAGCCGTTAAGACGGGTCAGACGGAGTGCGCTCTAGTAGTAAGGGAAAGTGTAGGGCATGAGCATTTCAAGCTTCTGTATAGAGCAGCGCGAAAAAGAACAACAGGCTCTCAAGAAATTTCTCGTCTTTGGGCTAGTCAGTTCAGCAGCGCTGCATGTAGTGCTGGGTTTCGGCGTCAACTGGCTGTGGCAGCAACAGCCAGAAATTGCAGATGACCCAATTGAAGTAATGGTTGTCGAGAATCCAGACACTGAAGAAAAACCCTTGGCAGATACTCCTTCGCCAAAGCCAGTTGAACCTCCACCAAAACCCAAGTCAGTTGAACCTCCAACTGTGCAGGAACCAATTAAAGCGGAGATTACTCAGCAACCTATACCGGAACCAATAGTACCTCCAGAGCCGCAAAAAATAGTAGTTCCACCTATGCCTTCTGCTCCCGCAGAGCCTCAAAGACCAGTAACTAAATCTGAGCCTCCTGCCCCGGCAGAACCCCCAAAACCAGCGGCTCAATCGGCACCCATCGCCCCTACAGCGCCGTCCCAACCAATCAGAGAACCTCAGCCAGTTATTCCCTCCCCTCCTGAACCTGCCCCTATTTCACCCCCTCCATCGGTAGCAACTAATCCCTCGGAACCGCCACAACCACAGACCCAATCCCAACCGCTTCCAGCTCAATCAGACGAAGCAAGACCACTTAGAGAACGTTTGAGTGAGCCAACCAACTCTGAACCAGCCGCCTCCCCCAGTAATGAACCTTCGGACAGTAGTCCCACGCAACCAAGTCCAGTGGCAGCTAATCAGTCACCACCAACGCGCCCCACTGGTGTCTCTGGGCCACTGGCAGCTGCCTCAAATGTGGCACAGCAAATCAGAGAGCGTTTGGGCGGTAGTTCTTCCCAATCGGAAGTGTCACCAGAAGGCGACTCAAACGCCAACCCTACATCAACAGGACCGGTAGTAGCAAATCGCTCAGCACCCTCACGACCTTCTAGAGGCAGTTCCCAGCCGTTGCCAGGTTCCTCGCGAGGTTCCCAGCAAATTAGAGAAAGTTTTGGCGGCAGTTCTTCAGTCGCTACTTCACCTGGAGAGGGAGACTCAAACGCTAGCCCTTCATCATCAACAGGGGCAGTGGCAGCAAATGGTTCAGCACCTCCACGACCAGGGTCAGGAAATAACCGCCAAGGAACAGGCAATCAAAGGGGTAACACAAGGCGCTCCGGAACCCGCGCTGGATCGGCTGGAGTGGCTTGCATTAGTGGGTGCAAGCCTCAATATCCATCTGTACTTAATGGTGAAGAAGGTAATGCTCGCGTCCGGATAGTGTTGGATAGCAACGGAAATGTGATTGATTCTCAAATCGCAGCAAGCGGTGGCAGTGGTCAACTCAACCAAGAAGCGATCGAAGCCGTAAGGAAGATGAGGTTTAGGGTACCAGATGGTGGAAGCCGTTTTGAGGTTACAGTGGCAATTAACTTTACGGTCGAGGGTTCTGAGTTTAATCGTCAAGCCCGTGAACGTCAAGAACAGAATGATCGCCAACGTCAGCAAAAAGAACAGGAACGTCAGGCACAACTAGAACAACAACGCCAACAACAGGAACGTCAGGCACAACTAGAACAGGAACGTCAGGCACAACTAGAACAACAACGCCAGGAACGGGAACGCAAGGAACAACAAGAACGGGAACGTCAAGCGCAGCTAGAGCGAGAACGTCAGGAACAACAAGAACGTAAAGAACGAGAACGCCAAGAACAACAAGAACGGGAACGTCAACAACAGCAGGAAAATTTACCACTGCCTACACCGACGCAGTAACCCAACCTTAGACACGGGAAAAGTAACGACAACAATCAACCCAAGTCAACCCAATTAACAAGGAGATTAGAGGTTTTTTAAGCTTATGCTTCGCACAATCGGGAGATTCGGAACCACGCTATTCATAACTTCGAGCTTAGGTATTGTTGGCTTACTTAGTAATCAACTGCCATCAGTGGCAGGCGTCGTTACATTACCCGATGGTGGGCGTTGCGAAGGGGAAATCAGCTCTGGCACTCTCAATGGTAAAGTAGTCTGCCAATACGCTAATGGCGATCGCTATGAGGGGAATTTCGTCAACGGCAAGAAACAAGGTAAAGGCGTGTACACCTTTTCCGGAGGAGGTCGCTACGAAGGAGAGTTTAGCGAAGACAATCCCCATGGTAAAGGTGTCCGAGCATATCCAGATGGCGATCGCTACGAAGGAGAATTTCAAAAAGGTCAGCCCAATGGTACAGGAGTCTACATCAGGGCTGATGGAGGTCGTTACGAAGGGCAGTTCACCGATGGCAACCCCAGTGGCAAAGGAACCTTCATCTTCGCCAATGGTAACCGCTGCACTGGAGAAATCAGTGAGGGTCAAATCAATGGCAAAGGAGTCTGTGAATATGCCAACAAGAACCGCTACGAAGGGGAACTAAGCAAAGGTCAGCCCAATGGTCAAGGGGTTTTCACATTTGCTGATGGTGGGCGCTACGAAGGAACCTTTAGCAACGGTCAGTTCAATGGCAAAGGTGTTCGGGAATATGCCAATAAGAACCGCTATGAAGGGGAATTTAGCAATGGCAAGCCCAGCGGTCAAGGCACCTATACCTTCGCCGATGGCAGCAGTTATAAAGGAGCGTTCAGTGATGGCAAATTCGGCGGTGCAGGAGTCTTCACGTTTGCTAATGGCGATCGCTGCGAGGGACAGTTCAGTAACGGTCAGTTAAATGGTAAAGGTACCTGCAAATATGCCAATGGGGACAGCTTTGATGGGGAATTCCGCAATGGTGATAAGGAGAAGGGTGCATATATCTTCGCAGACGGCACTCGTGTAGAAGGAACTTGGAAAGATGGCAAACTGCAAAATTAGTTTTCCTCGTCATCCTGTGACCTGTATGAATCCTGGATTGAGGAAAAAAGCGATTGGTTATTGAAAGCGATACTACAAAGAGCATACCTAAGAAACGATCGCATGTCTTACTGATGACAGGTTTGTTAGTCAGCTTGGTGGTTCTGTTAATCAGCTTAGTGGCAAGCCTTACCTACGGTGCAGCAGATATTTCACTCAACCAAGTTGTTTCCGGATTGATCGCCTTTGATGGATCTACTGACCACCTGATTATTCGTACTGTGCGGTTACCGCGATCGCTGATTGCTATATTTGTCGGTGCTGCGATCGCGGTGGCAGGCACCCTCATGCAAGGATTAACCCGCAACCCCTTAGCTGAACCTGGAATTTTGGGAATTAATGCTGGTGCAGCCATGGCAGTCGTCATGACTACTTTTATCTTTGGCACGTCCTCTACCAGTGTCTATGCTTGGTGTGCTTTTTTAGGAGCAGGCATTGCCGCCGTAAGTGTCTATTTGCTTGGCTCTCTAGGCCGTGGAGGAATAACGCCCCTCAACATTACGCTTGCGGGTGCTGCTTTAACGGCTTTTTTATCGTCAATCACCACTGGCATCCTCATCTTTAGTCAAAGGACACTTGATGAAATACGGTTCTGGCTAGCTGGTTCAGTAGCAGGAAGAGATTTAGCGTTATTTTGGCAAGTACTGCCTTATATAGTGATCGGATTAGCGATCGCCTTTGCTGTAAGTAGACCCATCACCACCTTATCTCTAGGTGAAGATGTCGCCCGTGGCTTAGGTCAACGAACCGCTTGGGTAAAAGTTACTGCCGCAATTAGTGTAGTGCTGCTTGCCGGCAGTTCAGTCGCCGCCGCAGGGCCGATTGGGTTTATTGGTCTAGTTGTTCCTCATATCGTTCGCTTGTTCGTGGGGCTTGATTACCGCTGGGTTCTACCGTATTCTGCTGTTTTTGGCGCAATTTTACTGCTGGTTGCCGATATAGGTGCTCGTTTACTGATTAAGCCTCAGGAACTACCCGTTGGAGTCATGACAGCTCTATTCGGTACCCCATTCTTTATCTACCTAGCTCGGTGGAAGGTCAAGCGATGAGAAAAAGCTGGCTGGTTATTCGTCCTCAACAGTTGCCAGTGTCTTTCCACTTGAATCAGCGCGTACCCACTGTGCTGCTGATATTGGGATTGGTCACCCTGATGGCGATCGTCCTCAACGTGGGACAGGGTGAGTATCCTATACCCCCTCTAGATATAGTAAAAACGCTCTTAGGATTGCCGAGTGCTAACCCAGATTATCCCTTCGTTATCAATACATTGCGCCTACCTCGGACGTTAGTTGCCTTCGCTGCTGGGGTAGCATTAGCTATTTCTGGTACCATCCTGCAAGGTTTAACGAGAAATCCTTTAGCCGACCCTGGCATTATTGGTATCGATGCGGGTGCGGGTTTAACGGCTGTCATCGTGATTGTTTTCTTTCCCAATGTTCCTCTATTTGTCTTGCCCTTGTCTGCCTTCGCTGGTGCTTTGACTGTTGCTATCCTCATTTACCTAATGGCTTGGGACCAAGGCAGTTCTCCACTCCGTTTAATTTTATTGGGAGTTGGCTTAGCTGCTGCTCTCAATGCGTTGACGACTTTAATCATCACTTTTGGCCAGATCAATAGTGTCACTCAGGCGTTGGTTTGGCTAGCCGGAAGTGTTTATGGACGCAGTGGGGAACATCTGGGAGCAATGCTGCCTTGGCTGGCTGTTTTTGTACCCTTGTCATTAGTAATGGCAGCGCCGCTGAATGCACTTTCTCTAGGAGACGATATCGCTAAGAGTTTGGGAATACGAGTAGAGTGGCAGCGTGGTTTGCTCTTGCTTAGTAGTGCAGCAATGGCAGGTGCAGCCGTAGCCGTCGCTGGTACGCTTGGCTTCGTCGGATTGATGGCACCGCATTTAGGTCGTCAGCTGGTAGGGCCAACTCATGAAGGTTTGCTACCTACAGCGACTCTTATTGGTGGAGTGATTGTTGTTGTGTCCGACTGGTTAGGGCGAGTGCTGTTTGCACCAATCGAGTTTCCCTGTGGAGTAATTACAGCTGCGATCGGTACCCCTTATTTTATCTACCTGCTAATCCGCAACCGCAAGCGATGATATCACCCATGCATACAAAAGAACTTTTGTCAACTCGTAGACTCTCCCTAGCTTATGATGGGGTACCAATCATCATAGATCTCGACTTGGTAATTCCTGCGGGGAAAATTACGACATTAGTTGGGCCGAACGGCTGCGGCAAGTCAACCTTACTGCGGGGGCTAGCGAGGTTACTGAAACCTCGTACTGGCAAAGTTTACCTCGATAGTGCTGATATCTGCAAGCTATCAACAAAAGCCGTAGCTAAGCGCCTGGGAATTTTGCCTCAAAGTCCCGTTGCTCCGGAAGGGTTAACGGTTCGAGACTTGGTAGCAATGGGTCGTTATCCTTACCAAAACTGGTTACAGCAGTGGTCTAAAGAGGATGAACTGCTGGTAGAGCAAGCGTTGGTGACTACGGGGATGACTCATTTAGCAAACCGAGTGCTAGACACTCTCTCCGGTGGACAGCGGCAACGTGCTTGGATTGCTATGGCATTAGCTCAGGATACTGAGATTTTGCTGTTGGATGAACCGACGACATTCTTGGATTTAGCGCATCAAGTTGAAGTGTTGGATTTATTGTATGAGTTAAATCAGAGCAAGGGGCGAACGATTGTGATGGTACTGCATGACCTGAACCAGGCGTGCCGCTATGCTGATTATTTAGTAGCTGTGCGGCAGGGTCAAGTTTATGCACAAGGAGCACCCATGCAAGTGATGACAGAGGCGATGGTCCGCGAGGTTTTTGGCTTGGAATGTCATATTATGCAAGACCCCATGGCGGGAACGCCGATGTGTGTTCCGGTAGGTCGCAAGATGAAGGTGAGGAACAGTTGAACCTACATTGACACTCCTTCGGTTAAAACACGAAGGATTCTAGCGGTTGCCTAATCGGGGGATAAATCCACCCGATTAGGCAGTTCACACTATTTGGGGACTGTCATTGACCCCACCCTCTGTATCAGTCATAGCCATTGCAGCCATAACCTCCTGAAGATGCAGAGGGCATGAAAAACCAATCCATTGACCAATATTTTGCGAGGCATTCCAGTCAGCATTACAGCGATAGCTGTTCATACCCCTAAACCAATCTCCGTTCCGTTTACCAATCACGCCATTGCGATGGTCTGACTTACTGGTATAAGGAGCAGGAACCAATTCAACAGGCACACCCACACGAATAGCTTTGTATCTTGTAAGCATTTCAAGCTGATAGAATGCCCAACTATCACGATTATTTGCTGCGTCTGATTTAGTCTTTTTGCGCTGTTTCATCGTCTGTCTACAGCCACTCAAATCCTCAAACCGCAATCCCATTTCAAAATCTTTGGCAAAGTGTACCAATTCCTTCGATATGACGTGATTGATATGGGTCATGATTCGTCTTTCACGTTGCTCTAGTCGCTTTACTTCCTTTATCTGAAGAGCTTGCTGCAATTGTTGGCGAGTTCGTTGAAACTGTCGTCTCAATTCTTTAACTCGTCCACCTTTCCAGAATTTGCCAAAGCTTTTGGGAAGGGATGCGACAGCAATATTATTCTGTCCTCGGTCAACCCCAATCCAACCTTTCACATTCTCTGCGTCCGGAACGTCCATAGACACACAGATGAGTGCATACCAAATGCCTTTTTTAGACTTACAAAGTTTAAGTGAGCCAAGTTTGGCTTGACCTGCAATGAGTTGATCTAAGACATCGTTATGCGAAGCTGAATGGACTTGAAGAGGTATTCTGCCTTTTCTGCCTCGATAGAGGCTAAAAGACAGGGTGTACAAATCTCCCGACTTCAATACTTCATAACCTTGGTTGTTCACCTCAAGCCACATAGTCTTGAAATGCTTCACCTTAGTTTTGGCATTGCAATTGCGGATAGTTTGATTAATCCACATTGAGCCAATTTCAATATGTCTGAAGTCGGCACTTGTCACACGAGAGCGCTCACTTTTATCGACTTGCAGCAAGTCGTTAGCCACAGATGTATTGATTGCCGTCAAGCGCTCAAACTCCAGTGCCTTAACCTGATTGAGTCGATAAAAAGGTAGTTTTAGTGTCAACGTTAGATTTGCCATGCCAAAATTCTATCACATCCTACAGAGTCTGTAGGATACGGGAGGATATATCCTCCCTGTCGCTTTCATCCTCCGACTGAAGTACGGAGGCTCTCAGCTTCTATGATGTTTTGGTAGCGAACCGCATTAAACACTCGCTGCTCTTTTTGCGGGAGTTGATGAGTTTTATAGATGAAAAATGAAAGTTAGAGAAGTTATTAAAATGTTAGAAGACGATGGCTGGTATTTAGCCCGAACAAAGGGCAGTCATCGTCAATTTAAACACCCAGAAAAGGCTGGAACTGTCACGGTGTCAGGTAATTTAGGCGTTGATACGCCAATTGGTACGCTTAAAAATGTTTTGCGGCAAGCTCAACTGGAGGATGAAAATTAATGCGTTATGCTGTTGTAATTGAGAAAGGCGAAACTAGCTACGGCGCTTATGTTCCCGATTTACCAGGATGTGTAGCGGTAGCTGAAAGTTTAGAAGATCTAAGGAGTTTAATTAAAGAGGCGATCGCATTCCATGTTGAAGGTTTACAAGAGGATGGTTTTCCTATCCCCGCACCTGTCTCTATTTGCGAATATGTTGAAGCATGAAGAAGCAGCGATCGCTTGAATCGCCAGTTACGGATTTTCTGCAAGCCGTTAGCTTGATGGCCAACTGTACAGGTACCATGGCTGATTATTTCATAGATGCGGACGAAAGGACTTGAACCTTCACACCTTGCGGTACTAGAACCTAAATCTAGCGCGTCTGCCAATTCCGCCACGTCCGC
The DNA here is from genome assembly GCA_031970155.1 of Coleofasciculaceae cyanobacterium CTOTU46601. Classification (GTDB taxonomy): domain Bacteria; phylum Cyanobacteriota; class Cyanobacteriia; order Cyanobacteriales; family Coleofasciculaceae; genus DALYIW01. The sequence continues at coordinate 3,042 of DALYIW010000013.1, read as the reverse complement.
GAGCATCGCATTCGCTATCATAGCAAAAAATTGACGCAAAAATAAATCAAATTAGCTCATCCTCCGACTCAAGTACCGGAAAGTTCGTGTTATTTGCTGTTAGTTGTTTGTCCTCAGCATTTTTACAAACAACCAACAACCAACAACTAGCTGTCTCCATCCCGTCGAAAGTGCTAACCCATCAGCAGCGACTCGCCACCATCAATCCAAATCTCAGTGCCAGTGATGTGGCTAGAGGTATCCGAAGCCAGAAATAACACTAGTTGGGCTACCTGCTCAGACGAGCCTGGTTTGCCATCCGTTAACGGAATTCGTCCTTCGGGATACTCAACGGGTTCGCGAATCTGATCTAAATTCCGTTGCTGAGTATTTTCGTCAATATTGGTCTCAATAGCCCCCGGACAAATCACATTAACGCGGATGCGGTGTTCGGCAAGTTCCAGAGCTACCATTTTGGTGAAGGCTACCTGAGCCGCTTTGGTGCAAGAATAGGCTGTAGCACCAGTGTTGCTAAATATACGCGTCCCATTGACAGAGGAAGTGATAATTACTGAGCCGCCCTGTTTTTTGAGATAAGGTACGGCATATTTGACAGTGAGAAATGTGCCTTTGAGATTGACGGCGATTGTTTTATCCCACTCATCAGGTTCCAGTTCCTCCAAAGGTGCCCAGACGCCATTAATTCCAGCATTGGCAAAAACGATATCTAGACGCCCCCATTGATTCGTTACCTGTTGGATAGCTTGTTGCATCTCATCGGGTTGAGAGATATCGGCACTTATTGGTATGGCTTCACCACCAGCATCCTTGATCTGGCTTACGGTTTTTTTGAGTTCGTCTTCAGTTCGACCGAGTACTGCAATTTTTGCACCTTCTTTCGCCAGCAACAAAGCCGCAGCTTTACCAATACCGGAACCAGCACCAGTGATTAATGCGACTTTCTCTGCTAGTTGCATCAGCTTCTTCTCCTTTAAGTCCCTGACTTGATCGTTAACCAAGAAAAAGAGCCTAACATCCCCCTTATGGAAGTGTTGTTGGTTGTTGGTTGTTGGTTGTTTGTTAAAAAAGACTCTCTCACCAACAACAAATAACAAACAACCACAATGGAAGTGTTGTTGGTTGTTTGTTAAAAATACTCTCCAACCAACAACAAATAACAAACAACAAACCACAAAAAACCAAGAATGCTGATTTTCTAGAAGATTCTTCCTCTCCCCCATCACTTGTCGCTTTCTTTGTTCCTGCTGCTTTGCACATAGCCTCCCTGTTCGATATCCCAGGAACCGCTAGCATTGTCTGTTAAGTCGCAGTCTTCAACTATTGCATTACCTTTGTTGTAAACTGCGATCGCCTTTCCTCCATTCCAATTGATTTGGCATCCCCGGATGATCAGGTTCGCGCCTTGGCCTATTCCTATTCCCGAACTCCCGTTGTCAAAGATTTCACAGTTTTCCACAGTCCCTCTAGCATTGTTGGAAACCCAGATGCCATTCCATTTCCCGTCATGAATCTGGCAGCGCCGGATAATTGGGTTAGCTGTGGAACCACCAATAGCTACGACAGTATAGTTCGAGTTGGCTGTCAGGTCGCACTCTTCTAGTATTAGCTTTCCTTGGGGGATATTCACGGTATAGTGTCTCCCAGTTTCACTGAAGGTTATACCACGCACTAAAGCTTGGTCTGTTTGCATCAGTAGGCAATTTGAGTCTTCACTCTCGATGATGATCTCTGCTAATGGTCCATCGCCGATGATTTCCAGAGGCTTGTCGATCACTAGACTTTCTTTGTATACTCCCGGACGTATAAAGATGTGCGTGCCTGGTTTAGCGTGTGCGATCGCCTCACCAATAGTGCTGTAGTCGCCCGAACCCTCTTGGCAAACAATCAAGCCGCTACGCCCAGAAACCTTTTCTTCAGGCTGAAATTTCTTGACTAATTGAGACTCTTTTGGTACCGAAGATTGAATTTGTGTATCCTCTTGAGGAAGTGTTTCTCTTTGACTTGGCAGTTGCGACAGTTGAGAATACAGTTGTTCGCGTTCTTGAGAAACGCTGTCTAATTGGCTTTGCAGTGCCAAGAGTTGAGTTTGTAGCGGCGCACATTCTTGCGTAACTTTCTCTAGTTGGCTTTGCAGTGCCGAGACTTGGGAGTAAAGCTGCGTTAGCGTTGCTTCCTGAACAGTTCGCTCCTGATTTGCCGTCTCAAATTGAATTTGTAGCTCGTTAAATCGGGTTTCTAGCCGTGCACGTTCGTGATTAATCGTGTCTAAATTGTTTTGCAATTCCAATACTCTGAAGTCTAATCCAGAACGCTCCTGATTTGTATTTTCTAACTGGCTTTGGAGTTGTGATACTTGGGAATATAACTGCTCTCGCTGTTGATTAGCTGTCTCAAATTGGCGCTGTAAATCCAACAGTTGAGTTGGTAAGGGTACAGGTTTTTGATGGGTAGTTTCTAGTTGGTTTTGCAGTTCTAATACTTGAGCTTGTAATTGGGTTAACGTTGCTTCCTGAACCGTTCGCTCTTGATTGGTGGTTTCTAACTGGCTTTGGAGTTGTGACAGTTGGGAATGTAACTGCTCTCGCTGTTGATTAGCTGTCTCAAATTGACGCTGTAAATCCAACAGTTGAGTTGGTAAGGGTACAGGTTCTTGATTGGTAGTTTCTAGTTGGTTTTGCAGTTCTAATACTTGAGCTTGTAACTGGGTTAACGTTGCTTCCTGAACCGTTCGCTCTTGATTGGTGGTTTCTAATTGGCTTTGGAGTTGTGATACTTGAGAATGTAACTGCTCTCGCTGTTGATTAGCTGTCTCAAATTGACGCTGTAAATCCAACAGTTGAGTTGGTAAGGGTACAGGTTCTTGATTGGTAGTTTCTAGTTGGTTTTGCAGTTCTAATACTTGAGCTTGTAACTGGGTTAACGTTGCTTCCTGAACCGTTCGCTCTTGATTGGTGGTTTCTAATTGGCTTTGGAGTTGTGATACTTGAGAATGTAACTGCTCTCGCTGTTGATTAGCTGTCTCAAATTGACGCTGTAAATCCA